>CP102593.1:4295000-4634687 GCA_025666215.1 Xanthomonas campestris pv. phormiicola | reverse complement strand
GCTCGCAAGTCATTGATGCGCATAGTGCGAAATTTTTAGAATCGAGGTTATTAGAGGTGCCCTTCAGTCGCGATGGGCGTTACCGGTAGAGCCCGTCGCGACTGAAGTCGCTCCCACAGTGGCGCCATCGGGTGGCATCGTCTGGATCGAAACGCGCTAGTTCGCCGACGCCAGCGGCAACTGCACCGCCACGCACAGTCCGCCGTCGTCGCGATTCTGCAGCGACAGGCGGCCGCCGTGCGCTTCGACGATCTCGCGGGTCAGCGCCAGGCCCAGGCCGGTGCCGTTGCGCTTGGTCGAATAGAACGGCATCAGCGCGTTGTGCAGCACCGCTTCGTTCATGCCGCTGCCGCGGTCCAGCACCTCGATACGCAGCCACTCGGGGCGGGTGGAGACGCGGATGCGCACGCTGTCGGCCGGCGCCAGGCCCTCGGGGCTGGATTCGTGCGCGTTCTTGACCAGGTTGAGCAGCGCCTGCTGCAACTGCGCCGGATCGACACGGCTGTGCAGGTCGGGGGTTTCCAGTTCCAGCGCGAACGGGATCTGCTGCTGCAACCCGCCCAGGAACTGCGCCCAGTGCACGGTCTGCAACTGCGGCTGCGGCAGCTTGGCGAAGCGCGCATAGCCGCGGATGAAGCCTTCCAGGTGCCGCGCGCGCTCCTCGATGGTGCCGAAGACTTCCTCCAGCCGCTCCACCTTCTGCCGCCGCACCAGCTCGGCGCCGGAATGCGCCAGCGAGGCGATCGGCGCCAGCGAGTTGTTCAATTCGTGGCTGATCACCCGGATCACCTTCTTCCAGGTATGCACTTCCTGGCGGCGCAGTTCGGCGGTGAGCAGGCGGATCAGCAGCAGTTCGTGCAGGCGGCCGTTGAGGCGGAAGCGGCGCCGCGACAGATGGTAGACCTGCTCCTCTTCCGGATCCTCCTCGTCGTCGATGGTGAACAGGCTGTCGCCGCCGCGCGCGACCGCCTCGCGCAGCGCCGGCGGCATGCCCAGCAGCAGATCGTCCAGGCGCTGGCCTTCCAGTTTCCAGCCGCCGTGCAGCAGCTTGCGCGCGGCCAGGTTGGAGAACACCACGCGGCGCAGGCCGTCGCCGCCTTTGGAGGTCAGCAGCATCGCCACCGGCGTGTTCTGCACCATGGTGTCGAGCATCAGTTCGCGTTGCGCCAGGCCCTGGCGTTGCTCGCGCAGGATGTCGCCCAGCTGCCGATGCGCGGCGACCATCTCGCCCAGTTCGTCGTCGCCGCGCCAGTGCACGCCGAAGTTGTATTCGCCGTCGCGGTAGCTGCTGACGGTGCCGGCCAGGGCACGGAACAGCGAGCGCATCGGTGCGGTGGCGCGGCGCAGCGTCCACCACATCAGCGCCAGCAGCGACAGCGCCGAGAAGGTCACCACTTCCCAGCCGCGGTCCATCCAGTACGCCAGCAGCCACGGCATCGCCGCGGCCAGCGCCAGCACCGGCAGCAGGCGCAGGAACAGGCCGACGGTGAAGGAACGGCGCCATTTCATTCGCGCGGGATTCCGTAGCGGTCCATGCGCCGGTACAGCGCCTGCCGGCTCATGCCCAACTCGGCGGCGGCCTGGGCGATGACGCCGTTGGCGCGGCCCAGCACCGCGACGATGCGCTCGCGGTCCGGTTCGGCGCAGGGTGCCGGACGCTGCGCGGCGGGCTTGGGCAGGTTGAGGTCGGCGGCCTCGATCTGGCGGCCGCCGGCCAGCAGCTCGGCGCGCTGGATCACGTTGCGCAGCTCACGCACGTTGCCGGGCCAGGCATGCCGCTGCAGCGCCTGGGCGGCGCCGGCCGACAGCGGCTTGGCGCCGGACAGGAAGTGCTCGGCCAGCGGCAGGATGTCGCCGGGCCGGTCGGCCAGCGCCGGCAGCGACAGCTCCACCGCGTTGAGCCGGTAGTACAGATCCTCGCGGAATGTGCCGTCGCGGATCATCGTCGTCAGGTCCGCATTGGTGGCGCTGATCACCCGCACCTTGACCTGGCGCTCGCGGTTGGAGCCAAGCCGTTCGAAGCGGCCGGTTTCCAGCACGCGCAGCAGCTTCATCTGCCCGGCCAGCGACAGGTTGCCGATCTCGTCCAGGAACAGGGTGCCGCCGTCGGCGGCCTCGAACTTGCCTTCGCGGACCTTGTTGGCGCCGGTGTAGGCGCCGGCCTCGGCGCCGAACAATTCCGCTTCGATCAGCTCGGCCGGAATCGCGCCGCAGTTCAGCGCCACGAACGGGCCCTGCCGCACCGGCGAATTGGCCTGGACGATCTCGGCGATCTTCTCCTTGCCGCTGCCGTTGGGGCCGGTGATCAGCACCGGCAGTTCCGAGCGCGCGACCTGGCAGGCCAGGGCGATGGCGCGTTCGCTGGCCGGATCGGCGAACACCGCGCCGCGCAGGTCGTAGCGCTGCGCCAGCTGTTGGCGATGGCGGCGTTCACCGTCGCGGCGCCGCTCCAGTTCGCGCCGCGCTTCGGACAGTTCCAGCAGGTTGTTGACCGTGGTCAGCAGCTTGCGATCGTCCCAGGGCTTGGCCAGGTAGTCGGCGGCGCCGGCCTTGACCAGTTCCACCGCGCTGCTGAGCTGGGTCCAGGCGGTCAACAGGATCACCGGCAGGTCCGGATGGCGCGCGCGGATCGCATCGAACAGCGCCACGCCTTCCTCGCCCGAGGTGGTATCGGCGGTGAAGTTCATGTCCTGCAGCACCAGATCGATATCGCTCTCTGCCAGGCGCTGCAGCCCGGCCTCCGGACTGTCCGCATGCACCGTCTCGATGTCGTGCAGGGAGAACAGCACTTCCAGCGCGGTGGCGACGGCGGGGTTGTCGTCGATGATCAGGATGCAGGGCATCGGGAACCTTGTCGGATGGCTTGGGCGGAACGGGTGAATGCCGGACGCAGCGGCATCATCGCAGCCCCGGTGTGGCTTGTCGTGTGCGCCAGCCGCCGCCGGCGTGCGACCGATGCCATCGCGGGCCCGCGCGATATGGCAACCACGCGCATGCGCATCAGCGATACGCCGCAGGCGACAGCCGCGCCGCGCGAACGGCCGGTCCGCGCATCGCCAGCCAGCCGGCCGCGAGCAACAGCAAGGCGACGACCAGGGCGGACAGCGGCGGCGGCGACAGCGCTGCGGCCTCCGGCAGGACCCGGCGCAACAGCGCGGCGACGCCCGCGCCGATGGCGACGCCCAGGCCGCAGAGCAGCAGGTTTTCCTGATGCAGTTGCCGGCGGACTTGCGCCGCACGCGCGCCCAGCGCGCGACGCAGCGCGATCTGCCGGTAACGCTGGCGCACCATCAGCTCGCTGATGGCGTAGACCGTCGCGGTCGTGGCGAGCAGCCACAGCGCCGCACCTGCCGCCAGCAGCATCAGCCGCTGGCGATGCAGGCGCCGTTGCTGCGAGCGCAGTTCGCCGGCGCTGCCCAGCTCGTGCATCCGCCCCGCCGCGATCCGCTGCGCATCCGCCCCCAGGCGCGCGCGGAGCTGCGTCGGATCGCCGTGCGCGATGCGCAGCACATACAGCGCGTCGCCGTCGTCGCGCAAGCGCAGCGCCAGGATGGCGCCGTCCTCGTCGCCGGTGCCAGGCGCGCGCAGCCGCTCGACGATGCCGACCACCTGCGCGGGCGGCCGGCCGCCCAGATACACCGCCTGCCCCACCGCGTCGCGGCCGGGGAACAGCCTCGCTGCCAACGACTGGGTCAGGATCACCCGCTGCGCCAGGTCCAGCGCGGTGGGCGAGGGGAGGTCGCGGTACTCGTCGCTGGCGAAATCGCGGCCGCGCTGCAGGCGCAGGCCCAGCGCCGCCAGCAGTCCGGGACCGCCGAGGTAGGTGGTCACGCGGAACTGTCCGCCGGCGCCGTCGGCGCGCGGTCCCATCAGCGTGCTCCAGTGCTCGGGTCCGAACGGCAGCTGATTGATCGCCGCCACGTGCAGGACGCCGGGGATCGCGCGCAATGCCGCCGCCTCGCGCTGCGCTTCCGTCCCGGACACGCGGCCGTTGAGGCGCAGCGTCAGCAGATGCGCATCGTCGTCGATGCCGCTGGAGGCGTGCATCCGCGCATGCGCCTGCGACGCCAGCGTGCCCATGGCGAGCAGCACCGGATAGCCGAGCGCCATCTGCAGCACGATCAGCATCGCCAGCAGCGGGTGCCTGTACGGCGAGATCAGCAATCGATCCATGATCCGAAGCGATTCGCTCAGGCGCTGCGCGTGGCGACCGCGGGCGGCACGCGGGTGGCGCGGCGTGCCGGCCCGAGCACCGCGAGCTGGCCGAGCAGCCACAGCGCCAGCGCGCCGACCGGCAGGTACCACAGCGGCAGCCGCGGCAGTTCGTAGGCGCTCATCAGGTACAGGTTGGCGGCGTAGGCCAGCAGCATGCCCAGGCCGATCCCGGCGCTGGCGAGCAGGAAGTTCTCCAGCTGGAAATAGCGCAGCACCTGGCTGCGCGTGGCGCCGAGCGCGCGGCGCACGCCGATCTGCTTGGTGCGCTGCTGCACCCAGAAGCTGGCCAGGCCGACGATGCCCAGCGCGGTGATCAGCAGCAGCATCGCGCACACCGCGACCAGCAGCCAGGCCATCGCGCGGTCGTTGCGGTAGTAGTGCGAGCGCGCCTGCTCCGCGGTCATGGTGCCCTTGTCCTGGATCATGCGCCTGGGCCCGTGCGCCAACAGCACCCTGCGCGCCTGCTGCAGCACCGCTTCGCGCTGCGCCGGATCGTTCACCCGCAGCAGGTAGGTGCCGCTGGTATAGGGCATGTTGACCGGGAGCAGCATCGCGTCCTGGTAGTCGGCCGGCGTACCGAAGTCGCGCGGCTGCACCAGGCGCTGCACGATGCCCACGATGCGGTGCTCGCCGAACACATGGATGGTGCGGCCCAGCGCGGTGCCGTCCGGGAACAGGCGTTGCGCCAGTGCCTGGCTCACGATCACCGACGGCAGCGTGCCGGTGTCGTTGGGATCCTGCAGCCGCGCATAGTCGAGGAACTCGTCGGGGTGGAAACGGCGGCCGGCGATCAGGGTCAGTCCCAGCGTGTCCAGCAACTGCATGTCGCCCATGTAGTTGGTCGCGCGCATCGTGCTGCGCTGCTGGTCGGCGCTGAGCGAAATGCCGCTGAACGTGACCGTCGTTCCGAACAGCGGCTGGTTGATCGCACTGGCCTTGCTCACGCCGGGGATCCGGCGCAGCGCATCCAGATCCTCGCGGGTCAGCGCGGCGCTGTCTTCGTTCCTGGCCACGCTGCGGATGCGCACTTGCACGATCTGCTGCTCGGCCGCGCCGCTGGGGCGCTGCATGCGTTCCAGGCGCTGGTCGATCAGGAACAGCGCATTGCACACCACCGCGCAGCTGAAGGCGATCTCCAGCACGATGAGCAGTGCGGCGATCCTGTGCTTGCGCAGGCTGGAGAGAATGGGGCGGATATGCACGGGATTGTTCCTGGGGGGAATGAGGACGCGCGGCGCGTCATTGCGACTTGAGTTGCAGCGCGGTCTGTACGCGCATGGCCTGCCACGCCGGCAGCGCGCCGGCCAGCAGACTGCTGACCAACGCCAGCACCAGGGTGACCAGCAGCATGCTGCCGTCCATATGCGCCAGCCCGGCATAGTCGGCCGGTTGCCGCCGCACCAGCCACAGGCCGATCCAGGCGAACAGCAGGCCGAGCGTTCCACCGGCCGCGCCGATCATCCCGGCCTCCACCAGGTGCTGGGCGAAGATCGCCCGCCGCGACGCGCCCAGCGCGCGGCGCACGCCGATTTCGCCGCCATGGCGCATGAACTTGGCCAGCATCAGGCCGACGGTGTTGAGCAGGCAGATGCCCAGGAACACCAGCGCCAGCCACAGTTGCAGGCGCACGTCGGCAGGCACCGCATGATTGCGGTCCAGCCAGGTCATCACGTCGCTCAGGCGCGCGTCCGCCGGGTGGCTGAAACGGCCGGCATCGTGCTGCTGGCGCGCGTAGCTGTCGAGATAGTCGCGGTAAGCGGCCTGCTTGCCGGCATCGCCCAGTTCGACCCAATACTGGATCCACACGCAGGGGGCGTTCTCGCCGTTCGGACCGTTCGGACTGTCGCCCCAACAATCCATCGTGCCCCTGCTGCCGAGTTCCAGATCGCGCGAGGTGGAGAACGGAACGAACACGTCCTCGCTGTCGGCGTAGGTCTCGTTGGTCATGTCGTAGAAACGCGGGTTCATGCTCCAGTCGTCGGTCACCCCGACGATGCGCAGCACCGTATCGCCGATCTGCAGGTCCTTGCCGACGCTGTCGATGTCGCCGAACACCTGCTCGTTCAGATGCCGCGAAATCACCGCGATCCGCGCGCGCCGGCCATCGTCCTCGGCGGTCCAGGCATGGCCGTAGCGCATCGGCACGGCGAACATCGGGAAGAAATCGGCGCTGGTGTAGCGCGCCTCCACGGAAAACGGAGTCTGCTCCGCGCGCGCCGGCACCACGGTGACGCCGCCGGCGGACATCATCGCCTGGCGGTCGCCGCGCTTGTCGCGCAACAGCGCCTCGGCATCGCGGCGGGTCAGTTGCAGCGGCTCTTCGCCGGCGGGTTCGTACTTGTCGTCCGGATAGACATTCATTTCCACATAGAACAGCTGCCGGCTCTTGCCCGGGATCGGGTCGGCGGCCAGCACGTGGAACACGGTCAGCGTGGTCATCGACGCGCCGATACCCACGGCGATGGCGAGCACCATCAGCGCAGTCAGCAGCCGGTTGCGGCCGAAGCTGTGCAATGCCAGTTTGCAGTAGTAGCCGAACATCGGGAGTCCTGGGAAAAAGGGCCGGCTTGACGCCGGCCAAGGGGACGCTTCAAGCGCTGCGCGTGGCCACGGCCGGCGGTACCGCCGCGGCGCGGCGCGCCGGCGCGAACACCGCGATCTGGCCGAGCAGCCACAGCGTGACCGCGCCGAACGGCAGGTAGTACAGCGGCAATCGCGGCAACTCGTACTTGCCCATCAGCCACTGGTTGATCGCGTAGGCCAGCAGCATGCCGAGCACGATGCCGGTGCTGGCCAGCAGGAAGTTCTCGGTCTGGAAGTAGCGCAGGATCTGCCCGCGGGTGGCGCCGAGCGCGCGGCGGATGCCGATCTGCTTGGTGCGCTGCTGCACCCAGAAACTGGCCAGGCCGACGATGCCCAGCGCGGTCACGATCAGCAACGCGATGCACACCGCGCCGAGCAGCCACACCATCGCGCGGTCGCCCTGGAAGTAGGCGTCGCGGATCTCGGCGTAGGTCTGCTGCTTGAGCACCAGCCGGCTGTTGTCCACCTTCATCAGCGCCGCGGTCGCGGCGGCGAGCACTTCCTGGCGCCGCGCCGGGTCGGTGACCCGCAGCACGTACAGGCCGTCGGTGTAGCTCAGGCGCAGCGGCAGCAGCATCGCGTAGTCGATCTCGGCCAGGCCGCTGCTCGCGGTCGGCCGCGCCAGCGTCTCGACGATGCCGACCACGCGTGCGGCCACCGGCCCGGTATAGACGGTCTTCCCGAGGGCGTTCTGCCCGGGGAACATCTTTTCCGCTGTGGCGCGATTGAGAATGATGGCGGTGCCTTTTTTCTGCACTTCCTTGTCGGTTTGCGCGGTTTCCAGATCCAGGTATTCGTCGGGCGTGAAGTCGCGCCCGGCCGCCATCCGCAGGCCCAGGGTCTGCAGCGTGCCTTCCTCGGCCATGTACTGCGCCGCATTGAGGGTGGGTCGCTCCTGGTCCGGAGTCAGCGACAGGCTGGTGTTCCAGGAGTAGTGCACGAACGGCACCTGGTTGAGCACGGTCGCGCTGCGCACGCCCGGCACCGCGCGCAACGCGGCCAGGTCCTCGCGGGTGCGCGCGGCGGCATTGACCTGCTGGCCGATGCCGCCCAGCGAGATCGTCACCAGTTCCGATTCGGCGATGCCGCTGGGCCGGTGCAGGGTCTCGATGCGGTTGCCGATCAGGAACAGCGCGTTGCACACGATCGCGCAGGCCAGCGCGATCTCGAGCACGATCAGCGCGGCGGCGGTCTTGTGCCGGCGCAGGGTGGAGAGGATGGGGCGGATGTCCATGGCGGTAACCTTGTGAGGGACCTTCGTTGGCGGTCTGCCTGCCGCGTCGCGGCGGGCGTCGTGGTCAGGAGGATTTGAGCTGCAGCGCCGGTGCGACCTGGATCGCGCGCCAGGACGGCAGCAGGCCCGCCAGCAGGCTGGCGACCAGGGCCAGGGCGAAGGTCAGCAGCAGCATCGTGGGATCCAGGTGGGCCAGCTTGGCGTAGCCGGAGGGCTGCTGGCGGACCGCCCACAGCCCGAGCACGGCCAGGCCGAGACCGGCGATGCCGCCGGCCAGGCCGATGGTGCCGGCCTCCACCAGGCACTGCGCGAAGATCGCGCGGCGCGAGGCGCCCAGCGCGCGGCGCACGCCGATCTCGCTGCTGCGGCGCAGAAACTTGGCCAGCAGCAGGCCGACGGTGTTGAGCAGGCACACCAGCAGGAAGCCCATCGCCAGCCACAGCTGCAGGCGCACGTCGCCCGGCACCACTTCGTTGTGGTCCAGCCACTGCATCACGTTGCGCAGGCGCACGTTGTTCGGACGCTGGAAGCGGCCGGCGGCGCGCTGCTGGTTGGAGTAGTTCTCGAGGTAGGCCTTGTAGTCGGCGACCTGCGCCGGACTCTCCAGTTCCGCCCAATACTGGACCCAGGTGCAGGGGGCGTTGAGTCCGGTCGGCTCGCCATTGCTGTCGCCGAAGCAGTTCATGCTGCCGTTGCGGTCCATCTTCAGGTCCATCGCCACCGAGAACGGCAGGTAGGCCTGCTCGTCCGAGCCGTAGGTGTTGGTGATGTCGTAGAAGCGTGGATTGGGTTCCCACGTATCCAGCACGCCGACGATGCGGAACGTGTGCTGGTCCATGCGCAGTTCGCGGCCGACGCTGTCGGCGCCGTCGTACAGCTTTTCGTTGAGCTTCTTGCTGATGACCGCCACGCGCTCGTGGCGCTCGTCTTCGGTGCCGGTCCAGCCATGGCCGTACAGGAACGGCGTGTCGAACATCGGGAAGAAGTCCGCCGAGGTGAAGCGCACTTCCGACTTGAACGGTTTCAGCCCGCTCTTGAGCGGTTCCACCGCCACCGATCCGCCGGTCATCAACGCCTGCCGCTTGGCCCGCTTCTCGCGCAGCAGCGCTTCGGCGTCGTAGCGCGTGTTCTGGAAATCCGGCTCCTCGCCGGGCTGGAAGCCGGCCTTCGGCTGCGCGTCCACCTGCACGTAGAACAGCCGGTCGCTCTTGTGCGGGATCGGATCGCCCGAGAGCACGTAGAACACGGTCAGCGTGGTCATGCTGGCGCCGATGCCCAGCGCGATGGCCAGCACCATCAGCGCGGTGAGCACCTTGTTGCGGCGGAAGCTGCGCAAGGCGAGGCGGAAGTAATAGCCGAACATGGGTGGCTCCGGGTCAGGCGCTGCGGGTGGCGATGGCGGGTGGGATCGAAGCGGCGCGTCGCGCCGGCGCGAGGACGGCGAGCTGGCCAAGCAGCAACAGGGCGACCAGCCCGATCGGCAGGTAGACGGCCGGCAGTCGCGGCAACTCGTAGTGCTGCAGCAGCCACAGGTTGGCGGCGTAGGCCAGCGGCATGCCCAGCGCGATGCCGCTGCCGGTGACCAGCAGGTTCTCGACCTGGAAATGACGCAGGACCTGGCCGCGCGTGGCGCCGAGCGCGCGGCGGATGCCGATCTGGCGGGTGCGCTGCTGGATCCAGAAGCCGCTGAGGCTGGCGATGCCGATCAGGGTGATCGTCGCGACCACGGCGCTCACCGTGCCGAACAGCCAGATGGCCGCCCGACGCGGCTTGAGCCGCGTGTCGCGCTGCGACTCGTAGTCGCTCACGCGCATGTCGATGCCTTCCATCATGCCGTTGCCGAGGATGCGCTTGAGCCGCTGCGGGATCTGCGCGATCACCGCCTGGCGCTGCTCGGGCGTGGCCCGGACCGCGTAGGTCAGGATCGGCACGCCGGTCACCTGGCCGGCCGTCACCATCGAGAACTCGGCCTTGCCGTCGTCCAGTTCGTCGATCTGGTAGCGCAGCAGGTGCCTGACCGTCCCGACCACGACGAAGCGCGCGGGGTCCTGCGGGTCCTTGCCGGTCAGCACGCCGCCCAGTGCTGGCCGGTTGCCGAACATGTGCCGCGCCAACGCGTCGGTGATGATGACCGCTTCGGTCTGGCCGGGCACGTCGGGTGCGCCCAGATCGATGTCCTTGCGTTCCTCCGCACTGAAGTCGCGGCCGCTGCTCAGCTGCAGGCCGAGCGCATCGAGCAGCGTGTCGCCGGTGAACAGGCTCACTGTTTCGGTCGCTTCCGGACCGGTGACGCGCCCGGTCATCGTCAGCGTGGAACTCATCGGCAGGCCGATCGTCGGCGAGACCGCCTTGACGCCGGGGATCGCGCGCAACGCTTCGGTGCCGGCGCGTACCTGCGCGGCGTTCCAGCTTCCCTTGTTGCTGACCAGTTGGTCGACCAGGACCAGCTCGTTGCGCGGCAATCCATCGGGGACCAGCATCGGCCCCAGCTTCTGCCATAGCAGGAACAGTACGTTGGTCAGGATGGCGCAGGCCAGCGCGGTCTGTGCGACCACCAGCAGCGGCATCAGTCGCTGTCGGTGCAGAGGGGCGAGATAGGGGCGAAGCGGCGTCATCAGGGCCCTCTCAGAGACTCTTCACTTGCAGGGCCGGTTGCAGCTGCACGGCGCGCCATGCAGGAATCACCCCGACCAGCAGCCCGGTGCATACGGCCAGCAGCAACAAGGGCAGGAACAATTCCGGCTGGAAGCGGGCCAGGGTGCTGTAGCTCTGATCCTGCAGGCGGACTACCCACAGGCCGAACAGGGTCGCAGGCAACGCGAGCACCCCGCCAAGCAATCCGATCAGGCCGGCTTCGGTCAGGCAGCGCACGAAGACCGCACCGCGCGGCGCGCCGAGCACGCGGTGCATGCCGATTTCGCCGGCGCGCTTGAAAAAGCGCGCCGCCAGCAGGCCGGCCACGTTGACCACGCACAGGGTGAGCAGGGCGATGGTCAGCCAGAAGTTCAGGCGCACGTTGTCCGGGACCACCCGATTGGCGTCGAGCCACTCCGGCACGTTGTGCAGCGTGGCCTGTGGCGGCCGCGCGTAGATGCCGGCGGCATGGCGTGCGCTGGCGAACGCGAGCAAGGCATCGCGGTAGCTATTCACCTGTGCGGGCGTACGCAACTGCGCCCACAGGTTCATCCAGCGGCACGCCGCGACGTTGATTTCGTTGAAGCGCACGCCACCGGGCGAGCTGTCGTCGCACTGCTGCTCGACGAGCGGCGTTGCCGCCGCGTCCAGCGCCGCCTGCACCGGCACGAACAGTTCGATCCTGGTCTCGTTCCAGACCGTGTCCAGCGACTGGATGAAGTAGAACGCCGGCCGCGGCTGCCAGTCGTCGCTGATGCCGATGACGCGGAACAGGTGCTTGCCCACGCGGATCTGCTTGCCGACGCCGTTCTCGGTGCCGAACAGCTTCAGGCTCAGCGCATGGCCGATGATCGCCACTGGCGTGGCGGCACGTTCCTCCTGCGCTGTCCAGGCGCGGCCGTGCCGCAGCGGCACGCCGAACAGCGCAGGCATCGGGCCGAGCGCCATCACCCCGTAGATGCCCTGCCGCCGCTTGCCGTCCTCGTCGCCGACGGTCAGATAGCTCGCCGCCAGCGCGGTCTGCACCATATCCGGATGCGCAGCGATGAATGCCTTGGCATCGCCCAGCTTCCAGAGCGACGGCGGCAGGCGGTTGGGTTCCATGTCGTCGTTGCTCTTTTGCGCCTGCCGCGACTCCACCCAGCCGGTGTACAGCTGCTGGCTCAGTCCCGGCAGCGGATCGGCCGAGAGCAGCGTCAGCAGGGTCAGCATCGTCATCACCGAGGCCAGGCCCAGGGCGAGGGTGAACACGGCGAGCAGCACCGTGCGCGGGTGCCTGCGCACTCCCTTCAACCCCAGTTCCACGGCGTACGGCAGCGACATGGCGGATCCTGTCTCAGCGGTTGTCGGCGGCGGACGGCATCGCCGCGCCGCTATGCCCCAGCACCGGTTCGCGCTGCAGGTCGGTGGCCTGGCCGTCGACGATGTGCACGTTGCGCTGCGCGCGCGCGGCCAGTTCCGGATCGTGGGTGACCATGACGATGGTCGAGCCCTGCGCGTTGATCTCTTCCAGCAGTTCCATCACCCCGCGTGCCATCTGCGAGTCCAGGTTGCCGGTCGGTTCGTCGGCCAGCAGCAGGCGCGGGCTGCCGGCCAGTGCGCGCGCGATCGCCGCGCGCTGTTGCTGGCCGCCGGACAGCTCGGATGGATAGTGCTTCATCCGCGACCCCAGCCCGACCCGGCCCAGCGCGTCCTCGATGCGCTGCTTGCGCTCGGCGGCGGCCATGCCGCGGTAGCGCAGCGGCACGTCGACGTTGTCGAACAGGTTGAGGTCGGGAATCAGGTTGAAGCCCTGGAAGATGAAGCCGATCTTCTGGTTGCGCATGCGCGAACGCGCATCGTCGTTGAGGTTGCTGACGTCCTGGCCGTCGAGCAGGTACTGGCCGCTGGTGAAGGTTTCCAGCAGGCCGGCGATGTTGAGGAAGGTGGTCTTGCCGGAGCCGGACGGCCCGGTGACGGCGACGAACTCGCCTTCGCGCACATGCAGATCCAGCGAGCGCAACGCGTGCGTCTCGACCTGTTCGGTGCGGAAGACCTTGGAGACGGAGCGCATTTCGAGCATGAGGTGGTTCCTTTGCTGGGAGTGGTGGTGCCGGGACTCGGGACTCGGGACTCGGAAAAGCAGGCGCGATACAGACAACTGAAACTTCGGTAGGGAGACGGATAACACGGTGTGGGCTCTTCCGAATCCCGAATCCCGAGTCCCGAATCCCGGCTTCTAATGCACCGTCACCTGCGGCGCCTCGCCGAACAGGTCGCTGCCGGAGACCACGACGCGGTCGCCGGGTTGCAGGCCCGAACGTACCTCGACTTCGCCCAGGCTGGTGACGCCGAGCTCCACCGGGCGGCGGATCGCCGAGTTGCCGTCCATCACGTAGGCGTAGCGGCCGCCGGACTGTTCGACGAACGGGCCGCGCTCGAGCTTGAGCACGTTCTTGCGCGTATCCAGCAGCACCCGCGCGCTCATGCGCTGGCTCTGGCGCAGGCCCGGCGGCTGCTTGTCGGTGAAGCGGATGCGCGCGTTGACCTCGCCGTTGACCACTTCCGGCGACACCGCCGAGATCGCGCCGGCGAACGGTTCGCCGGCGCCGCTGGTCAGCTGCGCCGGCATGCCGATCGCCAGGTCGCGGGCGAAGCTCTCCGGCACCTTGATCTCCAGTTCGAACTTGGACAGGTCGACCACGCTCAGCACCGGCGCGTTGGCGGCGACGTTGGTGTGCTGGGACACCTGCACCTGGCCGACCTGGCCGTCGAACGGCGAGCGCAGGGTGAGCAGATCGACCTGGCGCTGCACCTCGGTGACCACCGCACGCTGGCGCTCGGCGAGCAGGCGCTTGTTGCGCGCGTCCAGGCTCGCCCCCTGGGTCTGCAGGCCGGAATCCTTTTGCGCATGGCTCATCGCGATGTCGGCCTTCTTCAGCGAATCCTGCGCCTTGGCCAGTTCCACCGCCGGCACCGCGCCGCCGTCGTAGCCGCGCTGGTAGCGCTCCAGGTCGCGGCTGGCCGCCTGCCGCTCGATCTGCGCCTGGTCGACCAGCTTGCTGGCGTTGGCGCGCGCCAGCACCGCATCCAGGTCGGCGCGGCCGGCCTCCGCTTCCTGGCCGGCCAGCGTGGCCTCTTCCTGGGCGAGCTTGCTGCGCAGTTCGGGGCTGTCGATCTCGGCCAGCTCCTGGCCCTGCTTGACCACGTCGCCGGCGACCACCTTCAAGGTCACGGTGCCGCCGGAGATCGCGTACAGGGTGGGGCTGTTGGCGGCGATCAGGCGCCCGTCGGCGGAGATGTCGCGGACCAGGTCGCCGCGGCTGACCGTGGCGATGCGCACGCGCTGCGCATCGAACGAGCGGCTGCCGGCGATCCAGCCGCGCGCGGCGAAGGCGATGCCGAGCAGCACCGCCAAGCCGATCAGCGCGGGCCAGAACCAGCGGCGCCAGGCGGCGGCGGAGCGGGGGCGGGCGAGAACCTGGTCCTGGGCGGAAGTGTCGCGGATCATCGGTCGGGTCGGCGCAGTGGAGAATGAACGAATCCAAAGCACACCGCGTGCCAATCGCAAGTGTCTGAAATGGTTAGGGTTCCATTGGGGCGGGCCGCTGTCCGCGTGTCCGCGGACACGTTCGCGGACACCATGTCCGCGGCTGCAGCGGACGATCGGGACAGGCCGCGTTGCCGCGATCCACGTCCTGAGCGGGTGCGGCGCCGGGGACGGCGGTCCCCGCTCGGTCGCGCCATGTGCGCACGCTTCGCGCCGGTCCCTGCTACCCGAGCCGTGCCGCCAGGGCATGCGATGGCCCATCCAAGTCGCGTCGGCGGGTCCCATAGGACATTCAGCGGACAAAGCTAGAATGGCGATCTTTCGGTGCAGGGTGCGGCTATGTGCGGGATCGTGGGTGCGATTGCGGAGCGGGACGTGGTGCCGGTGCTGATCGAGGGCCTGAAGCGGCTGGAGTACCGCGGCTACGATTCCTCCGGCATCGCCGTGGTCGCCGGCGACCACGTGCGCCGGGTGCGCCGCACCGGACGCGTGGCGGAGATGGAAAGCGCCGCGCTGGCCGAGGGCCTGCACGCCACGCTGGGCATCGGCCACACCCGCTGGGCCACCCATGGCGGCGTCACCGAGGCCAACGCGCATCCGCATGTCAGCCATGGCGACCTGGCGCTGGTGCACAACGGCATCATCGAGAACCACGAGCAGCAGCGCGAGCGCCTGCGCGCGCTGGGCTACGTGTTCGAATCGCAGACCGATACCGAGGTCATCGCGCACCTGATCCACCACCACGCCGCGCAGGGGCTGTCGCTGCTGGCGGCGCTGCAGGCCGCGGTGAAGGAACTGACCGGCGCCTATGCGCTGGCCGCGGTCAGCAAGTCGCGCCCGGACGTGCTGGTGTGCGCGCGCATGGGCTGCCCGCTGCTGATCGGCCTGGGCGAGGGCGAGAACTTCATCGCCTCCGATGTCTCGGCGGTGCTGCAGGCCACGCGCCGGGTGATTTTCCTTGAGGAAGGCGACACCGCCGAGTTGAGCCGGACCGGCGTGCAGGTGTACGACGCCGAGGACCGGCCGGCGCAGCGCGAGCTGCACATGTCCGAGGTCTCGCTGGCCTCGCTGGAACTGGGCCCGTACCGCCACTTCATGCAGAAGGAGATCCACGAGCAGCCGCGCGCGCTGGCCGACACCCTGGAAGCGCTGTTCGACGCCGGCGGCTTCGACACCACGCTGTTCGGCCGCAACGCACATGCGTTGGCCGACATCGACGGCGTGCAGATCCTCGCCTGCGGCACCAGCTACTACGCCGGGCTGACCGCGCGCTACTGGATCGAGGCGATCGCCGGCCTGCCGTGCAGCGTGGAGATCGCCAGCGAATACCGCTACCGCGCCGCTTATGCCAACCCGCGGCAGCTGATCGTCACCATTTCCCAGTCCGGCGAGACCCTGGACACGATGGAGGCGCTGAAATACGCCAAGTCGCTGGGCCATCGCAAGACCTTGTCGATCTGCAACGTGCCCGAAAGCGCGATCCCGCGCGCCAGCGCGCTGGTGCTGTACACGCGCGCCGGCGCCGAGATCGGCGTGGCCTCGACCAAGGCCTTCACCACCCAGCTGGCGGCGCTGTTCCAGCTCGGCTGCGTGCTGGCCAAGCTGCGCGGGCGGCTGAGCGCCGCGCAGGAAGCCGATTACCTGGAACAGCTGCGCTACCTGCCGGGCAGCGTGCAACACGCGTTGAACCTGGAGCCGCAGATCGCGGTGTGGGCCGAGCGTTTCGCCGACAAGCACAACGCGCTGTTCCTGGGCCGCGGCCTGCACTATCCGATCGCGCTGGAAGGCGCGCTCAAGCTCAAGGAAATCACCTACATCCACGCCGAGGGCTATCCGGCCGGCGAACTCAAGCACGGCCCGCTGGCGCTGGTGGATGCGAACATGCCGGTGGTGGTGATCGCGCCCAACGACGCGCTGCTGGAGAAGGTGAAGTCCAACATGCAGGAAGTGCGCGCGCGCGGCGGCGAGCTGTTCGTGTTCGCCGACCAGGACAGCCACTTCAACGCATCCGAAGGCGTGCACGTGATCCGCACGCCGCGCAACGCCGGGCTGCTGAGTCCGGTGGTGCACACCATCCCGGTGCAGCTGCTCGCGTACCACACCGCGCTGGCGCGCGGCACCGACGTGGACAAGCCGCGCAACCTGGCCAAAAGCGTCACGGTGGAATGACCCTTGCGCGCGGACGCGCATGCGGCGTTGGGCCGCTCGGGTCGGCCGCGGCGCCGCGACCAGGATCTCGCCGCGGCTGCGCAGTTGCGCGCGGAGGCACGCCCGGGGCGCAGATCGCGATCGTCTGCCTGGCGCGCCGCGCGCGCGGCCACAGGCTCGCGTCCTGCGTGGCGTTGCCCGGTGCGCTCAGCCCGGCCTGCAGCATTCTGCCCCGGCGGGCCGCGCCGGGGCAGGCGCGGCCCTTGCCGCGGCTTCGCGCCTGAGGGACCGCATTGCGTCGTTGAAATCGAACGCCGTCCGCGTGCGGTCCGCGGGCCGGATCGGCATTGCGATGCAGCATTTTCCGACCGCACTAAAGTATGGGTCCCCATACCATGGTCTGGTATTGGATAGTCGTCACATTCGAGTCTGCCGAATGGCCCCCGTCGGGCCGAACCGGAGGGCTTGCCGAACGACGTAGTGGGCGAAACGCGGAGGGGCGTTGATGAACACAGGACGGATGGACGACACGGTCGGGAGCGCCGTCGCGGACGCGCCGGCCGCGCCGCTCGAGCGGGACCTGCCGCAGTGGAGCATGCACAGCGAGGCCGCTGCGCTCCGCGCGTGGAGCGCGTCCGCCGCGCGTCCGCCGGCGCAGCATGGCTGGATCGGGGCCGTCGACGTGGTCGGCACGGCGATGCCGCACCCGCCGATGTTCTCGTTTCCCATCGCGCAGACGCCGGCGCTACGCGCATTGCAGCGGCTGCCGTCCGCGGCTCCGAAGCTGGTGTCGGTCGTAGCGCCGATCGGATACGGCAAGACGGTGCTGCTCAGCGTGCTGCATCATGACCGCGACCGCCGGCGGGAAGCCTGCTGGTGGTTTTCGCTCGACGATCGCGACACCACGGCAAGCCGCTTGCTGTCCTACCTGGAAGCGCGGCTGGACGCGCTCGGCGCAGGCATCGCCGGGTTCGATCCGTCGGTCGCGGTGCATCAGGGCGGTGAGCCGGAAGGCGATCGTATCCGGCACATCGTCGCGCGGCTGCAGCGCATGCAGGCGCCGCTGACGCTGTTCATCGACAACGTCGGCTATTGCCGCTGTCCGGAGATCGGCCGGCTGCTCGAAGACCTGGTCTTCGAAACCCCGCCCTGGGTGCGAGTGGTCCTCTCCAGCACGGAAGCCCTGCCCATCGACCTGCTCCGCTGCAAGCTCGAGGGCCTGATGGAGGAGTACGGCGTCGCCGAGCTGAGCTTCGACGAGCAAGGCATCCGCGAAGTCTTCGGCGCGGCGCTGTGCGCAGGCCTGACGCCGGCATCCATCCACGCGGTCCTGCATCAGACCGAGGGATGGCCGGCCGCGGTGCGCTTGATGCAGATCCTGCTGTCGAGCGCGGCGCACCCGGCGAAAACCCTGGATGGGTTCTCCGGGCAGGACCAGGACATCGCGACGTTGTTGAATACGCAGGTTCTCAAGGGCTTCGCGCCCGAACTGCGTGGGTTCCTGTTGCGGTTGTCCCTGTTGCGGGATTTCGATGCCGGATTGGCCAGCCAGGCGACCGGGGTCGCGCACGCGCAAGCCCATCTCGATTACCTGTGGCGACACAATGTCTTCCTGATTCCGGTGGACGGCGAACGCCGCTATCGGCTGCACAACCTGTTCCGCGGATTCCTCGAAGCAGAGGCGCGGCGCGAGCTGACGGCCGCGCAGAGGACGGCGATCCTGGAGCGGGCCGCCATCCAGTGCGACAGGGAGGCGCGCTGCGCCGATGCCATCGACTATGCGCTGTCCGGCGGATCGGTGGGCCTGGCGGTGCAGATCCTCGAACGCACCGGCCCGATCTTCGTGCGCGATCTGGGCTACCTGGGCCGCTACCTGGGGTGGGTGAAGCAACTGCATGCCGCCGGCGAGTTCGGCGGTTGGGAAACGGACTTCTGGTACGTCTGGGCGCTGGTGTTCCGCCGTCGCTACGAACAGGCGCGCGAGCAGATGGCGCGCCTGTCCGCACGGCTGCAGCAGGCCAGGGCCGCGAATGCCGGCGACGGCGGGAAAATCGCTGCCGTGTCGCGCCGCATCGACATCATCCGGATCACGATCGGGGTCTATACGGATCGCCAGGCGGAGGCCAGGCGCCGCGCCGGCGACTGGCTCGCGACCATCACCGACCAGGAAGGCGGCGCCAGCGCCGATGCGCCGTTCGATGTCGCCACGATCGCATGCGCCGCGGCGATCCTCGATGCGAGCGCCTGCCGATTGATGGAGGCGCGGCGCATGGTGCGGATCGCGTCGGCGAGCATCGCGCAAGCGGAAAGCGCGTACGGAGACGGCTGGGTCATGGCGGTCAGCGCGCTGATTCCGCTGCGCGAAGGCGACTATGCGACGGCCTATCGTCTGCTGACCGACGCCCTGCATGCGGCCCGCCGCCGCCTGGGCGAGAATGCCGGCATCTGCGGGACGTTGAGCCTGTTGGCGTCGAGCGCGGCCATGCAGATGGACCTGCGCGACGAGGCGCAGGCGCTGTTGCTGCGCGGCCTGCAGCAGATCTCCACCCACGGCATCCTGGACACGGCCGCGCATGGCCTGGAGACGGCGGTGAAACTGTGGCCGGGCGAAGACACGCAGGCCGTGTCGCTGGTCGCGCTGCGCGCCATCGCCGCAACGTACCCGCCCAGGTTGAGCCTGATGCTCTCGTGCTTCATCGCCCGGCGGCTGCTGCAGCTGGGCCGGATCGAAGAAGCGCAGCACGAGGCCTGCATCCTCGGGATACAGGCCGAGGCCGGCGCCGGGGCCTGCGAAACGGCGCTGGCCGAACATGGGGCGTCGCTGCGCGACCTGGTCCAGGCGACGCGCATCGAATTGCTCATCGCCAGCGGCAAGCTCAAGCCGGCCAGCGCCTGCATCGCCGAGGAATCCGTGCGTGCGCGCGCCGAAGGGCGAAGCGGCAGGTTGGTCGAACTCGCCCTGGACGAGGCCTTCCTCAGCCAATGCACCCGCGATCCGGTTCCCGCGGCGCGCCATCTGACGCGCGCCATCTCGCTGGCGTCGCGGCGGCGCCACCTGCGCCCGTTTCGCGACAGGAGCGACCTGATCGCAGGCCTGGTCAACGATACGCGGCTGAAGGACTGGCCGTTCGTGAGCGAAGAAGAGCGCCGTTTCTTCGCCGAGGTCTGTGCCGGACTCGAGGTCGCGCGAAACCCGGTGTTGGAGCAGATGCAGGAATTGGACGGCTCGCGGACACTGAGCGAGACGCCCACCGCCCGGGAACTGGAGTTGCTGGGGCTGATCGAGGGCGGCCTGTCGAATCAGGAGATCGCCGACCGGCTGTCGTTGTCGCTGGCCACGGTGAAATGGCATCTGTACAACCTGTACGCCAAGTTGGGGGTCAAGAACCGCGCGTCGGCGCTCGCGCGGGCGCGGGCATTGAACCTGCTGGCGCGTTGACGCGGCAACGCCGGGCGCCGGCAGCGCGCGGCGCGCTCACGACGTCAGCCCCATGCGGCAGATGCGCTGGTGCCACGGATCGCCACCGGCGTAGCCGCCGAGCCGCTGGATGGACGCTGCGAACTCGGCTTCCATGCGGGCGCACAGCACCGAGGCGGGCGGGATGTCGCGCAGCGAACCGACCCCGTGACCGGCCGACCAGATGTCTTTCCAGGCCTTGCCCTCGTGGTCCAGTTCCTTGCCCAGATCCACCGCGCCGTGCATGTCCGGCGCGTCGAGCGCGATGCCGTTGGCTTCGAGGCTGGGGCGCAGGAAGTTCGCCGGAATCCCCGAAATCCTCGGCGTGTAGACGATGTCCTTGGCGCTGGAATTCAGCAGCATCTGCTTGTAGGCGGCGCTGGCCATGCTTTCGCGCGTGGCGATGAAGCGGGTGCCGGCGCACGCCAGATCGGCGCCGGCGGCGATCGCGGCGGCGATGTGCGCGCCATTGCTGACGGCGCCGGCCAGCACGATCTGCTTGTCGGTGAGCTGGCGCAATTCGGCCACGAACGCGAACGGATTCAGGGTGCCGCCATGCCCGCCCGCCCCGGCGCAGACCGCGATCAGGCCATCCACTCCGGCCTCCAGCGCCTTTTCGGCATGGCGCACGCTGGTCACATCGTGCAGGACGACGCCGCCATGGTCCTGGATCCGCAGCACGATGTCGTGAACCGCACCAAGCGAGGTGATGACGATGGGCACCCGATAGCGCAAGGTCAGCTCCAGGTCCGCCTGCAGGCGCCGATTGCTGCCGTGCACGATCAGGTTGACCGCGTACGGCGCGACCCGGTCGCAGCCGGCGAGCGGGCCTTCGCGCAGGCCCTGGGCGATCTGTTGCAGCCAGTGCTCGTAGCCTGCGCTGCTGCGTTGGTTCAAGGCCGGAAAGGCGCCGATCACGCCGCTGCGTGCGGCGGCGACCACCAGATCGGGTCCGGACACCAGGAACATCGGCGAGACGATGAGCGGAAGTCGCAGCTGCGAGATGTCGAGTGGCATGGCGTTCCTGCGGTTCGATGGCGGTGGAGGGCGGCCAGCGAACTGTAGTGCTCTGCAGCATGTCCGGACCCAGACTATGGGTTGGGTCGCGAGCGGCGCAACCGCGCGATTGTTGTCTCCGCAACGCCGGCATCTGCCGGCGACGCCGCTGGAGGACACCATGTTCGATTACCTGAAGTACACGTTGAATTCGGCCTTGCTCGTCGCCTCGATCTACGGGCTGTGGCTCGGCGGAACCTATGTCTGGCTCGGCGCGGGATCGCTGTTCGGCATCCTGTTGTTCGACGCGTTCCTGGACCCCGATTACGCGATCCGCGACAAGCGCCATCCCTGGCTGTACGACGCCATTGCCGTGGTCCAGCTGACGATCGGGTTCTTCCAGATCCTGTTCTATGCGTGGCTGGTGGGCCGCGGGCATTTCAGCACGGCGGCGCAGGGCATCGGCGCGTTCGCCACGATGATCTTCACCCAATTCGTGCTGGTGGCGCCGGCGCTGCACGAGTTGTTCCACCGCGAGAGCGCATTTCTGCGCTGGTACGGCCGATTGGGCATGGTCATGATCTTCGATCCGTGGCGCGAGATCACCCACGTGGTCACCCATCATGTGAACACCGTGACCCCGACCGATCCGGACTATGCGCGTCGCGGCGATACCCTCTACGGGCATCTGCTGCGCACGTTCCGCGGCCAGATCGTGGAGTCGTACCATCTGGAAAAGCAGATGTGGACCAAGCGCGACCGCCGCTGGTGGGACCCGCGCAACCCCTGGGTGTACCGGGTAGGCCTGCTGCTGGGCTTCGTGGCCCTGCTGCATGCGATCGGCGGCTGGAAGGGCGCCGTTGCCGGCGTGGCGGTGTGCGTGTTCGGACCGCGCACGTTCCTGGAAATCTTCAACTACACCCAGCATTACGGCCTGGTCACCGGCAAGCCCGGCCGGTTCGAGAAGCACCAGACCTGGAATCATCTGACCCCCTTCGTGCGCATCATGGCGATGGAGATCACCAACCACGCCGGCCACCACGAGGACAGCTACAAGCCGTTCTACGCACTGGTGCCGGACCGGACCGGCCCCAGGCAGCCGCAGTTCCTGATCTGCCTGCTGCTGTCGTTCGTGCCGCCGCTGTGGTTCCTGATGATCAAGCCGCTGTTGCGCGACTGGGACCGAACCTACGCCACGCCCCAGGAGCGCGAGATCGCCGAAGCGGAAAACATCCGCGCCGGCTGGGAGGATCTCAACGAAGACGCCGCCACCGCGCGTCTGCGCCACGCCGCCGCGCTCTGAATCGGCGCACTGCGTTGTTCACGGAGGGATTGCATGCTGAACGAACCCATGGCGCCATCGCCCAGCGACGACGCTCCGCTGCCGGCCGACGCGCGCGGCACGTGCCGGATCACCTTGAAGAACGGCAAAGGCAGCTTCGATGTCGGCCGCAATGAAGTGTTGCTGCTTGCGGCGCTTGGCCAGGGGATCAACTATCCGCACAGTTGCCGCGTCGGCACCTGCGGACGCTGCAAGACCCGCCTGGTCTCCGGACGCATCAGCCCGCTGGTCGATTTCGCGCTGTCGCCGTTGAACAACGAGGAGCTGCGCGGCGGCTACATTCTCGCCTGCCAGGCCAAGGTGCGCGGCGACCTGACGGTCGATGTGGAGCTGATCGACCATGACGTGGTGCTGCCGCGCTCGATCGCCGGCACGATCAGCGGATGGAAGCGTCTGCCGGGCGAGGTGATCGACCTGCGCATCGCCTTGGAGCAGCCGCTGGTGTTCGAAGCGGGCCAGTACGCGGCGCTGGCGGTCTCCGGTTCGTTCGTGCGCCGCTCCTTCTCCTTCTACGACGCCCCGCCCGGACCGGAAGGCGCCAGCGAGGTCGGGTTCCTGGTCAAGCGCCTGCCGGGCGGACGCTTCTCGGAGTGGCTGGCGGCACAGGACCGACGCGGCACGCGCATCTGGGTCGAGGCGCCGTTCGGGCAGATGGGCCTGGACGACACGCCGCGGGAATCCCTGTGCATCGCCGGCGGCACCGGCGTCGCACCGATCCTGTCGATCGCCGAAGACCGTCTGCTGCGCTATCCCGAGCATCCGGTCACCGTCGTATTCGGCGTGCGCGCCGCCAATGACCTGTTCGCGATGGATCGCTTGCAGCGGCTGCAGCGCATCGCCGGCGATGGGCGGCTGCGGGTCATTCCGGTGCTGTCGCACGAGCCGGACCACAGCGCCTGGCAGGGCGCGCGTGGCCTGGTCACCGCGCCGCTGGATGCCGGCCTGGCGGTGGACTTCCAACGCCTTTCGGCCTTCGTATGCGGCGCGTTGCCGATGGTCGAGGCGGTCGAGAAGCGATTGCGCGCGCTTGGCGTGGATGGCGCGCGCATCCACGCCGACAAGTTCGAGCCCTCCGGCCATTGACGGCCCGCACGCGCTCGGCGGCGTGTTCGCTCACCACGACGGCGGCCGCTGCCGAGTGCGGCCGCGATGACCCTGGAATACCGATGACGACTGCTTACATCTACGACCACGTAAGAACGCCGCGCGGCCGCGGCAAGCCCGATGGCGCGCTGCACGAGGCCACCGCGGTATGGCTGGCACAGACCGTGCTGTCGCATCTGCGCGAGCGCAGCGACCTGGACACGCGCCATGTCGACGACGTGATCTTCGGGGTGGTCAGTCCGGTCGCCGAGCAGGGCCAATGCCTGCCACGGGTCGCCGCGCTGGCCGCCGGCTATGCGCAGGAAACGGCCGGGGTCCAGATCAACCGCTTTTGCGGGTCGGGCCTGGAGGCCATCAACCTGGCGAGCGGCAAGATCGCCGCCGGCGCCGCCGATTTCGTGGTGGCCGGCGGCTGCGAATCGATGTCGCGCGTCCCGATCCTGTCCGATGGCGGTGCGTGGAGTACGGATCCGTCGATCGCGTTCCTGACCCATTTCATCCCGCAGGGCATCAGCGCCGACCTGATGGCCAGCAAATGGAACTATAGCCGCGAGGCGCTGGATGGATTCGCGGTACGCAGCCACCAGCGCGCCGCCTGCGCGTGGAGCGAAGGGCGCTTCGCCGGATCGGTGGTGCCGGTGCGCGACGTACTGGGCGATGTGCTGCTGGACCGGGACGAAATGGTGAGAGCCGACAGCAGCCTGGCCTCGCTCGGGGCGTTGCAGCCCGCGTTCGCGCAACTGGGCGCGAGCGGCGGCTTCGATGCGCTGGCGGTGGCGCGCTATCCGGAGGTGGAACGCATCGAGCATCGTCATCATGCCGGCAACTCCTCGGCCATCGTCGATGGCGCGTGCGCGGTGCTGCTCGGCAGCCGCCAGGCCGGACAAGCCGCCGGCCTGCGCCCGCGGGCGCGGATCCGCGCCTTCGCCGAGATCGGTTCGGAACCCACGATCATGCTGACCGCGCCGGCGTTCGCCGCGCACAAGGCGCTGCGCCGCGCCGGGATGCAGCCTGGCGACATCGACCTGTACGAAGTCAACGAGGCGTTCGCGGCAGTGCCGCTGCGCTTCATCGACGCCCTCGGCATCGATCCGGAGCGGGTCAACGTCAACGGCGGCGCGATCGCCATGGGACATCCGCTCGGCGCCACGGGCGCGATCATCCTCGGCACCGCGCTGGACGAACTGGAGCGGACCGGCGCCGGTACGGCGCTGGCGACGCTGTGCATCGGCGCCGGCATGGGCGTGGCCACCATCATCGAACGGATCTGAGCGCCATGCCTGCCGACACTTCCCGCCCCGAGTCTTCGCCCAACGCCATGATCACCACGACCGTCGCCGACAAGATCGCCGTGCTCTCCATCGACATGCCCGGCCGCAGCATGAACGTGCTGACCCTGGCGCTGGTGGCCGAACTGCGCCAGGCCTTCGACGCCGCCGTCGCCGACCCGCGCGTCGATGCCATCGTCATCACCAGCGGCAAGGCCAGCTTCATCGCCGGCGCCGATCTGGCGCAGATGGCGGACTTCGTCCGGCCCGGCGCCGATGCGCACGACGGCCTGGCGCGGATCGCCGCGTATGGCGACCTGTTCAGGCATATCGAAACCGCGGCCAAACCGGTGCTCGGGGTGGCGCCCGGCACCGCCTTGGGCGGCGGTCTCGAACTGTTGCTGGCCACCCACTACCGCATCGTCGCTGCGGTGCCGTCTGCGCGCTTCGGCTTCCCGGAGGTGCATCTGGGCCTGCTGCCGGGCGCCGGCGGCACCCAGCGGCTGCCGCGGCTGGTCGGCATTGCCGCCAGCCTGCCGCTGCTGGTCCAGGGCCGCGAGCTGGACGCGGCAGCGGCATTGAAAGCCGGGCTGGTGCACGAAGTGGCGGAGCCGGCGACGCTGATCGACGCGGCGCGGGCGGCCTTGGCGGCGGGCAGGGTGGAGGCGTGCGCGCCGTGGGACAGGAAGGGATTCAGGCTGCCGGGCGGTGCCGCGGATGCGCCGGCCAACGCCGCGGTCCTGGCAACGGCCATCGCCACCGCGCATGCCGCCACGCGCGGCAACTACCCGGCGCCGCAGGCGATCCTGCGGGCGGTCTACGAAGGCAGCAAGCTGCCGATCGACAAGGCCTTGCGGCTGGAGCAGAAGCTGTTCGTGACGCTGGTGCGCGGCCGTCCCGCGCAGCACCTGATCCGCACGCTGTTCTTCGCCAAGCAGTCGGCCGACAAGCTGGCCAGGCGCCCGGCGCAGGTACCGGCGAGCGCGGTGCGCACGCTCGGCGTGCTCGGTGCCGGCTTCATGGGAGCCGGCATCGCGCAGATCTCGGCGCTGGCCGGAATCGACGTGGTGCTGGTCGACCGCAGCGTGGAGATCGCCCAGGCCAGCCGCGAGGGGATCGCCACGGCGCTGCAGGGGGACGTCGACAAGGGCCGCCTGTCCGCCGATGCCCGCGCGCGGGCGCTGCAGCGGATCAGCGCGGCAGGCGGCTACGAGGCGTTCGCCGGCTGCGAGCTGGTGATCGAGGCCGTGGTCGAGGACGCCAAGGTCAAGGCGCAGGTGATCGAGGCGGCCGAGGCGGTGCTGGGCGCGAACGCCATCTTCGCCAGCAACACCTCGGCGTTGCCGATCGACGATCTGGCCAGGGCCAGCGTGCGCCCGGCCAACTTCATCGGCCTGCATTACTTCTCGCCGGTCCCGCGGATGGCGCTGGTCGAGGTCATCGTCGGCGCCAGGACCTCCGAGGAAACCCTGGCGCGCGCGCTCGACTACATCCGGCAGATCCGCAAGACCCCGATCGTGGTGCGCGATGGCTACGGCTTCTACACCACCCGCTGCGTCGACGCCTACATCCGCGAGGGCATTCGCCTGCTGGCCGACGGGGTCGATCCGGTACGGGTGGAAAACGCCGGCATCGCCCTGGGCATGCCGGTCGGCCCGCTGGCCCTGGCCGACGAGGTCGGCGTGGACGTGCTGCACCATATCGCCGATTTCTTCCGCAGCCGCGAGCGCGGCGATTGGGCGGACGATCGCCATCTGCGGGTCAAGACCATCATCGATGCGCTGGCCGCGGCGCGGCGCTACGGGCGCAAGTCCGGTGCCGGGTTCCATGCGTATCCGTCCGGCGCGGCAAAGCGGCTGGATCTGGGCTACATCGCCGGCCTGGCGACACCGCGCGCAGAGGCGGATCAGCCGCCCCAGGCCGCGATCCGCGAACGGTTGCTGTACGCCCAACTCCTGGAGGCGGCGCGTTGCTGGGCCGACGGCGTGGTGCAGGACCCGGGCGAAATCGACCTGGGCGCGGTGCTGGGCTGGGCGTTCCCCGGGTATCTCGGCGGGCCGGCCTCGGCCATCGACGCCATCGGCATCGCCGCGTTCGTCGCGCGGCTGACCCAGCTATGCGACGCGCTCGGGCCACGCTTCACGCCTCCGGCCAAATTGGTCGAGGCCGCGGCGAACGGTTTCAGGTTCCACCCATGAGCGCGCTGGCGCCGGTCGAACTGCACCTGGACCAGGCGCAGGGCATCGCCACCCTGACCTTCAACCGGCCGGAGGTGCTCAACGCGATCGACGTGCCGATGGCGCGCGCGATCCGCGATGCGGTGGTGCCGCTGGGCGGCCGCGAGGACGTGCGCTGCATCGTGCTGGCCGGCGCCGGCCGGGCCTTCGTCGCCGGGGGCGATGTCGCCCGTTTCGCCGACGACTTCGACAGCGCGGCCGATGTCGTCGACCAGCTGCTCGACGCGCTGCATCCGGCCATCGAAACCCTGGCCAAGCACGACGCGCCGGTACTGGCCAGCGTGCGCGGCGCGGTCGCCGGCGCCGGCCTGAGCCTGCTGGCGGGGTGCGACCTGGCGATCGCCGCCGACAGCAGCCGCTTCCTGATGGCCTACGACCGGGTTGGCGCGGCCCCCGACTGCGGCGGGACCTGGTATCTGCCGCGCAAGGTCGGCGTGCGTGCCGCGGCCGAATTGATGTTGCTCGGGGAGGCCTGGGACGCGGCACGGGCGTTGCAGGCCGGGCTGGTCAACACGGTGGTGCCGGAGCGCGAACTCGCCGAGCGGACGCAGGCGCTGGCCGCGCAGCTGGCGAACCGGCCGACGCGCGCGCTTGGCGCCTACAAGCGGCTGGTGGCGCAAGCGGCGCACACGCCTCTGCACGAACACCTGCAGGCCGAGCGCGCCGCGTTCAAGCGCGCCACCGCCAGCGCCGATTTCCGCGAGGGCGTCAGTGCCTTCCTGCAGCGCCGGGAACCGGCGTTCCGCGGGCGATGACGCGATGTCCACCTGCTCCGCAGCCAACCCAGGGATGCCCATGAATCTGTTGAACATGAATGAAAAAGTCGTGTTGGTCACCGGCGCCGCCGGAGGCTTCGGGCGGCGCACCAGCGAGCTGCTGGCCAGGGCGGGGGCGAAGGTCGTCGCCACCGACCTGGATGGCGACGGCGCCGCCGAGACCGCGCGCCTTTGCGCCGCGCACGGCGCGCAGGCATGGAGCTTCGCCCACGACGTCAGCTCCGAAGAGGATTGGCGGCGAGTGATCGCGCACACCGGCGAACGCACCCAGGGACGCCTGGACGGATTGGTCAACAACGCCGGCAGGATGCTGACCAAGCCGTTTCTGCGCACCAGCCTGGCCGAACTGCACGCACTGCAGGCGATCAACCTGGACAGTATCTGGATCGGCATGCAGACCGCCTATCCGTTGCTGTCGGCCACCGCGGCGGCGCACGGCGGCGCGGCCGTGGTCAACATTTCCTCGGTATTCGGTCAGGTTGCGGCGGTGGCGCAGGCGGCCTACTCGGCGACCAAGGGCGGGGTCACGATCCTGACCAAGTCGGTTGCCGCCGAATTCGCCCGCGCCGGCGCGAACGTTCGGGTCAATTCGGTGCATCCTGGCCCGGGCAACACGCCGCTGCTGGAAAACGGCCTGAAGGAACTGATCCAGGAAGGCCTGGTCGCGTCTCCCGAACAAGGCGCCGCGCTGGTGCTGGGGCTGATTCCGAACGGCCGCCTCACCGAGCCGGAGGATGTCGCCAACACGATCCTGTTCCTGGTCTCCGATCTCTCCCGCAACATCACCGGCGCCGAATTCGACGTCGATGGCGGCTACACCGCGGTCTGATCGATGGAAGAGCAGCACCAACTCATCTACCAGGCGGCGCGGCGCTTTTCGCGGGAGGTTCTGGCGCCCGGCGCGGCGCGGCGCGAGCGCGACAAGACCATCGAACCGGAGGCGATCGGCGGACTGGCCGAACTCGGCTTGCTGGGGATGACCGTGTCGCCGGACTACGACGGGGTCGGCTCGGACTACGTCGGCTACGCGCTGGCCTTGATGGCCATCGCCGAGGGCGACGGCGCGGTGTCCACGCTGATGAGCGTGCACAACGCGCCGTTCTGCGCCATCCTCGAGCGGTTCGGATCGCCCGCGCAGAAACAGGAGGTACTCAAGCCTGCCGCCCGCGGCGAAGGCATCGGCGCGTTCGCGCTGACCGAAAGCCACGCCGGTTCGGACGCCGCCGCGATCCGCACGCGCGCGCGGCGTTGCGGCGATGGCTACGTGATCGATGGCAGCAAGCAGTTCATCACCAGCGGCAAGATCGCGCGCTACGCGGTGGTATTCGCGGTGACCGATCCGGACAAGGGCAAGCGCGGCATCAGCGCGTTCCTGGTGCCGACCGATGCCCCTGGTTACCAGGTCAGCAAGGTCGAACGCAAAACCGGGCAGAAGGCCAGCGACACCTGCAGCCTGACCTTCCAGGAGTTGCATCTTTCCAAGCAGGCGTTGCTGGGCGAGGAAGGGCAGGGCTACGCGATCGCGCTGTCCAGCCTGGAGGCCGGACGCATCGGCATCGCGGCGCAGAGCGTCGGCATGGCGCAGGCCGCACTGGAGGCCGCCATCGCCTACGCCGCCGAGCGCAGCAGCTTCGGCAAGCCGTTGCTGCAGCACCAGGCGGTGGCGTTCCGGCTGGCCGACAGCCGCGCGCGACTGGAGGCGGCGCGCCAGTTGGTGCTGTCCGCGGCGCGGCTGAAGGACGCCGGGGTCCCGGCGCTGCAGCAGGCCTGCATGGCCAAACTGGTCGCCTCGGAAACCGCCGAACACGTGTGCTCGGCCGCCGTGCAGACCCTGGGCGGCTATGGCTACGTCGAAGACTACCCGGTCGAACGCATCTGGCGCGACGTGCGCGTGTGCCAGATCTACGAGGGCACCTCGGACATCCAGAGAATCATCCTCGCAAGAGGATTGCAGCAATGACGCGGCGCCCGTCGGCGGGCGAGCGCGGCTGATGGCAACAGCACGGGGAGTGCGCGAATGAACGTGTTGCAATGGGGGCTGGCGCTGTTCGCGGCGGTCGCGCTGGGGGGACTGAGCCTGGCGCTGCTGATCGGATTGCGGATCCGATTCCCGCGATGGTGTGCGACCGCGCACGGCTTGCTGGGCTTGCTCGGCTTGCTGGTGTTGTTCGCGGCAAACCTGCATGGCGGCGACGCGCTGCCGCCGCTCGCCTGGTGGGCGCTGGGCGTCCTGCTGGCGGCGCTGTGCGGCGGGCTCATCCTGTTTCGCACGCTGTTCCGCGCGCGCGCGCCGCGGCCGGCGGTGCTGGTGCATGGCGCACTGGCATTGCTCGGCATCTATCTGCTGTATCGCGCGGCCTTCGCTGGTTGAACGCCGCTGTTGCGATGCGGTAGCCGCGTACCAGACTTC
Organism: Xanthomonas campestris pv. phormiicola; assembly: GCA_025666215.1. Taxonomy (NCBI): domain Bacteria; kingdom Pseudomonadati; phylum Pseudomonadota; class Gammaproteobacteria; order Lysobacterales; family Lysobacteraceae; genus Xanthomonas; species Xanthomonas campestris. The sequence continues at coordinate 4,604,754 of CP102593.1, read as the reverse complement.
CGCATGGGTTCGCCGCGCGGCAAGCGCCCGATCATGGCACCACGCCGATGGCGGTTGACTGTCCCCCACCGATAGCCAGCGCCGGTACATCCGCGTGTCCCCTCTCGTCGGAGAACACGTTCATGCACCACGGATCGCATCACAGGCGCGTACGCGCGCTCACCTTTGTCCCGCTGTTGTGCCTGGGCCTGTGCGGCGTCGGCACGGCGGCCGCGGAGGAATCGCATTGGAGCCTGCGCGGCGGGCCGGTCGGGGTGTTCTGGAACGAATCCTCCACGGTGTCCGTCGCCGGCAGCAAGGTTCCCGGCGGCAGCGTCGCGGCGAAGAACAATGCGTCGCTGGGAGTGGATGTCGGTTACGACCTCGACGACCGCTGGAGCCTGCGTCTGGCGGTCGGCGTTCCCCCGACCACCGAACTGACCACCTCCGGATCGCTGAACGCGCTCGTGCCGCCGCTCAGCGGCAAGCTCGGCAAGGTCAAGTACGGGCCGGCCGTGCTGACGGCGGTGTACCGGTTCAACCCGAACGGTCGCATCGTGCCCTATGTCGGCGCCGGCGCCTCCTACGTGTATGTGTTCGACACGGACGACGGCGACGTTGCCGGCCTCCAGGTGGACAGCGCGTGGGGAAGCGTGCTGCAGGCGGGAATCGACGTGCCGCTGAAACGGGGTTGGTCCTTGTTTCTGGATGCCCGCAAGATCTTGGTCCAGACCCGGGCCAGGGGAACGGTCCCCGCGTTGGGCGGGCCGCCCGCTTCCGTGGCCGTCCACCTGGATCCGCTGATCGTGCACACCGGGATCGAGTACCACTTCTGAGCGCGATCCAGCTCGCCGCTGTCCGCTCGCGCGGCGGCGCCGGGACCGGTTGTCCGCGCAAGCGCGTCGGATGTCCGCTGCCGTTTTTCGGCGTGGCGTCTCCCCGGCACCAACCGTGGGCTGCGATGTCGGCGCGGCTGGCGCCCACTTCACAGGCTATGGCAGGAACCCGATGAACCCCGATAATCGTCCAGTCCGACCGGTCGCGCTCCCGACCGCCTGCAACTTCATCGGCGGCAGGTTCGTCGATGCACCGGATACCGGTCGCATCGACGTGCGCGATCCCGCCAGCGGCGATGTCATCGGCGACATTCCGCGCAGCGATGCCGCCACGGTCGATCGCGCCGTCAACGCCGCACGCTCCGCATTCGACGACCCGGCCTGGCGCGACATGCCGCCCTGCGCGCGCGAACGCCTGTTGCACCGCTTCGCCGAACTGCTGGAAGCCGATGCGGCCAACCTGGCGGCATTGGAAAGCCTGGACAGCGGCAAGCCGATCGCCTTCTCCAGCGGCATCGATGTGCCGTATTCGGTCGCATGGCTGCGCTACTACGCTGGCTGGCCGAGCAAGCTGACCGGCAAGACGCAGGTGCCGGCCATCCATGGTCCCAACTTCCACGCCTACACCTTGCGCCAGCCGGTCGGCGTGGTGGGACTGATCGTGCCGTGGAACTACCCGCTGGTGCTGGCGGTGTGGAAATTGGCTCCCGCGCTGGCGGCAGGCTGCACGGTGCTGCTCAAGCCGGCGCAGAACACCCCGTATTCGGCGTTGCGCCTGGCCGAGTTCGCCGCGCAGGCGGGGTTTCCGCCGGGGGTGTTCAATGTGGTGCTGGGCGATGCCGCGACCGGCCAGGCCATCGTCGATCATCCCGGGGTGGCGAAGATCTCGTTCACCGGGTCGACCCGGGTCGGCAAGCAGATACTTGCCAGCGTCGCCAGGGATCTCAAGCGGGTGACGCTGGAGCTGGGTGGCAAGTCGCCGACGATCCTGCTGCCCGATGCGGACCTGGAAAGCGCCATCCCCGGCGCCGCGCAGTCCGCGTTCGTGCACGCGGGGCAGATCTGTTTCGCCGGCACCCGCCTGTTCGCGCCGCGCAAGCAGTTCGACAAGGTGCTCGAGGGCGTCGCGCAGGTGGCCGCGGCGCTGCCGATCGGCGATCCGCTCGACCCGGCCACGCTGCTCGGGCCGGTGATCAGCCAGGTGCAGCTGGACGCGGTGCTCGGCAAGGTGGAGGCGAGCGTGAAAGCGGGCGCCGCCGTGTTCAGCGGAGGGCATCAGGCGCAGCGTCCCGGCTACTACATCGCACCGACCATCCTGGTCACCGAGGACACGGCCAATCCGGGGTTCCGCGACGAATTCTTCGGGCCTGTGCTGATGGCCACGCCCTACGACGACCTCGACCAGGTCGCGGCGATGGCCAACGATAGCGACTACGGCCTGGCTGCCCACATCCACACGCGCGATCTCGCCGCGGCACACCAGTTGGCGCGCCGGCTGCAGGCCGGCACGGTGTGGATCAATACCCAGCTCAGCCCGGATCCGAGCATGCCGTTCGGCGGCTTCAAGCAATCGGGCTGGGGACGCGAGAACGGCGAGGACGTGTTCGATCACTACCTCGAAACCAAGAGCGTGATCGCCCGGATCGGGTAATCGGGATGCGGGACAGCCAAGCCATGACCGAACGATCGGAATTCAGTCTGCAATTCACCCAGGGGCTGCATCGCGCCGCTCGCCTGCACCCGCAACGAATCGCGACGATCTGCGGCGATCGCCAGCGCAGCTATGGCGAACTGATCGACCGCGTCGCGCGGCTCGCCGCGGGGCTCATCGCGCACGGTGCGGTGCGCGATACCTGCATTGCCATGTTGGGTCTGAATTCCGATCGCTATCTGGAGTACTACCTCGCCGTGCCATGGGCGGGCGCCATCGTGAATCCGGTCAATTTCCGTTGGAGCCCGGCCGAGATCCAGCATGCGCTGAACGACTCGCAGTCGGAGATCCTGTTCCTGGACGACGGCTTCGCCGGTCTGGCCGACGCGCTGCTGGCCGCTTGCGCAAAGCTGCGTGTCGTCGTCTTCTGCGGCGACGGCCGCTGTCCCGAGGGATGCGTGGACGTGGAGACGCTGATCGCGGCGAGCGCGCCCGTGAACGATGCAGGACTGGGCGGCGAGGACGTGTTCGGCGTGTTCTATACCGGCGGCACCACCGGATTGCCGAAGGGCGTGCTGCTGTCGCATGCCAGCGTGCTGATCTCCGCCATGGGGCTGATGCTCGAGGGCCCCTTCCGCGGCGATGCGATCTCGCTGCACGCAGCGCCGATGTTCCACCTGGCCGACCTGATGAATACCGCCGGCCAGGTGCTTGGGGGCGGGACCCACGTATTCCTTGCCGCGTATCGCCCCGATGCGGTGCTGGCCCTGATCCAGCGCCATCGACTGACCGATCTGCTGCTGGTGCCCGCCATGCTGCAGGCGCTGATCGATCATTCGCAGTTCGCTTCGACCGACGTGAGTTCGGTGCGCCATCTGCTCTACGGTGCGTCTCCCGCGCCCGAGGCGCTGATCGAGCGTGCCCTGCTGGCATTCCCGCAGGTCGCGTTCTACCAGGTCTACGGGATGACCGAAGTCGCCGCGACGATCAGCGTGCTGCCGCCGGACCAGCACCTGCCGTCGCAGCGTGCCAAGGGGCGCCTGCGCTCGGCGGGCCGCTGCTTCTGCCACACCCTGGTGAGGATCGCCGATGGCACGGGCGGCGAAGCAGCGCCGGGGACGGTGGGGGAGATCCTGGTGCGTGGGCCCAATGTCATGCGGCGTTATCTCAACCAGGAAGAAGCCACCGAACGCGCGTTCGATGCCGGCTGGCTATGCACCGGGGACATGGGCTACGTCGACGAGGAAGGCTATGTGTTCATCGTCGACCGGGCCAAGGACATGATCGTCTCGGGCGGCGAGAACGTCTATTCCAACGAAGTGGAGAACGCGATCGCCAGCCATCCGGCGGTGTCGGGCTGCGCGGTCATCGGCATCCCCAGCGAGGAATGGGGCGAAGCCGTCCACGCATTCGTCGTCGTGAAGCCGGGCTGTTCGATCACCCTGCAGGAACTCGCTGCGCATTGCCGCACGCGGGTCGCCGGTTACAAGTGCCCGCGAAGCGTCGAGGTGGTCGCGAGCCTGCCGGTTTCCGGCGCCGGCAAGCTGCTGAAGAACGAGTTGAGGCGGCCGTTCTGGGAAGGGCGCACGCGCAACATCAATTGAGCGTCTGGCGCTTGCCGACGGCCGCGCTCGCAGCGCGGCAGGTCGGCCCGCGATTGGCAGCCTGCGCCCGCGGCTGCCAACGCAGTGGCCCGGGATATGCATAAGCTCCTGGCGAGGGTTCCCACCACGCAGGAGGACGCATTTACGAGTCTTTCAGACAGGGGGCGCCGGCCGAGCTGTGGCAGGCGCTGGTGCACGAGGCAGGGCAGCGGCTGGGCCGGCCGCTGGACGAATCGCGCGAAAGCTATCTGGTGTTCGTGTTGCTGCGCTACCAGGCCGACGGGCATCTGCTGTCGCGTACCCAGGCGCTGGCCTGGCTGCACGCGCAGGAGCAGGTCGGACGCGCCCGCGCCGACGCGCTGCGCGAGGTCGGCGACGGTTGCCTGCTGATCGCCGGCCTGTTCCCCGGCGTGGCCGAGCGGCGCCGGGTCAGCGTGGACTACTTCATCGACCTGGGCCGCGGCGCCTACTACGAAGTGGCCGAGACCCGCGCCAGCGACGCCGGGCTGTTCGCGCAGCTGGCGCGCAGCTACCAGGAACTGGTGCGCACGCTGGGCGCGCTGCGTCCGCCGCGCGGCTGGCGGATCGGGGAGGATGGTTCGCTGCGCGCCTGAGCGGCAGTGCCACTGGATTGATGCATGGGCGTGCGCCGGTGGCGAGCAACGCGCGGCCGCGAAGAACTTGCCCGCTAGCCCATGTGGGAGCGACGTCAGTCGCGACGGGCTTCACCGGTAACGCGCGTCGCGACTGACGTCGCTCCCACAAGTGTTTCCACGACGTTTCGTTGACGTTGGGGATGGGCCGCTAGAACCAGACCCGCACGCCCGCCACCACGCGGGTGTCGCGCATGGCGTCTCCCGCGTCGCGCCGATAGTCGCCCGTGGCGCCGAACGCGCGCTCGTGGACCACGCCCAGATACGGCGCGAAGCGGCGGCTGATCGCGTAGCGCAGGCGCAGCCCGGCCTCGAGCGTGGACAGGCCGCTGCCGATGCCGCGTGCGCGATCGTCGGCGAATGCCACATCCGCTTCCAGCCGCGGCTGCAGGATCCAGCGGTTTGTCAGCAGCACGTCGTATTCGCCTTGCAGCCGTGCGCTGGCCTTGCCGCCTTCGCCGACGTACAGCGTGGCCGCGACCTCGAACTTGTACGGCGCCATGCCCTGCACGCCGAACGCGGCGGAGGTGCGTGCATCGCCGGGGGCGACGTCCTGTTTCACGCCGACCAGCAAGTCCCACCAAGGCGACACCGCGTGGCCGTACAGCGCTTCCAGGTCCGCCGCGTCGGTGCGGCCGCCGCTGCGCTCGCCTTCGCTGCGCAACCACAGCCGGTCGATGTCGCCGCCGTACCAGGCGCTGGCCTCCCAGGCCTGGCCGCTGCCGCGGTCGTTGTCCCAGCCCTCCAGCCGGTCGAACAGCAGGTAGCCAGTGCGCGACGGCGCATGCGGCATCGCGTGCGGACGCAGGACCGGGAACGCGGCGGCGCGGTCGGCATCGGTGAGCGCGGGGATCGGCTCGCGCGGTAGCGCCGACGCGGGCGCACCGGCGCAGGCGCACGTCGCCGCTGTACTGGAGTGAGCATGGCGCGCTTCGGCTTTTGCGGGTTCCCGCTCCCTGGTCCCGGGTCCCGGCTCCGCAGTCCCCGGCTGCATCCCGGCGTGGTCGTGCATGGCGTTGTCGGCCTGCGCTGCGGTCGGCATGCCGTGCTCCATCGTGGCCGGGTGCATGTCCATGTGCTGCATGTCTGCATGGTCCGGCATGGCAGGGTCGGCATGTGCTTCGCGATCCATGTCCATGTCCATGTCCATGTGCTGCATGCGCCCGTCGCGCGCCGTCGCGGCGGCCGGAGCATTGGCGAGCTGTGCGGCGTGACCCATCGCAGCGTGATCGATGCCGGCATGCGCCGTCGCTGCGTCATCGCCGCCGGCGACGGCGGGCGGCGGACACACGCATGCCGCAGGTGCGGATGTGGATGCGGATGCAGGTCCGGTGGCCGATGCTGCGATATCGGCATCGGCAACTCCAGGCGCATGCACATGCTGTGCTCCTGCAGCCCCGTGCGCGACCAGCAGCACCAGGCCAATGGCCTGCGCGAGCGTGGCCAGCGGTACGGCGTTCATGCGTCCACCCGCACTTCGCGCATCATGCCGCCGTCCATGTGGTACAGCAGATGGCAGTGGTAGGCCCAGCGGCCCAGCGCGTCGGCGCGCACGCGGTAGCTGCGGCGCGTGCCCGGCGGCATGTCCACGGTGTGCTTGCGCACCTGGAAGCGGCCGGCGGCGTTCTCCACGTCGCTCCACATGCCGTGCAGGTGGATCGGGTGCTGCATCATCGTGTCGTTGACCAGCACGATGCGCAGGCGTTCGCCGTAGTTGAGCCGCAGCGGCTCGGCGCTGGCGAACGGGATGCCGTCGAAGGACCAGGCGAACTTCTCCATGTTGCCGGTCAGGTGCAGTTCGATCTCGCGCCCGGGTTCGCGGCCGTCGGGGTCGTCGAACAGGCTGTGCAGGTCGGCATAGGTCAGCACCCGGCGGCCGTTGCCGCGCAGGCCGATGCCGGGATCGTCCAGCTTCGGCGTGGTCGCGGAGGATTGCATGTCCACCAGCGGATTGCCGCGTTCGCTGCGCGGGTGCGCGTGCGCGCTGGGCGCTGCGGGCGTGGCGTGATGCATGCCGGCCATGGCGGCCATGCCCATGCTGGCGCCGCAGCCGCCTTCCATGCCTTTCATCGCGGTTGCGCCGCCGCCATGGTCCATGCCGGCGTGCCCGCCCATGGCGTGGCCCATGTCCTGCATGCGCAGCAGCGGGCGCGGATCGTTGGCCGGTACCGGTGCCTGCAGTCCCTGGCGCACGGCCAGGGTGCCGCGCGCATAGCCGGTGCGGCCCATGTCCTGGGCGAACACGGTGTAGGCGTCCTGGCCGCCGGGTTCGACCAGCACGTCGTAGGTCTCGGCCGCGGCGATGCGCAGTTCGTCCACGCTCACCGGGTGCACGTATTGCCCGTCGGCGGCGACCACGGTCATCTTCAGCCCGGGGATGCGCAGGTCGAAGTAGGTCATGCTGGAGGCGTTGATCAGGCGCAGCAGCAGCTTCTCGCCGGGACGGAACTCGCCGGTCCAGTTGCCGCCGGGGGCGACGCCGTTGAGCAGGTAGGTGTAGGTGTTGGCGTTGACGTCGGACAGGTCGCTGGGCGTCATCCGCATGCGTCCCCACATGCCGCGGTCGGCGAGGGTGGCGCGCAGGCCGTCTTCGCGCGCGTCGCGCAGGAAGTCGCCGACGGTGCGCTGGTAGGTGTTGTCGTAGGACGGCATCTTCTTCAGCCGCCGGAACAGCGCCGCCGGGTCCAGGTCGGTCCAGTCCGACAGCAGCAGCACGTGTTCGCGGTCGTAGTGGTAGGGCGGCGGCTGCAGCGGGTCGATCACGATCGCGCCGTACAGGCCGGCCTGTTCCTGGTGCAGCGAGTGGCTGTGGTACCAGTAGGTGCCCGACTGGCGCAGGGTGAAACGGTAGCGGTAGCTTTCGCCGGGATGGATGCCGTCGAAACTCATGCCGGGCACGCCGTCCATGTTCGCCGGCAGCAGGAGGCCGTGCCAGTGCACCGAGGTCTGGGTGTGCCCGGGCAGGCGGTTGGCCACGCGCACCTTGACGCTGTCGCCTTCGCGCCAGCGCAGGATCGGCGCCGGCACGCTGCCGTTGACGGTGATGGCCGGGCGCTCGCGCCCGGTGAAGTTGACCCGCGCGCTGCCGATGCTGAGGTCGAAGTCGGTGCCGTGCAGCTGATACGGCACGGCGCCATTGCGCGCCAGCGTTGCGGCCTGGGCTTGCCGCAGCGACAGGCCGCCGAGGCCGGCGGCGGCGCCCAGCGCCAGTCCGGTGACGAAGCGGCGCCGCGACGGCAGCGCCGGCAGGCCGGAGGAAGGTGGTTTCATGAGCGAGCCTCGATGCGATGCGATGCGCGACCGCGTGGGCGGTGCGTGCGCGGAAGCGACGGCGCGCGGATGCGCGGTCGCCGTGGCGCCGCCCGAGCGGGCGGCGGCGTCGCGATCAGGCGCTGGGAGGTCGCTCCAGCCGGGGCAGGCCGGGCGCACCGCGGCCATCCTGGCGGCCGCCGGGGAACAGGCGTTGCGCGGCGACCGGCAAGGCCAGCGGCAGCGCGATCAGCGCCGGCAGCGGCTGCGCATGCGGGCACTGGCATCCGGCCGCGGTGCCGCAGCAGCCGTGCTTGCCGCCCTTGCTGTGGCCGTCGCCGTCGTGCTCGTGTTCGCGTACCTGCGCCGGCGTGGCTTCATGACAGGGCATCGCCGCGCTGGCGACCTGCGCGGCATGCAGGTGCCTGCCGGCATGGCCTGCGGCCATGGCATGGTCATGGTCCGTGCCTGGCGCTGCGTCGTCCATGCCGTGCATGCCCGGCATCGCCACGGCCGTGCCGGCGCCATTGAGCAGCAGGCTCAGGCACAGCAGCAGGCGGGTCAGCAGGGCGAAGATCGGCACGGAACGCAAAAGCCGCTGGGGGGACGTGCAGAGAATACTGGAGTGATCGCGGCCGGCAAGCGCGCGGTTCGCCGGCGCGGCACCCTGGAGCCGGGTCCAGGGCGGGCGAGTTGGCGCGGCGATGCCCGCCGGGCAAGGCGTTGGCCGCTGCGTGAGCCGCCAATGAACGCTTCGCGCACAATCGTGGACACCGGCTTGACCCTGGACCGACGTCCAGGGAGTAGGTTGGACGCATGAAACCGGTCGCCCCTCCGTCCCGCTTCACCATCGGCGCGCTCGCGCGCCAGGCCGACGTCGCCATCGACACGGTCCGCTACTACGAGCGCCAGGGCCTGCTGCCGGCGCCGCCGCGGCGCGCGTCCGGCTACCGCGACTACGACGCTGGCGCCGTGGAGCGGGTGCGTTTCATCCGCCGCGCCAAGGACCTGGGCTTCTCGCTGGAGGAGATCGGCGACCTGCTCGCGCTGCAGGACGACCGCCTGCATGGCGTGCAGGGCATCAAGCAGCGCGCCAGCAAGCGCCTGCACGAACTGGATCGGCGCATCGCGCAGCTGACCGAGATGCGCGATGCGCTGGCCGTGCTGGTCGCCGACTGCCCGGGCAGCGGGGAGCCCGAATGCTGCCCGATCCTCGGCGATATCCGCGGCGACGCGGCGGCGGGCAAACTGCAGCCATGAACGCTGCGACCACCACCACGTTGAGCCTGCCGGTGCAGGGCATGAGCTGCGCCTCCTGCGCAGTCGGCCTGGAGCGGGCGCTCCGGCAATTGCCCGGAGTCGATGCCCAGGCCAACTACGCCGCCGCGCGCGTCCGCCTGGACTACGACCCGCAGCAGGTCGATGCGCGGACGCTGCTGCAGCGCATCGCGCAGGCCGGCTACACGGTGCCGACGCAGACGCTGACCCTGGAACTCAGCGGCATGAGCTGCGCGTCCTGCGCGGCCGCGATCGAGGCGGTGCTGGCGAAGACGCCCGGGGTGGTCGCCGGCGGCGTCAATCTGGCCTCGGCCAAGGCGCGCGTGGCGTACGTGCCGGAGTTGATCGCGCCGGCCGACATCGTCGCGCGGATCGGCAGCGCCGGCTTCGGCGCCAGCGCCATCGGCGAAATGGACGGGACGCAGGTGGCGGCACGCGAACGGGCCGAGCGCCGCGCCTGGCATCGCGAACTGGGCCTGTTCGCCGCATCGGCGCTGCTGACCCTGCCGTTGTTCGTGCAGATGTTCGGCATGTTCGACATCTCCGGCATCGCCCATGCGCTCAGCGGCGCGCACGCCGAGCCCTTGCCGCGCTGGCTGCAACTGCTGCTGGCCACGCCGGTGCAATTGTGGATTGGCGCGCGCTTCTACCGCGCCGGGTTCAGGGCGTTGCGCAACGGCCGCGCCAACATGGACGTGCTGGTCGCGCTCGGCACCGGCATGGCCTATCTGTACAGCGCCGCGGTCACCGTGTTCGGCCTGGCCGGGCAGCATGTGTACTTCGAGGCCAGCGCGTCGATCATCACCTTGATCCTGCTCGGGCGCCTGCTGGAAGCGCGCGCCAGGCGCAGGACCTCGTCGGCGATCCGTGCGCTGCTCGACCTCAAGCCCAAGACCGCCAGGGTGGAGCGCGACGGCGCGATCGTGGACATCGATGTCGCCGAGCTGGTCGTCGGCGATGTGTTCGTGGTCGCCGCCGGCGAGCGCGTGCCGGTGGACGGCGAGGTGCTCGACGGCCGTTCCAGCGTGGACGAGGCGATGCTGTCGGGCGAGGCGATGCCGGTGGCCAAGGAGCCGGGCAGCCGCCTGTTCGCCGCCACCGTGAACCAGTTCGGCATGCTGCGCGCGCGCGCCACCGGGGTCGGCGCCGACACGCTGCTGGCGCAGATCATCCGCATGGTCGATGCGGCGCAGGGCTCCAAGGCGCCGATCCAGCATCTGGTCGATCGCATCGCCGGCGTGTTCGTGCCGGCGGTGATCGCCATCGCCATGCTCACCCTGGCCGCGACCTGGTGGCTGAGCGGCAGTTTTGCCACCGCGCTGGTGCATGCGGTGGCGGTGCTGGTGATCGCCTGTCCGTGCGCGCTGGGCCTGGCCACGCCGACCGCGATCATGGTCGGCACCGGCGTGGGCGCCAGGGCCGGCATCCTGATCCGCAACGCCGAGGTGCTGGAGCGCGCCCGCGCGCTGAGCACGCTGGTGCTGGACAAGACCGGCACCCTGACCGAAGGCCGGCCGCAGGTGACCGCGATCGGCGTGGCGCAAGGCGGCGATGCGACGGCGCTGCTGCGACTGGCCGCCGCGCTGGAGGTCGGGTCGGCGCATCCGCTGGCCGAAGCGATCGTGCGGCGCGCCGCCGACGACGGCGTGCGCGGGACGCTGCCGCTGCCGGTGGCGGCGGTCGAGACGGTGCCCGGCAAGGGCGTGCGCGGCCGCGTCGATACCCGCGAGGTGGCGCTGGGGTCGCTGGCGTGGCTGCGCGAGCTGTGCGTGCAGGCGCCGGACGCGGCGCTGCTGCAGCGGGCCGAGGCGGCGCAGGCCAAGGGCCAGAGCCTGGTCGCGGTCGCGCTGGACGGCCGCCTGGCCGGCTACATCGGCATCGCCGATCCGTTGCGCGCCGGTGCCCTCGAGGCGGTGGCGCGGCTCAAGGCGCGCGGCATCGAGGTGGTCATGCTCAGCGGCGACAACCGCCATGTCGCGCAGGCCGTGGCCGCGCAGACCGGCATCGCGCGGGTGCTGGCCGAGGTGCTGCCGCAGCACAAGGCCGAGGAAGTACGGCGCCTGCAGGCCGAGCGCGGCGCGCACGTCGGCATGGTCGGCGACGGCATCAACGATGCGCCGGCGCTGGCCGCCGCCGACGTCAGCTTCGCCATCGGCGCCGGTTCGGACATCGCCGTGGAAGCGGCCGACGTGGTGCTGGTGCATGGCGACCTGGACGGCGTGGCCACCGCCATCGACCTGTCCGCGGCGACCTTGCGCAAGATCCGCCAGAACCTGTTCTTCGCCTTTTTCTACAACGTGCTCGGCATCCCGCTGGCCGCGTTGGGCCTGCTCAATCCGGTGCTCGCCGGCGCGGCGATGGCGCTGAGTTCGATCTCGGTGCTGGCCAATTCCCTGCTGCTGAACCGCTGGCGGCCGCGCTGAGCGCGGCGCGGCGGCAACGTTATTTCCAAACGAGGACACTGCAATGCGCCATCTCGAACTCACGGTCCAGGGCATGACCTGCGGCGGCTGCTCGGCGCGGCTGCAACGGGTGCTGGAGGCCAGCGCCGGGGTCGCCGCGGCCGCGGTCGTGCTGGACGGCGGCCGCGTCGGCGTCGACTACGACGAGACCCGCACCGACGCCGCGGCGATCGAGCGCGCCATCGCCGATGCCGGCTTCGGCGTCGCGGCAGGCTGACTGAGCGGCGGTGCGCCGGGGCGGCCAAGGCGCCGCCGCCAGGTGAACGTCGCCGGCCTTGCCGCCCCGGCGCAGCCCCAGGGCGCGGGGCGTGCGTGTATCGTGGACGCGATTTTCCCGTCCTGCGCACCGCCATGACCCCTCGCGATTGGGTGGCCAACGCCATCCAGAAGATCGAAGCCGATTTCAACCGTTCGGCCGACACCCACCTGATCCCGCTGGACCTGCCCGGTTTCCCCGGCATCGACCTGTATTTCAAGGACGAGTCCAGCCATCCCACCGGCAGCCTCAAGCACCGCCTGGCGCGCTCGCTGTTCCTGTACGCGCTGGCCAACGGCTGGCTGCGCGAGGGGCGGCCGGTGATCGAGGCCTCGAGCGGCTCCACCGCGGTGTCCGAAGCCTATTTCGCGCGCCTGCTGGGATTGCCGTTCATCGCGGTGATGCCGGCCGCGACCTCGCCGGAGAAGATCGCCGCGATCGAGTTCCAGGGCGGGCGCTGCCACCTGGTCGAGCGCGCCTGCGACCTGCACGCCGATTCGGTGCAGCTGGCGCGCGCCAGCGGCGGCCACTTCATGGACCAGTTCCTGTACGCCGAGCGCGCCACCGACTGGCGCGCCAACAACAACATCGCCGAGTCGATCTTCCGGCAGATGCAGGAAGAACCGCACCCGGTGCCGGAATGGATCGTGTGCAGCCCCGGCACCGGTGGCACCGCCGCCACGCTGGGCCGCTACGTGCGCTACCGCCGCCACGCCACCCGCATCCTGTGCGCGGATCCGGAAGTGTCGGTGTTCTTCGAAGGCTATTGCGAAGCGCTGGCCGGGCGCGACTACGCCGGCCTGGCCAGCACCGGCGGTTCGCGCATCGAGGGCATCGGCCGGCCGCGGGTGGAATCGAGCTTCATCCCCAGCTGCGTCGATGCGATGGTCAAGGTGCCCGATGCGCTGAGCCTGGCGGCGATGCGCTACGTGAGCGCGCGCCTGGGCCGTCGCGTCGGCGGCTCCACCGGCACCAACTTCGTCGGCGTGCTGCAGGCGGCGACGCGGATGCGCGAGCAGGGCCGCAGCGGTTCCATCGTCACCATCCTGTGCGACAGCGGCGAGCGCTACGGGCACAGCTACTACCAGCCCGACTGGTACCGCCAGCACGGCATCGACGTGGAGCAGGCCGACGCGCAGCTGGCCGCGGCGGTGGCCGGCGCCGGGCTGCCGCCGCTGGCTTGTGCCGCGCTGTCCTGACCGCCATATCCCCCTCGAGGCCGGCAGCGCCGGCCCTTCCTCCGCTACCGAGATTCCCGCGATGACCAATCCCCTGCTCGATTTTTCCGGCCTGCCGCGCTTCGATGCGATCCAGCCCGAGCACATCGGCCCGGCGATCGACGCGCTGCTGGCCGCCGCCGAAGCCGCGGTCGCGCAGGCCGAGCAGGTCGCGCCGGTGAGCTGGGACCGCTTCGTGGTGCCGCTGGACGACGCCACCGAGCGCCTGTGGCGCGCCTGGGGCCAGGTCAACCACCTGCAGGGCGTGGTCAATACGCCGGCGCTGCGCGAGGCCTACAACGCCAACCTGCCCAAGCTGACGCGCTTCTCCAGCGCGCTGGGGCAGAACCTGGCGCTGTTCGCGCAATACCGCGCGCTGGCCGCCTCGCCCGAGGCCGCCGGCTACGACGCGGCGCGACGCAAGGTGCTGGACAACGCGCTGCGCGATTTCCGCCTGGGCGGCGCCGAACTGGGCGATGCCGACAAGCAGCGTTTCGCCGCGATCCAGGAAGAGCTGTCGGCACTGTCGGCGAAGTTCTCGCAGAACGTGCTCGACGCCACCGATGCGTGGTCGCTGCAGATCGACGACAGTGCGCGCCTGGCCGGCCTGCCCGAGGACGTGGTCGCCGCCGCGCGCGCGGCCGCGGACAAGGACGGCCAGGCCGGCTGCAAGCTGACCCTGCAGATGCCGTGCTACCTGCCGGTGCAGATGTACGCCGACGACCGCGCGCTGCGCGAGACCCTGTACCGCGCCAACGCGATCCGCGCCTCGGAGTTCGGCGACCCGGCGCTGGACAACAGCGCGGCGATCGAACGCATCCTGGCGCTGCGCGGCGAACTGGCCGGCCTGCTCGGTTTCGCCAGCTACGCCGAGTATTCGCTGGCGACCAAGATGGCGCAGAACCCCGACGAGGTGCTGGGCTTCCTGCGCGACCTGGCCGCGCGCGCCAAGCCCTACGCGCAGCGCGACCGCGCCGAGCTGGAAGCGTACGCGCGCGAGCATCTGGGCCTGGACGAACTGCAGGCCTGGGACCTGGCCTACGCCAGCGAAAAGCTCAAGCAGGCGCGCTACAGCTTCTCCGAGCAGGAAGTGAAGCGCTACTTCACCGAGCCGAAGGTGCTGGATGGCCTGTTCGGCGTCATCGGCGACCTGTACGGCCTGCAGGTGCAGGCCGACAGCGCCCCGCTGTGGCATCCGGACGTGCGCTTCTTCCGCGTCAGCGATGCGCGTGGCCGCCTGGTCGGGCAGTTCTACCTCGACCTGTACGCGCGCGAGGGCAAGCGCGGCGGCGCCTGGATGGACGACTGCCGCAACCGCCGCGACCGCGTCGACGGCGTGCAGACGCCGCTGGTATACCTGGTGTGCAACTTCGGCCGCGGCAGCGACGGCAAGCCGGCGACTTTCACCCACAACGACGTCACCACCCTGTTCCACGAGATGGGCCACGGCCTGCACCAGTTGCTGACCCAGGTCGGCGAACTCGGCGTGGCCGGCATCAACGGCGTGGAATGGGATGCGGTGGAACTGCCCAGCCAGTTCATGGAGAACTTCTGCTGGGAATGGCCGCGGCTGCAGGCGATGACCGCGCACGTGGACAGCGGGCAGCGGCTGCCGCGTGCGCTGTTCGACAAGCTGCTCGCGGCGAAGAACTACCAGAGCGGCATGTTCACCGTGCGCCAGCTGGAATTCGCGCTGTTCGACATGCAGCTGCACCACGCCTTCGATGCGGCCGGCGACAGCATGTTGCAGCTGCTCGAACGCGTGCGCGACGAAGTCGCGGTGAACCGGCCGCCGGCATGGAACCGCTTCCCGCACCAGTTCAGCCACATCTTCGCCGGCGGCTACGGCGCCGGCTACTACAGCTACAAGTGGGCCGAAGTGCTCAGCGCCGACGCCTATGCCGCGTTCGAGGAAGCGCCGGACCAACTGGCCGCCACCGGCGCGCGCTTCCTGCAGGAGATCCTGGCGCGCGGCGGCAGCCGTCCGGCGCTGGAGAACTTCACCGCGTTCCGCGGCCGCGCGCCGGAACTGGACGCCTTGCTGCGGCACAGCGGCATGGCGGGGTAAAGGGGCTCTTCGGGACTCGGGACTCGGGACTCGGGACTCGGGACTCGGGATTTTCGCAAGTGCGCTGCAGTTGCGCTTTTCTGTGGCAGGGGCTCAAGCCCCTGCCACAGAAAAGCGGCTGTGCTGCAACAGCAAGAAAAGATCGTTCTTTTTCTAAAAAATCGGCGCTTTTTTCATCAAATCGCTTGACAGCGATTTGCCCCGGGACAGCATCCCGAGTCCCGAGTCCCGAGTCCCGAGTCCCGAGTCCCGAGTCCCGAGTCCCGAGTCCCGAGTCCGGAGTCCGGAGTCCGGAGTCCGCCCTCAGCCCACCTTGCCGAACACCAGCGCAGCGTTGGTGCCGCCGAAGCCGAAGCTGTTGGACATCACCGTGCGCAAGGTCGCCTCGCGGCTCTCGCGCACGATCGGGAAGCCCTCGGCGCGCGGGTCCAGCGCGTCGATGTTGGCCGAGCCGGCGATGAAGCCGTCGCGCATCATCAGCAGGCAGTAGATCGCCTCGTGCACGCTGGCCGCGCCCAGCGAATGCCCGGACAGCGCCTTGGTCGAGGACAGCGGCGGCACCGCATCGCCGAACACTTCGCGCACCGCGCCCAGTTCGGTGACGTCGCCCAGCGGCGTCGAGGTGCCGTGCGTGTTGAGGTAGTCGATCGGCGCGTCCACGCCCTGCATCGCCATCTGCATGCAGCGCACCGCGCCTTCGCCGGACGGGGCGACCATGTCGGCGCCGTCGGAGGTCACGCCGTAGCCGAGCAGTTCGGCATGGATGCGCGCGCCGCGCGCCACCGCGCGTTCGTAGTCTTCCAGCACCAGCATGCCGCCGCCGCCGGCGATGACGAAACCGTCGCGCTCGGCGTCGTACGGGCGCGAGGCCACCGCCGGGCGGTCGTTGAAGACGCTGGACAGCGCGCCCATCGCGTCGAACATCAGGCTCATGGTCCAGTCCAGTTCCTCGCCGCCGCCGGCGAACATCACGTCCTGCTGGCCGTGGCGGATCAGGTCCGCGGCCGCGCCGATGCAGTGCGCCGACGTCGCGCACGCCGCCGACAGCGAGTAGCTCACGCCCTTGATCTTGAACGCGGTGGCCAGGCTGGCCGAGACCGCCGAACACATCGTGCGCGGCACCATGTACGGGCCGACCTTGCGCACGCCGCGGTTGCGCAGCAGGTCCGCCGCTTCCACCTGCCAGTGGCTGGAACCGCCGCCGGACCCGGCGATCAGGCCGGTGCGCACGTCGCTGACCACGGCCTCGTCCAGGCCCGCATCGGCGATCGCATCGCGCAGCGCCAGGTACGCATACGCCGACGCATCGCCCATGAAGCGCTTGAGCTTGCGATCGATCAGCGCCTCCAGGTCCAGTTGCACGTCGCCGCCGACCTGGCTGCGCAGGCCGTGTTCGGCTGCCTCGGGGTTGGCGCGGATGCCGGCGCGGCTGTCGCGCAGCGCGCGCGACACCGTGTCCAGGTCGTTGCCCAGGCATGAGGTGATGCCCATGCCGGTGATCGCGACGCGGCGCATCAGAACGCCTCCGTCGAGGTGAACAGGCCCACGCGCAGATCCTTGGCGGTGTAGATCTCGCGGCCGTCCACCGACATGCGGCCGTCGGCCACCGCCATCACCAGCTTGCGGTTGATGACCCGGCTGATGTCCAGTTCGTAGACCACCTGCCTGGCGCTCGGCAGCACCTGTCCGCTGAACTTCACTTCGCCCACGCCCAGCGCGCGGCCGCGGCCGGGCGCGCCGATCCAGGTCAGGAAGAACCCGGTCAGTTGCCACAGCGCATCCAGGCCCAGGCAGCCGGGCATCACCGGATCGTCGATGAAATGGCAGCCGAAGAACCACAGGTCCGGGCGCACGTCGAGTTCGGCGCGGACCACGCCCTTGCCGTGCGCGCCGCCGTTGTCGTCGATGTGGGTGATGCGGTCGAACATCAGCATCGGATCGTTGGGCAGGCGTGCGGCCTCGGCGCCGAACAGTTCGCCGCGCGCGCTGGCGAGAAGGTGTTCGCGTGAATACGAAGTGAGGCGGCTCATGAGCGAATTTCCCAGGGCAGACAGTCGAGGCGCGCAAGCGTGCACGACGCCCGCGCTTTCAATCAAACGTTTTATCCGTACGCACGCGTAGCGTAGGCAGTGCTGCAATGCGGCGCGCTGAGCGAAATCAAGGCATGCGTTCGCAGTGCATGCGCAGGCCTGGCTTATCATGCGGCTACCGTTCGCTGGCGTAGGGTGCAGGGCCGATGCGCAAGATCATTCACGTCGACATGGATGCGTTCTACGCGTCCGTGGAGCAGCGTGACGATCCCGCATTGCGCGGCAAGCCGGTGGTGGTGGCATGGCGCGGCATGCGCTCGGTGGTGTGCGCCGCGTCGTACGAGGCGCGCGTGTTCGGCATCCGCTCGGCGATGCCGGCGTTGCGTGCCGAGCGCTTGTGCCCGGACGCGATCTTCGTGCCGCCGGATTTCGCGCGTTACAAGGCCGTGTCGCGGCAGGTGCGCGAGATCTTCCAGCGCCACACCGATCTGATCGAACCGCTGTCGCTGGACGAGGCCTATCTCGACGTCACCGCGCCCAAGGGCGATCTGGCCACCGCCACCGAGATCGCGCAGACCATCCGCGCGCAGATCCGCGAGGAAACCGCATTGACCGCCTCGGCCGGCATCGCGCCGAACAAGT
This sequence comes from Xanthomonas campestris pv. phormiicola, assembly GCA_025666215.1. Taxonomy (NCBI): domain Bacteria; kingdom Pseudomonadati; phylum Pseudomonadota; class Gammaproteobacteria; order Lysobacterales; family Lysobacteraceae; genus Xanthomonas; species Xanthomonas campestris. The sequence goes on along the minus strand of CP102593.1, from coordinate 4,586,829 downwards.
TCCTGGCCAAGATCGCCTCGGACTGGCGCAAGCCCGATGGCCAGTTCGTGATCCGTCCGCACCGCGTCGAGGCGTTCCTGACCCCGCTGCCGGTCAGCAAGGTGCCGGGCGTGGGCAAGGTGATGCAGGCCAGGCTGGCGGCGCTGGGCATCGTCACCGTCGGCGACCTGCGTGCGCATGCCGAAGCGGAACTGGAAGCGCGCTTCGGCAGCTTCGGGCTGCGCCTGTATCAGCGTGCGCGCGGCATCGACGAGCGTCCGGTGGAATCGGACCAGCAGGTGCAGTCGATTTCTTCCGAAGACACCTTCGCCGAGGACCTGGCGCTGGACGCGCTGGAACCGGCGATCCGGCAGCTGGCGGAAAAGACCTGGAACGCGACCCGCCGCACCGAGCGCGTCGCGCGCACCGTGGTGCTGAAGTTGAAGACCGCGCAGTTCCGCATCCTGACCCGCAGCTTCACCCCGGAGCAACCGCCGCAATCGCTGCAGGCGCTGACCGACATCGCGCTGGCCTTGCGCCAGCGCGTCGACTTGCCCGCCTCCACGCGCTACCGCCTGGTCGGCGTGGGCCTGGCCGGCTTCCACGAGCCCGAACCGGTGCAGGCGCAGGGGCGGCTGTTCCGTTGAGCGGCATGCCGACGCGGGCGGTGCCGTGCACCGCCGCGCGCCGGCCGTTCGCTCACGGCCAGCGCAGTTCGTCCTTGGCGACCTGCGCGCTGAGTTGCAGCGCGTCCACGCCGCCCAGCTGCGGATAGCGCTGTTGCCTCGCTGCGACCAGCGCGGCGGCGTCCGTCGCCTTGGCGGTTTGCTCGTCGAACGCGCGGATGCAGGCGGCGGTGAAGCGCACCGCGGTCAGGTCCTGCGCCGCGGAGAACTGCGCATCGACCAGCATCGCGTCCCTGGCGCCGCTGACCGGCGCCGAGGCGACGCCGAACGCCCGGTGCGTCGCTCAGTACGCGGCGGTGGCGATCTGGCGCAGGTACTGCGGGCGCTCGATCTCGTCGACGAAGGCGCTGGCGTAGTCGGCGTAGCTGATCGCGCTATGGCCCTGCGCGTCGCCGAGCAGGGCGGTGGCCTGGGTGCGCACGCCGCCGCGCTGGTCGCCGGGGCCGATTTCCGCGGCCGGCGCGTAGAAGGTCCAGTCCAGGTCGGCGGCGGCCTGGAGGTGCTGCAGGGCGGCGCGGTGGGCCAGCGCGTAGGGCTTGTAGGCGTCGGGGAAGTCCGGCGTGTCCACCAGTTGCAGGCCCGGCGCCACTTCCAGGCTGCCGGCGCCGCCGACCACCAGCAGGCGGCGCACGCCGGCGCTGCGGGCAACATCGATCAGGGTCTGGGCCACGCCCGGAATGGTGTCGGCCGCGGCGGCGCCGGGGCCGTAGGCGCTGGCCAGCACGTCGTGGCCGCGCACCGCGGCGGCGAGCGCGGCGCGGTCGTCCAGCGACGCGAGCACGATGCTGGCGCCGTCCAGTTCCGGCGGCCGCGGCTGCGCATTGCGGACCAGCGCGGTGACGGCATGGCCGCGGCGCAGGGCTTCGCGGGCGATGTGGCGGCCGATATGGCCGGTTGCGCCGATCAGGGCGATGTGCATCGAGGGACTCCAGGGGACGGATGGGATGCGCACAGCCTAGTCCCGGCAATTAGCGCGATAAACCGCGTATAAGTCGATTATTTGTTGCATGGAACGAGCGAATGGACCGTCTGACCGCGATTGCCGTGTTCGTCGAGGTCGCCGAGCGCGGCAGTCTCACCGCGGCCGCCGAGGCGCTGGAGCTGTCGCGGGCGATGGTCTCGCGCCACCTGGCCGAACTGGAGCGCTGGCTGGGCGCGCGCCTGCTGCACCGGACCACGCGGCGGGTGACCCTGACCGGCGCCGGCGAGACCGCGCTGGCGCGGTTCCGGCCGATGCTGGCGATCGGCGCCTCGCTGCGCGACGAACTGGCCAGCGACGACCCGGAGCCGCACGGACAGCTGCGCGTCACCGCCTCGGCCTCGTTCGGCCAGGCGCATCTGGCCGCGGCGGCGGCCGAGTTCGTGGCCCGCCATCCGCAGGCGCGGGTGGACATGCTGCTGGCCGATCGCACGGTCAACCTGGTCGAGGAACGCATCGACCTGGCGGTGCGCATCTCGCATCGCGTCGACCCGGGCTTGATCGCGCGGCGCCTGAGCGTGTGCCGCTCGGTGCTGTGCGCGGCGCCGGCCTATCTGCAGCGGCGCGGCGCGCCGCACAGCGCCGCCGACCTGGCCGCACACAACTGCCTGGGCCATCACTACGTGGGCAGGCACGAGTGGCCGCTGCGCTACCGCGGCGAACCGGTGTCGGTGGCGGTGAGCGGCAACTTCACCGCCAACGAGGCCACCGTGCTGCTGGAGGCGGTGCGCGCCGGCGCCGGCATCGCCATGCTGCCGACCTACCAGGCCGCGGCGCTGCTGCGCAGCGGCGAATTGCAGCGCGTGCTGCCCGACCACGAACTGGACACGATGGACATCTTCGGCGTGTACGCCTCGCGCCGGCAGCAGCCGGCGATCGTGCGCGCGTTCCTGGATTTCCTGGTCGCGCGTTTCGGCGAGGTGCCGTACTGGGATCGCGACTGAGCGCGGCGCCTACAATGGGCGCTGCTTTCGCACCCGGGAACGACATGACATTTCCGTACGCGCTGGTGGTGTTCGATCTGGACGGCACCCTGGTGGACAGCGGCGCCGATATCGCCGAAGCGCTCAACCGCACGTTGGCCGAGTTCGGCCTGGCGCGCGTGCCCGAAGCCACCGTGCTCGGCTGGATCGGCGAGGGCGTGCGCAAGCTGGTCGAAACCGCGTGGCGGCATGCGCACGACGCCACTCCGATCGACGCGGTAATGCCGGCTTTCATGCGCCACTACGAAGAATGCCTGCTGCGCAGCCCGCGCCTGTACCCGGGCGTGGCCGAGGCGCTGGCGCAGTTGCGCGCGCGCGGCGTCACGCTGGCGCTGTGCACCAACAAGCCCTCGGCGTTCGTACAGCCGTTGCTGCGCCATCTCGGCGTGGCCGATGCGTTCGCCGCGGCGCTCGGCGGCGACAGCCTGCCCGAGCGCAAGCCCAGCCCGCTGCCGCTGCTGCACCTGGCGCAGCACTTCGCGCAGCCGCCGGCGCGCTGCCTGATGGTCGGCGATTCCGGCACCGACCTGCAGGCCGCGCACGCCGCCGGCATGCCGGCGGCACTGGTGCGCTACGGTTATCCGCGCGAGCTGGACCTGGCCACCGCCGACGTGGTGTTGCGGATGGACGACATGCGCGAGCTGCTGGCGCTGGGGTGAGGCGGGCCGCCAATCGCGCTCAGGGGAGCGTTTCGCCGCCTGCAACGTAACCGCAGCGGCGTGGCCGCGTTGGCCGGCGCCGACCCGGCGGTCGTCGCCTCAGCCATCACGGATCTGCCGTGGCCTCCCGATCCGCAGACGGAGAAGACGCCACTGTCATGCCTCATAGGTCACAGCGTAGGCCGCGTTGGTTCGTTCGATGCGTGCGAAGCCGAGTTCGCCGAAGTGCATGCCGGCGATCAGGAGCCGCTCCGTGCTGACCAGATCCAACAGCCGCGACCGCGTCGCGACTGCAAGCGCCGGATCATGGTCGAAGACGATCGACACCTCCGGGTGCGGCACCTGGATCTGCGGGAAATGCACGATGTCGCCCCAGACCAGCAGGCTGCGCTCGCCGGCGTCGAGACGATAGCCCGTGTGTCCGGCTGTGTGCCCTGGCAGCGGCAGGGCGGCGATGCCAGGCAACACCTCGCCTGCATCGAAGATGCGCAGCCTGTCGCGATAGCCGTCGAACACCTGGCGCGCGAGCAGGAAATTGCCGCGCGCGCGCGCGGCGGCGCGGCTCAGGTTGCCGTCGTCCTGCCAGAACGCGATCTCCCGACGCTGCACGACGAGTTCGGCATTCGGAAAGGCGACGTCTCCGGAGGCGTCGATCAGTCCCCCGACATGATCGGGATGGGCATGGGTCAGCAGGATCGCATCGATCTGTGCGGGGCGCAGGCCTGCCAGCGACAGGTTGCGCAGCAGCCGACCGCCCCATTGCTTGAAGCCGCCGGCACCGGCATCGATCAGGATCGTGCGGCCACGGCCTTGTACCAGGTAGCAGTTGATATGGACTGCGGAAGCGTCTTCCACCCGCCCATCGTTCTGCAGCTGCAGGGCGTCGGCCGGCTCCACGTTCATGAGCGCGTCCAGGCCGACGCCGAGATAGCCGTCGCTGATGGCGGTGATGGTGAAATCGCCGATCCGCTGGCTCGGGAAAACGTCCTTCGTCATCGCATTTCTCCGGATCGCCGATCAGTTGCGTGCATGAATGCAGTGCGCCGCGTAGCCGAAACAACGGATGCGGGCCGCGAAGCCGGTCGCTCGCCGGATGGCGTCATCGAGCCCTTCCATGAACTGTGCCATGACCGTCGGCGTGCGCGTCGCGGCGAGCCGGTAGCGGACGTCCGCGAAGATGGGGCGGCCGCGACCATGCAGGACGGGGACGTAGATGACATGCACGTTCTCCAGCGCGGCGAGAAGCAGGCCTGTGCACAGTGCGGTGCATTGCTCGGTCAGGTCCGAAAGCGCCGTGTCCGGCGGCATCGTGTGCGCCGGCAGGAAGAGGGTGACGTTCGGCATCGGCGGTCCTAGCGCGCCACGTCGGAGGCGCTGCCGAGGCCGCTGGTCAATTGCGCGGTCATGGGCGCGTAGACGTGCACGTCCTCCGGCAGCCGATCCATCGCAGGCAGCCTGGTGCGGTCGAGCGTCGCCAGCCAGCGGCGTTCCGGACATTTCTCCAGTTCCACCGCATGCATGGCGCATGGAGTCAGTCCCAGCCCGATCAGCGGCTCGGCGCCGGTGGCACTCGACAGCAGCACGTCGTGGCGGCCCACGGCGGGGGCCCGATCGAGGCCGGCGTAGAGGTTGCGGTGCCAGTCGACGATGTGCCGTTGCCAGCGTGCGAAGTTGCCGCCGCCCTTCCGGCGATAGTCCTCGCCGGTCAGGATGTGCAGGCCATCGATCGCGTGCACTGCCAGATAGGTGGGGTAGCCGCCGCGCAAGGCCTTGAAGCGTTGCGAACTGTGGAAGCCCTGCACCGAGATGAGCGCCGGCAGCTTGTCCAGGCTGTAGAAGTCGTTCCATTCCGCTTCGCTGGCGGGATCGGCGAAGCTGCATTCCACCGTGTAGATCATTGCGTCGGCCTTGCCTTTCGTTGATGTCCGCTCATGGTAGGCCGGCGTTTTCAGCGCGAATATCGATATTCGATCACGCTTCAGTGACGCGATGTCATGGTGGACGGGTCGAATGCCGTACCACCGCCCTGGAGCCGTACATGCGCCGCAAGCTTCCCAGCCACTCCGCGCTCATGGCATTCGAGGCGGCTGCCCGGCATGCCAGCTTCGCGCGTGCGGCCGAGGAACTGGCCTTGACCGAAGGCGCGATCAGCCGCCAGATCGGCCGGCTGGAAGCTTTTCTGGGCGTCACCTTGTTCGCCAGGATCGGCAACCGGGTCAGGCTCTTGCCGAACGGCGAGCGTTATGCGGCACAGGTGCGCGAGACGCTCGACCGGCTGGAACGCGACAGCCAGTACCTGATGGGCCAGCGCAGCGACGGGGCCAGTCTCGACATCGCCGTGCTCCCGACCTTCGCCACGCGCTGGCTCATTCCCCGCCTGAAACACTTCCAGACCCGGCACCCGAACATCACCGTGCACCTGGCCGAGCGCATGCAGCCGTTCGTCCTGGCCGGCAGCGGTTTCGATGCGGCCCTCCATTTCGAGCACCCGGCCTGGACGGGAATGCGCACGCATCGGTTGTGGCAGGAGGTGCTGGTGCCGGTCTGCCATCCGGCGCTGCTCGCTGGGAAAGACGCCGCGACCGCGCTTGATACGTTGCCGCGCCTGCATCGCCGCCAGAACCCGGACGCGTGGCAGCGCTATGCGCAGGAAACCGGGATCGGGCTGACGCATCCAGCGATCGGCGCCCGCTACGATCTCCACGCCATGTCGATCGAGGCGGCGCTGGCCGGCCTCGGTGTCGCGCTGGTACCACGCCTCTATGTCGCGGCCGAGCTGGCCGCCGGCCGGCTCGTCGCGCCATGGCCCGACGCCACCTCGATCTCCAAGACCTTCTGTCTTGTGCTGCCGGAACCGATCCGGTTGAACGATGCGCCAATCCAGATGCTGGCGGACTGGCTCATCGAGGAAGCGCGGGCGTCGTCCCCCATGCCCTGACGGCGGTGCCTGGGCCATGCCGCGCGGGGCGAGGCGCGTCGCGTCGCCCGCGCATGCCTGCGATGACTGCATGTGCAGCGGGCCGCGCCGTCCGGCGCAGCCCGCTGCAGGGGCTCAGCGCGCCGCCGGCGCGTAGCGCAGGGTCAGCGCGTACTCGCGGCCCGGCTGGTTGTACCAGCTGATGGTCTGGTAGTCGCGATCGAACACGTTGCTGGCCTTGGCCTGCAGCGTCCAGTCCGCCGCGAACGCATATTCCACGCGCAGGTCCAGCGTGCCGTAGCCGGCCAGGCGCACGCTGTTGGCTGCGTCGTCGTAGCGGTGGCCGCTGCCGAATGCGGTGACGCCGAGCTTGACCGGGCCGAAGCCGCGGTCCACGTCCAGCCGCGCGGTGTCACGCGCGCGCCGCGCCAGCCAGTTGTCGCGGTTGGCGCCGTCGCTGCGGTTGCGCGGATCGGTGTGGCTCAGCTGCGCCGACAGCTCCCAGCCGGCCAGCGTGGCGTAGCCGGTCAGCTCGGCGCCGCGGATCCGCGCCTTGTCCACGTTGACCGGCAGGAAGCTGGCGGCGTCGTAGGAGATCAGCTCGTCGACCCGGGTCTCGTAGACGTTGAACGTCCAGTTCCAGCTGTCGGCGTACTGCGCCACGCCCAGGTTGCCGCTCTTGGACTTCTCCGGCTTCAGGTCCGGATTGCCGGAAAACGGGTAGTACAGGTCGTTGAAGGTCGGCGCCTTGAAGCCGGTGCCGAGGCTGGCGGTGAGCTTGAAGCCGCCGTCCAGCGCCAGGCCCCAGCCCAGGCTGCCGGTGGTGTGCTGGCCGAACTGCTCGTTGTCGTCGCTGCGCACGCTGGCCTGCACCTGCTGCGCGCCGAAGCGGCCCTGGTACTCGGCGAACACGCCGGTGTTGTCGCGCTGGTCCACGTCGTAGGCGGTGGTGCCGGTGACTTCCTCGCGCTGCCAGTCGGCGCCGGCGCTGAGCAACTGATCCTCGGCCAGGCCGAAATCGCCCTGCAGCGAGGCGGTGTCGCGGCGGCTGTCGAAGGTGCTGACGAAGCTGCGCGTGCCGCTGCCGGCGGCGTGGTAGTAGCTGTCGGCCTGGTCGGTGTTGCGGCCGAGCTGCGCGGCCAGGTGCACGCGCTCGGACGGGGTCCAGTCGAGCTTGCCGCCGAACACCTGCTGGGTGTTGTCGGCTTCGTTGCCGGCGTACAGCGGATCGCCGTCGTACTCGTTGCGGCTGTCGATGTTCAGCGCCTGGCCTTCCAGGCGCAGCGTGTCGCTCAGCGCATAGCCGCCGCGCGCGCTGAGCGAGGTGTTGCGGTAACCGTCGCGGTCCGGCTCGTCGACGTAGCAGCCGGCGAACAGGGTGGCCGAGCCGTTGCAGGCGTTGATGCCGTCGGTCTTCTGGTAACCGCCCTGCACCGACAGCCAGCCGCGCTCGCCGCGGTTGCTGAAGCCGGCGCTGGCCTCGCGCAGGCCGTTGCTGCCGGCGCCCAGGCTCAGGTTCTGCTGCAGGCCCTGGCCGCCGCGGCGGGTGAAGATCTGGATCACGCCGCCGATCGCATCGGAGCCGTACAGGCTCGAGCGCGGGCCGCGCACGATCTCGATGCGCTCGATCTGGCTCAGCGGCAGGTCCTGGAACGCGGCCAGGCCGGCGCTGGCCGAGCCGATGCGCACGCCGTCCACCAGCACCAGCACGTGGTCCGATTCGCTGCCGCGCAGGCTCAGCGTGGTCAGCTTGCCCAGCCCGCCCTGGTTGGAGACGCCGATGCCGGCGCGGCCCTGCAGCAGCTGCGCCAGCGAGGTCGCCTGGCTGCGTTCGATCTCGGCGCGGTCGATCACCTGCGCCGGGACCACGCTGTCCTCGACCGAGATCTGGGTGCGGGTGGCGGTGACCAGGACCTGGTCCAGGTCGGTGGCGGCATCGGCGGCGAGCGCCAGCGAGGGCAGGGACAGGGCGGACGCGATCGCGACCGAAAGCAGGCGGGACGACATGGGGCAACTCCGGCGCGCGGGCGCGCTGTGACGGCGAAGGAGTCGCGAACGGAAGGTGCAAGCGGACGGCGCCAGGCGCGGCGCGGCACGCCGCGACGCCCTCCGCATCGCAACCAGTGAACTGCAAGGCCGGTCTCCGGGCTGGCGATCTGGGAGTCGGACTCCCGGCTGCGACGCCTTCCCATGCCCGAGGCACAGTGGCGCAAGTCGTCAGCGCGGATCGCTTACCGTTGCGGGGGCAGCGCCGGCCTTGTCGCAAGACGCACCGGCTTCCCGTTTCAACCTGCAGGCCGGAGCCGGGAGGTCACCTTGAAGCGGCGCGATTGTACGCGATCGCCGCTGTTGCGCGCGGATCAGTCGTCGTCGCGCTCGCTGGCGTGGCCGTCGTCGCGTTCGTGGTCGTCGGGTGCGTCGTGCGTGTCGTGCGCATAGGGCGTGTCGCTGCGGTCGCCATCGCGGTCGAAATGGGTGGTCGCCACCGGTCCGGCCACCGGCAGGCCGCGCTGCGCCGGCAACTGCGCCGCCGCGGCGTCAAGCTCGCCGAGAAGTTGCGCGCGCCGCGCCTCGGGCAGTTCCTGCCAATGGCAGCCGGTCAGTGCGCCTTCCAGCGAATACAGCAGGTTGAGGCTGGGCTTGAAGCCGGCGCGCTTGACCTTCAGGAACGCGCCGACCGCGCCGGCCGCGGCCAGGTCCTGCTGCGTGCGCAGGCCGACCTGGCGCAGCCAGGCCGCGCTCTTGGGACCGATGTTGCGCAGTTTCTCGGTGCTCATCGCCGGCTCATCGCAGCGCGTCGACGAAGACCTGGGCGATCGCTTCCAGGCCGCGCTGGTCGTCGGCATCGAAGCGTGCCAGGTCCGGGCTGTCCAGGTCGAACACGCCGATCAGCTCGCCAGCGCGCAGCAGCGGCACCACCAGCTCCGAGCGCGATGCCGCATCGCAGGCGATATGCCCGGGAAAGGCCTCGACGTCGTCGATGCGCTGGGTCTGGCCGGTGCTGGCGGCGGCGCCGCACACGCCCTTGTGCAGCGGAATGCGCACGCAGGCGGGCAGGCCCTGGAACGGCCCGACCACCAGTTCCTTGCCGTCGTACAGGTAGAAGCCGACCCAGTTCAGTGCCGGCAGCGCGTGGTACACCAGCGCCGCCAGGTTGGCGGCATTGGCGATGCGGTCGGGCTCGCCGCTGACCAGGGAACGGGCCTGGGCGAGCAGTTGGGCGTACTGTTCCGGCTTGCTGCCGGTGAGCGAAGAGGAAGCGAACATCACGCGAGTCTAGCAGCGGCCGATGGCGGCCTGTGCGCCGGCGCCTGTCGAGGCGCGAGGCAGGACCGCAGCCCGAGGCGCCAGTCCCGAGCGCACCGGCGAAAGGCGCGGCAGCGCTGACGCGCCGCGGCGCGCCGGCTATCCTGCGCGCCCGCGCCGCATGCGCCGACCTCGAGGATCCTGCCACGATGCGCTTCCCCGCCTTCTACGTCACCGGCACCGATACCGGCATCGGCAAGACCGTCGCCAGCACCGCGTTGCTGCACGCGTTGCGCGCGCGCGGGCAGACGGCGGTGGGCATGAAGCCGGTCGCCAGCGGCTGCGAGCGCAGCGCGGACGGCTGGCGCAACGAGGACGCGCTGGCGCTGCAGGCGGCGAGCATGCCGCGGCCGGACTACGCCGATCTGAACCCCTACGCCTTGCCGTTGCCGCTGGCGCCGGAACTGGCGGCCGCCGACGCCGGGGTGTGCGTGGAAGTGGGGCCGATCGCCGACGCCTTCGCGCGGTTGCGGGCGCAAGCCGACGTGGTGGTGGTGGAAGGCGTCGGCGGCTGGGCGGCGCCGCTGTCGGCGACCCTGGAGCAGGCCGATGTGGCGCGCGCGCTGGCGCTGCCGGTGGTGCTGGTGGTCGGCTTGCGGCTGGGCTGCCTCAACCACGCCCGGCTCACCGCCGCGGCGATCGCCGCCGACGGCCTGCGCTGCATCGGCTGGATCGGCAACGAGATCGATCCGGCGATGGAGCGCATCGACGCCAACATGCGCATGCTGCAGGAGCGGCTGCCGATACCCTGCTGGGGGCGCTTGCCGTATCGGCCGCAGCCGGACCCGGCGGCGCTGGCGGCGTCGCTGCGCCCATGGCAGGGCGCGCAGATGGCGCAGGACTGAGCCGGCGCCTGGGCGGAAGCGCGCGCAGCGCAGGAGCCGCTTCCGCGAGGAAAGGACTGTTGTGAAGGAGGGGCTTTCAGCCCGGATGCTGGACTGGAAAACTTCGGCCCTAGGCCCTGGCAGGCAGCGCAGGAACGCCCGCACTTGCGAATCCCAAATCCCGAATCCCGAATCCCGGCCACAAAAAAGACCCGGTAGAGGGAGGGATCTACCGGGTCTTGGCTGCACGGGGGGAGGGACCCGCGCGTACCACTGGTCAGTCGTGCGGCTGCGCCGCAGTGGACTTATTTGGTCTTGGCCTTCGGTGCGGCCTGATCGCTGGCCGCCTCGAACTGGCTCTTGGCGAGCTGGCCGATGGCTTCGGAGGTCTTCAGGCCGAGCCCGAACACTTCCTGGTTGGCCGTGGCCAGCCGCTCGAAATTGTCGCGGGCGATCTGCAGGCCCTTCGGCCACAGCGACTGCACGCTGCCGAGGTCGCGCGCTTCGGTGAGTTCGCCGAGGAAGCCGGTGGTCGCGGCGACGTTCTTCTCGAAGGTCTTCAGCTGCACGCCGAACACGCTTTCAGCGCTTTCCAACGCCAGGCGGTTGGCGCGCGAAGCGGCGGCGGCGAACTGCTGGGTGTAGCTGCTGAACTGATCGTTGAATTGAGCGGACATCATGCAACTCCAGGGGAATGCCGATTTGCTGTTGCAGTGCAACATACGCGCATTCTGCTGCAATGCAACATTATTTTCTGAAGCCGCTCAGGTTTCGTTCAAACTGGCTTTCGGATCAACGGGTTGGCGCCGAGTCGAGCAGCTCCGGCGCGGCTCGCCCGCCCCTCGGACAGACACCGATTGCGCCGCCGGCCCCTCGGAGCGGGCCGGCCACCGGACATCCGTCAGGTCCCGTCATCCCGCCCTTGCGAATCCCCAATCCCCAATCCCTGCCTCAAGCAGGACCGCGATACCGGCAACCAGAGGTGCAGGTCTCGTGGACCACCACCTCGCTCAGCAGCGGCAATGCCGGCTTGAGCCGTTCCCAGATCCACACCGCCAGGCGTTCGCTGGTCGGGTTCTCCAGTCCCTCGATGTCGTTGAGGTAGTGGTGGTCGAGGCGGTCGTAGATCGGACGGAACGCGGCCTTGATGTCGCCGAAGTCCATGACCCAGCCGGTGTCGGCGCCAGGTTCGCCGCTGACGTGCAGCTCGATCCGGAACGAATGCCCGTGCAGCCGCGCGCACTTGTGGCCGGGCGGGACGTTGGGCAGGCGGTGCGCCGCTTCGAGGGTGAAGATCTTGAAGATATCCATGGCGTCATTGTAAGTGGCGGGGGAATCGGCCGGCGGCTCGCCGGAACGGAGGCGTGGTGTCGCGCCAGCGACGCGTTGCGAAAACACGAACGCCGCCCGGAGGCGGCGTTCGCGGTGCTGCGGTCAACTGCGCTCAGCGTGCGGCGCTGGGCTGGCCGCCGCCGCGACGGCGCTCGCCCTGGCGGCGTGCGCCACCCGGCTGGGCGGCGCCGGCCGGCTTGGCCCCGGCATGCGCGTGCGGGCGCGGCGCATCGCCGTGCGGACGCCGCGCATGGGTGCTCTTGCGCGGCGGACGCTGGCCGCCCGGACGCTCGTCGGCCGGATTGTTGTTGCCCCAGCGGATCGGCGTGGACGGCTCGAAGCCCGGCACGTCGCGAATGTCCATCTCGCGCTTGAGCATGCGCGAGATCGCGCGCAGCAGCTTGGCCTCGTCCTGCGCCACCAGCGATACCGCCTCGCCCTGCGAGCCGTTGCGGCCGGTGCGGCCGATCCGGTGCACGTAGTCCTCGGCGACCATCGGCAGGTCGTAGTTGATGACCTTCGGCAACTGGTCGATGTCGATGCCGCGCGCGGCGATGTCGGTCGCCACCAGCACGGTGATGCGGCCGGCCTTGAAGTCGCTCAGCGCGCGCAGGCGCTGGCCCTGGCTCTTGTTGCCGTGGATCGCGGCAGTTTTCAGCCCGGACTTGTCCAGGAACATGGTCAGCTTGTCGGCGCCGTGCTTGGTGCGCGCGAACACCAGCGTCTGCATGCGCGAATCGGCGGCCAGCAGATGCAGCAGCAGCTCGCGCTTGCGCGTGCCGTCGACCGGGTGCACGCGGTGGGTGATGGTGTCGGCGACGGTGTTGCTCGGCGTGGCCTGGATTTCCTGCGGGTCGTGCATGAACTCGCGGGCCAGCTGCTTGATGCCTTCCTCGAAGGTGGCCGAGAACAGCAGGGTCTGCCGGTTCTGCTTGGGCAGCTTGGCCAGGATGCGCTTGATCGAGGGCAGGAAGCCCATGTCGAGCATGCGGTCGGCTTCGTCCAGCACCAGGATCTCGATGCCCGACAGGTCCACGCTGCGCCGCTCGAGGTGATCGAGCAGGCGGCCCGGGCAGGCGATCAGCAGGTCCACGCCGCGACGCAGCGCGTCGAGCTGGTTGCCCATGCCGACGCCGCCGTAGATGGTGGTGCTGGGGATGCGCAGGTACTTGCTGTAGCCGCGCAGGCTGTCGTGCACCTGGGTGGCCAGCTCGCGGGTCGGGGTCAGGATCAGCGCGCGCGGCTTGCGTGCGCCATTGCCGACCGGCTGCGGCGAGGTGCCCAGGTGCTGCAGCAGCGGCAGGCCGAACGCGGCGGTCTTGCCGGTGCCGGTCTGCGCGCCGGCCATCAGGTCGTGGCCGGCCAGCGCCAGCGGAATCGCCTGCAACTGGATCGGGGTGGGGGTTTCATAACCCTGCTCGGCCAACGCACGCAGCAGGAAGGGCGCCAGGCCCAGGGATTCGAACGACATCGAGGAAAGCTCCGGATAACGCGCCGTCGCCGGGACGTGCCGGCGTGCAGACGCAAGTAGGGTGAGGCTCGGAGCGTTCCCGTGAACCGCGCTGCGAGAGGGTGGATCAACCCGGAGCAGACAGCGCTCGGGTTTGTCGGCACCACGAAAGGCGTCGGGCGGGGCGGGCGAGCGGATCGAACGATCCTGGCCTCGCCGGCGATCCCTAAGGGAAACGGACGGCCGCATGCAGACCGCGCCAGTCTACGCTGAATTGGCGCGTTGCACAAAAGCCGCAGTGGGCCATCCGACAGCCGGCGATTCCGTTTCAGTTGCAACCAATATCCGGTCTGGCCGTACAATCGCCCGATCGGCTCCCCAGCACTGGACGGACATGAAGCTAGGTTCCCTGAAGGAAGGCGGTCGCGACGGCACCCTGATCGTCGTTTCCCGCGATCTGACCCGCGCCGTGCGCGCCACCGGCATCGCCGCGACCCTGCAGCGCGCGCTGGAGGACTGGAGCAATCTGGCGCCGCGCCTGAACGCGCTGTCCGAGTCGCTCAACGACGGCAGCGCCGATGGCCAGTTCGACCTGGACCTGGCCGCGCTGGCCGCGCCGCTGCCGCGCGCCTACGAATTCCTCGACGGCAGCGCCTACCTGCCGCACGTGGAGCGGGTGCGGCGCGCGCGCGGCGCCGAGGTGCCGGAGAGCTTCTACACCGATCCGCTGATGTACCAGGCGGTCAGCGCCGGCTTCTACGGCCCGCGCGATGCGGTCAAGGTGGTCAGCGAGGACTACGGCATCGACCTGGAGGCGGAGATCGTGGTGGTCACCGACGACGTGCCGATGGCGGTCGATGCGCAGCAGGCCGCCGCGCATATCCAGCTGGTCGGGCTGGTCAACGACGTGTCGCTGCGCAACCTGATCCCGGCCGAGCTGGCCAAGGGCTTCGGCTTCGTGCAGTCCAAGCCGCGCTCGGCGCTGTCGCCGGTGTTCGTCACCCCGGACGAACTGGGCGAGGCCTGGCGCGACAACAAGCTGCATCTGCCGCTGCTGACCCACATCAACGGCGCCTGGTTCGGCGCGCCGGAAGCCGGCGAGGACATGCAGTTCGATTTCGCGCAACTGGTCGCGCACGCGGCCAAGACCCGGCCGCTGGCGGCCGGCGCGGTGATCGGCTCGGGCACCATCGCCAACCAGGACACCACGCGCGGCGCCTCCTGCTTCGCCGAGCTGCGCGTGGTGGAAACGCTGCGCGACGGCCAGCCCAGCACGCCGTTCATGAAGTTCGGCGACGTGGTGCGGATCGAGATGCTGGACCGTGACGGAGTAAGCATCTTCGGTGCGATCGAGCAGCGCATCGAGCCGGCGTCCCGCCCCTGACCCGGCCAGCGGCGGTGCCAAGACGACCGGCGGCGCCGCGGCGGCGGTGTCCACCGGTATCGTGATCGTCCGGATGCGGAGAGGGCAGAGCGTGGAAGAGGCGTTGCAGCTGTACACCTACTGGCGGTCCAGCGCCGCCTATCGCGTCCGCATCGGCCTCAATCTGAAGGGGCTGGCCTATCAGGCGCTGCCGGTGCACTTGCTGCGCGACGGTGGCCAGCAGCATTCGCCCGAGTACGCGCGGCTCAATCCGCAGGAACTGGTGCCCACGCTGTGCCACGACGGCCAGCCGATCCGCCAGTCGCTGGCGATCCTGGAATACCTGGACGAGCGCTGGCCGGAGCCACCGTTGTTGCCCGACGCGGCGATCGACCGTGCCCGGGTGCGCGGGCTGGCGCAACTGATCGCCAGCGACGTGCATCCGCTCAACAACCTGCGCGTGACCCGGTTCTTCGAGAACGTCTGGAACGTGCCGCAGTCCGAGCGCGAAGAGTGGATGCTGCACTGGATCGTGCTGGGCTTCGATGCGCTGGAGCAGTTGCTTGCCGAGTCGCCCGATACCGGCACTTACTGCCACGGCGAACAGCCGGGAATGGCCGATTGCTGCCTGGTGCCGCAGGTGTTCAACGCGCGCCGTTTCGGCGTGGACATGCAGGCGTATCCGACCATCGCGCGGATCGAGCAGGCCTGCCTGGCGCTGCCTGCGGTCGAGGCGGCGCGGCCGGAGCGGCAGCCGGACGCGCAGGGCTGAGCCCGGCGCCTTGCTCTTGCAGAAGCGGCTTCAGCCGCGACAGGGGCGTTGCCGGAGCGGCTGTCGCGGCTGAAACCGCTCCTACAGGGGGCGAGGCGGCGCGCTGGCGTCCTGCTCCGGCGCGCCGCAGCTGCTGGCGTCCAACACCTGCTGGCGGCGCCGGAATTCCTGCCGCAGCGGCTCTGCGTGCTCGGGCACCGCGAAGCGCCAGTGCGTCTCGGCTTCGGCCACGTAGCTCTTCCAGGCCTCGCAGCTGCCTGCCTCGGGCAGCGCCTCGCAGCGGTCGCGAAGCACCTCGCAGGCGCTGCCGCCGGTCTTGTCGGGGCCGCCGTCCAGGCCCATGGTGCGCATGGGAACGCAGCGCGGCGGCGGCTCGGCGGTTTCGCCGACGTAGCGCTGCTGCTCGTAGGTGGTGCAGGCGTACAGCGTGGGCGGCGGCAGGCGCGGCGCGCTCGGCACCGGTGGCGCTGGCGGCGGTGCCGGTGGATCGGGCGTGGCGGCCACAGCGGCGGGTGCGGGCGCCGGCGGTGCGGGCGCGGCCGGTGCAACCGGCGGGGCAACCGGCACCTGCGCGGGGGCGCGGCCGACGCCCTGCATGATCTTCTTTTCCTGGCTCATGCCCTTGGGGCATGGCTGATTCTGCACGGTCAGGTTGTCGTACGCGTCGGTGCAGCGATAGAACGCCACTTGCTCGGCCTGCGCGGCGCCGGCGCAGGCCAGGAGCGCGGCGAGGCAGGCGCCGCCGCGCATCTCAGCCGCTGCCGCAGTCGCGGTCGAGCCGCGCGTCGATGCCGCGCTGTTCGGTCTCCAGCGCGCGGCGCTCGCTCTGCAGCGCGCTGTTGTAGCGGCGGATCAGTTCCCAGCGGCGGTCGGTCAGGCGTGCGCACACTTCCTGCGGCGGCAGCGCATTGCAGGTGTCGCGGATCAGGGTGCTGCCGGCCGGCACCACCACGCCGGCGCCGGGATACACCGGCGGTGGGCGGCCGCCATTGCCGCCGCCATGACCGTGGCGATAGCCGTCGCCGTCGCCGCCGGCATAGCCGATGGTCCACAGCGGCACCCAGCGCGGATTGCCTTCGTTGTCGTCGCTGGTATAGCGCTGGCCCTCGCTGGTGACGCATTCGTACATCGGCTGCGGCGGCTGCACGCTGACGATGCGGATCTCGCGCTGCGGCAGCGGCGCCGGCGAGGCCGCGGCGCGCGCCGGATCGGTGCTGAGCGTGGTGGTCGGGCGCGGCGGCGGATCGCGCGGGCGCTGCATGTCCAGCACCTGCTGCTGGCGTGCGTTCTCGCAGGGCGCGTTCTGCAGGCTGACCGCGCCGGAGTGGCCGATGCAGCGGTAGATGCGCACCGCGCCCTGCATGCCATCGCTGCTGACGGTCTGCGTGCTTTGCGCCCAGGCGGCGCCGGCCAGCTGCAACAGCGCGGTCAGGAGCAGGGCAGGGCGAACGAGGCAGGACATGCGCGCATCTTGCGCGCCTTCGCCGGCCAGGGAAAGCGAAGGCGGGCGGGGATCGGCAACGCGCTCAGGCGCGCAGGATCTCGCCGCTGACCGCGTCGCGGATCGGGGTGGGCTGGGCCAGGCCGCCGGTTTCGCCATCGAGCACGCCGTCCAGCGCGGCCAGCAGTTGCGGATCCAGTTCGCCGCGCTGCCGCGCCGGCGGCTCGCCGCCGCGGTTGGCGCTGGTCGACACCAGCGCGCCGTCCCAGGCGCGGCACAGGGCGGCCACCTGCGGATGCGCGCTGATCCGCACCGCGATGCTGCGGTGCGCGCCGGTGATCCAGGGCGGCGCCTGCGCCGCGGCCGGCAGCACCCAGGTGTGCGCCCCGGGCCAACTGGCCAGCACCTCGGCCAGGCGTGCCGGCGGCAGCGCCGACAGCTCGAGCAGCGGGCGCAGCGGCTCCAGTTCGGCGGCGACCACGATCAGGCCCTTTTCCACCGGCCGCTGCTTGATCCGCAGCAGGCGCGTCACCGCCGCCTGGTCGTACGGATCGCAGCCCAGGCCCCAGACCGCTTCGGTCGGGTAGGCGACGACCCCGCCCTGCTGCAGGGCGGCGACGGCTTGGCGGAGCGACAGATCGGTCATGCGCGCATGATGCGGCAGGCGGTTGCTTTGCGGCAACGGCGGGGGGCCGGGATTGGGGATTGGGGATTGGCAAGAGCGAAGCGCGCTTTGCTGCGGTTCCGGGGTTGATCGCTTGCGGGCGGTGCGAGGGCGGGCTTGGTGGGCAGGCTGCGGCCATCCCGATTGTTTCAGTCGCTGCGGCGCTGCGGCCGAAGCAGGTCCGGTGGGCCTGCTTCGCGGCAGGCGTTGTCCGATCGCGTGGCGCGATGGATGGCCATCGCGGCCATCCGGGGGCGCTGCTGCGGATGTCGCATCCGCAGCAGCGGCGCGGGCTCAGGCGCGCTTGGTCGCGGCCTTCTTGACCACTTTCTTGGCGGCTTTCTTCGCGGTCTTCTTGACCGCCTTCTTGACCGCCTTCTTCGCCGCGGGCTTGGCCGGGGCGTCGGCCGCGGCCTTCTTGGCCGCGCTCTTCTTCGGCGCGGCTTCCTTCTTGGCCGCGGCCTTCTTGGCGCCGAAGCCGCGGCGTGCCGGCTTGCCGGTCTCTTCCAGCAGCTTCTGCACTTCTTCCAGGCTCAGCGTGGCCGGCTCGCGATCCTTGGGGATCTTGCCGTTGAGCTTGCCGTCGCTGATGTACGGGCCGAAGCGGCCGTTGAGCACCTGGATGTCGCTGCCGGGAAACTCCTTGATGATGCGGTTGCGCGCGATCTCTTCCTTCTCTTCGATCAGGAACACCGCGCGCGCCAGGTCGATGGTGTACGGGTCGTCTTCCTTCTTCAGCGAGGCATAGACGCTGCCGCGCTTGGCGAACGGGCCGAAGCGGCCGATGCCGACGCTGACGTCCTCGCCCTTGTCCTGGCCCAGCGCGCGCGGCATCAGGAACAGCTCCAGCGCGTCTTCCAGGGTGATGGTGTGCATGCTCTGGCCCGGCCGCAGCGAGGCGAACTTGGGCTTGTCCTCGGCGTCCTCGGCGGTGCTGCCGATCGCCGCATACGGTCCGAACCGGCCCAGGCGCACGCTGACCGGCTTGCCGGTCTTGGGGTCGGTGCCGAGCTCGCGCGCGCCGGTGGCCTCGGAGCGGTCCACCGATTCCTTCTTCTCCTCGACCAGTTCCTTGAACGGGCCCCAGAACTTCTCCATCAGCGGCCGCCATTCCTCCTCGCCGCGCGACACCGCGTCCAGCTCGTCCTCGAGCTTGGCGGTGAAGTCGTAGTCGACGTAGCGGGTGAAGTGGCCGGACAGGAACTTGCTGACCGCGCGGCCCACGTCCGAGGGGCGGAAACGGCGCGCGTCCAGCTCCACGTACTTGCGGAACAGCAGGGTCTGGATGATCGAGGCATAGGTCGACGGGCGGCCGATGCCGTATTCCTCGAGCGTCTTGACCAGCGAGGCTTCCGAGTAGCGCGGCGGCGGCTCGGTGAAATGCTGGTCGGCGTGGATGCGGTCGAGCGGGATGCGGTCGCCGGGCTTCATCGGCGGCAGCTTGCGGCCCTCGTCCTCGTCCTCGGCGGCCTTCTGGTCCTTGCCTTCCTCGTACACCGCCAAAAAGCCCGGGTCGATCACCGTGGTGCCGCTGGCGCGGAAGCTGTGCTCGTTGCCGGCGGCCAGTTCCACGGTGACGGTGTTCATCGTCGCCGGCACCATCTGGCAGGCCACCGCGCGCTTCCAGATCAGCTCGTACAGGCGGCGGCCGTCGTCGTCCAGGTACCTGGCCATCTGCGCCGGGGTGCGCAGCGCGCTGGTCGGGCGGATCGCCTCGTGCGCTTCCTGCGCGTTCTTGGACTTGGTCTGGTACATGTTCGGCTTGTCCGGCAGCGCGCCGGTGCCGAAGTCGCGCGCGATCACGTCGCGGATCTCGGCCAGCGCGTCCTGCGACAGGTTCACCGAGTCGGTACGCATGTAGCTGATCAGGCCGACCGTGCCTTCCTCGCCCAGGGTCACGCCTTCGTACAGCTTCTGCGCCACGCGCATGGTGCGGCTGGTGGTGAAGCCGAGCTTGCGCGAGGCCTCCTGCTGCAGCGTGGAGGTGGTGAACGGCGGCGCCGGGCGGCGCTTGCGCTCCTTGCTGGCCACGTCGGTGACGTGCAGCGCGCCCTGCGCGGCCTTCTGCAGGCGCATCCGCGCCGCTTCGGCGGTGTCGCCGTCGGTGATGGTGAACTGCTCGAACTTCTGTCCGTCGAGCTTGACCAGCTTGGCCGCGAACGGCTGCGAGGGGTGCAGGCAGTCGGCGCCGATGCTCCAGTATTCGCGGGCGAGGAAGGCTTCGATCTCTTCCTCGCGCTCCACGATCATGCGCAGCGCCGGCGATTGCACGCGGCCGGCGGACAGGCCGCGCTGCACCTTGCGCCACAGCACCGGCGACAGGTTGAAGCCGACCAGGTAGTCCAGCGCGCGCCGCGCCTGCTGCGCATCGACCAGGTCCACCGCGATCTGCCGCGGGTTGGCCATCGCCTCCTTGATCGCGCGCGGGGTGATTTCGGTGAACACCACCCGGTGCAGCGGCTTGTCCTTGAGCAGCCCGCGCTCCTTCAGGATCTCCGCGATGTGCCAGCTGATCGCCTCGCCCTCGCGGTCCGGGTCGGTCGCCAGATAGATGTCGTCGGCGAGCTTGGCGGCCTTGGCGATGGCTTCGACGTGCTTTTCGTTCTTCTCGATCAGCGCGTAGCGCATCGCGAAGCCGTCGTCCGGATCCACCGCGCCCTCTTTCGGGATCAGGTCGCGCACGTGCCCATACGAGGCCAGGACGTGGAAGTCCTTGCCGAGGTATTTGTTGATCGTCTTGGCCTTGGCGGGCGATTCGACGATGAGCAGGTGCTTGGACATGATGGGGTGGGCTTCGAATGGGCGGGGCGGGCGCCCTGGGGGCGGTAGGGTGGCGCAATTGCTCCGGTTAGTGAAGCGTTGCGGTGTTCAGAGAGGCCGACGCCCGAGGCGGGTACCCCGGGCGTTCAGCTGCGGCTCTTTTTTATTAGTGGACATGTCCGGTCGCGGCTGTCAAGCGCCGTCGCCCGGCCAGTACCGGCCATGGGGCTTCACCGACTTCCGTTCTCCGGGTCCCCGGTCCCGAGTCCCGACTCCCGACTCCCGACCTCAGTGCCAATTGCCACTGGCCGCCACGCCGATCAGCAGGATCACCAGCAGCAGCACCCCGACCATCAGCACGCCGAACAGCGACAGGATCACCACGGTGACCGTGCCCAGCTTGTGCTGCTGCCACTCCGGGTGGTCGGTATAGGCCCATTTGTCCACCACCAGGGTGTCGCAGAGCATGTCGTGCAGGGCCTGCTTGCGCTCGGTGAAGGCGGCCATCAGGAAGCCGATGAAGATGGTCAGGCTGCTCAGCAGGAAGCCGAAATAGCGGCCGATGCCGCGGCCCAGGCTGATCCGGCTGCCGTCGGTGCGCACCACCTTGATGCCGACCGCCATCTTGCCCAGCGTGGCCTGCTTGGTCGAGGCGTGGAACAGGCCGAAGTACAGCGCCGACATCGCCAGCGGCAGCAGGTACACCAGCACCAGCATGACGATGCCGCCGGGGGTGCTGAAATCGGGACTGCCGCTGCCCAGGCTGCTGAAGCCGAAGAAACCCAGCATCACCGCGAACTGGATCACCTGCGAGACCATGCCGACCAGCATGCCGTCGATCAGGTAGGCGGCGGTGCGCTTCCAGAAGCCGGCCTGCACCACCTCGCCGCCGGCGACGAAGCGCGGCTCCTCGCTGAGCGGGGCGGCGGGGGCGGCGTAGGGCGAATGCGCGGCGGCGTCGGGTTCCGGCGAGGTCCAGGCCGCCGGCAATGCCTGCGCGGGCGGCGCCGGCGGCGCCTCGGCGGCGTCGCTCGGCGCGATCGCCGCCGGTGCCTGGGCCAGGCCCAGTTCGTCGACGAAATCGGCCAGCGGATGCCATTCGCTGAGGCCGTCGCGCCACACCAGCGTGGTCAGGCCGACCTCGCCGCGCTGGAAACGCTGCTGCAGGTCGGCGGCCGGCATCGGTCCATGACGCTGCTGCGCGGCGTCGGCGTAGTACCACTCACTCATTCCTGTTCCCCTGAGGTGCGATGAAAAATCCATTTCCGCTCAACCGCCGCGGCAATGCGCAGGCAGATAGCGGTCGTCCAGCTCGGAACTGCAGTTCCAGGCCGAAGCGCGCTCATCGTAGTCCAGCCACAGCGCCTTGCCATCCAGCTTGGCCTTCCCGGGCGCGTGCAGCGTCGCTTCCAGGCCGCAATGGCCGTTGTCGAAACGGCCGATCCGCACCTGCGCGACGAATTCGCTGGCATAGCTCGCGGCGGTGCCGAAGCCGGGATCGCCGTTGACCGGACAGCGCCCCTGCTGCGCGGCGAAGCCGGAGATCCGGGACTTCAGCGGGGCGACGCTGCCGATCGCCAGGGTGGCCCTGGTGCGCAGCGTGTAGTCCTGATACGCGGGCAAGGCGATGGCGGCGAGAATCCCGATCATCGCCAGCAGCGCCACGCCGACCGCGACCGCGACGATCGCGCCGATGCCGCAGCCGGACAGGCCGTTGCGCGGAGCCGCGGCGGGCAGGGTCGGGGCGGCGCTCGCCGCTGCTGGCAGCGGCGGCGGCGCTGTCGCCGGCAGGCCGAGTTCGTCGGCAAGCGCGTGCAGCGGCCGCCACTCCGGCATGCCTTCGCGCCAGATCAGGGTGCTGCGCTCCAGCAGCCCGTCGCGCAGGCGTTGCAGCAGCACCGCGGTGCTCAGCGGGCCGTGCCGCTGGCGTGCCGCGTCGGCGTAGTACCAGGCGCTGTGGGCGGGTTCCTCGTGCATGCGGACAGGGCCCGTCAGTGCGTCAGTGCACGGGCTCCGGCTCGTCGACGAACATCTGCGTTTCCATCCACGCGTAGGCCGCCTCGGCGCCGGGCTGGTTGAACAGCACCATCAGCACCACCCATTTCAGGTCGTCCAGGTCCAGTTCGTCCTGGTCCAGCGCCATCGCCCGGTCCAGCACCAGCTCGCGCTGGTCGCTGTCGAGGATGCCGTGTTGTTCCAGGAACAGCAGGAAACCGCGGCATTCCACGTCGAGCTTGTCCAGCTCCGGGCCGTGGTAGATGCGGATCGGGCCGTCGATGCGCGGTTGCGCCACGGCCGGCCGCTGGTCGGCCAGGGCATCGAGCCAATCGAACGCCTTGCTGATCTCGGTGGGGCTGAAGCCGGCCTGGATCAGGCCATTCTGGAGGGAGTCGCGATCGCGGACCGGGTCCGCATCCTCGCTGAAATAATGTTCGAACAGGTACAGCAGGACATCCAGAATGCTCTCTTTCATTGCCCCTCGGCCTGCGTCGCTAGACGCTGTGGAGGTGAAGAAACTAGGGTTTGCGGGTGTAACGACCTCGTTCGACCGCCACGTAGCCATCCAGTTCCATGGCCAGCAGCATGGAGGAGGCCGCCGCAGCCGTCAATCCGGTGCGCGCGATCACTGAATCCATACAGGTGGGGTCGTGGCCCAGCGCCTGCCACAAGCGCTGGTAGTCGGGATCGGGGAAGGGCGGCATGGCGCCGGGGTCGTCGGCGCTCCTCTCAGTGGGGGCGCGCAGGCGTCCGCGCAAGGCATCGGCCAGTTCGGCGGCCAGCGGGGCAACCCCGGCCAGCACCTCCTCGGCGTTCTCGACCAGTCCTGCGCCGTCGCGGATCAGGCGGTGGCAGCCGCGCGCCATGGGGTTGTGGATGGAGCCGGGCACGGCGAACACGTCGCGCCCGGCCTCGGCGGCCAGGCGCGCGGTGATCAGCGCGCCGGAGCGGGTGGCGGCTTCGATCACCAGGGTGGCCAGGGTCAGCCCGGCGATGATCCGGTTGCGTGCCGGGAAGTGGCCGGGCCGCGCCGGGGTGCCGGGCGGATGCTCGCTGACCACCGCGCCGCGCGCGGCGATGCGCTCGCGCAGCGCGGCATGCTGGCGCGGATAGGCCAGGTCCGCGCCGGTGCCGACCACCGCCACGGTGAGCCCATCCTGGCGCGACAGCGCCGCCGCATGCGCGGCGGCATCGACCCCGGCGGCCATGCCGCTGGTCACCGCCAGCCCGGCCGCGGCCAACGCCAGGGCGAAGCGATGCGCATTGTCGCGGCCGCCGGCGCTGGGCGCGCGGCTGCCGACCACCGCCACCGCTGGATGCCACAGCGCCGCCGGGTCGCCTTCCAGATACAGCGCCAGCGGCGGATTGGGGCTGCGCAGCAGCAGCGCCGGGTAGTCGGGGTCGTGGCAGCCGAGCAGGTGCCGGCGCGGCTGCGCCAGCCAGGCCAGCGCGGCGTCCACCGCGGCGCGGTCGGGCTGTCGCAGGGCCGCGCTCTGCGCCGGATCCAGTCCCGCCGCCTGCCAGGCCGCCGCGCCGGCGGCCAGCGCGGCGGCAGGGCTGCCGTGTCGCTCGAGCAGGCGCCTGCGCGGGGCGCTGGCGCCGCCGGCCAGCGACAGCGCCAGCAATGCGGGGTCTGCGGGGGTGGGGTGTGCGTGGTCGGGCAGGGCGGACATGGGCCCCAGGCTAGGCCGCAAACGCAGACGGCGCCCTCGGGCGCCGTCTGTTGCGGATGTAGGACTTGCCCGCGTGCGCGGGTCAGCGTGCGTCCGGGTGCTTCACGTCGTAGCCGATCCGGGTCGGCTTGATGCCGTCCATGACCAGCGCGTAGCTGACCTTGTCGAAGGTGCGGAACACCATCGCGTGCGCGGCGTATTCGTCGGGCAGGGCGACCGTGCCGCTGCCGCCGGTGAAGCCGTCGTCGGCGCGCGAGGTGTTCGGACGCCGCACGCGGTCGTTGACCCGGGTGCCATGGCGCCACAGCGACACCACGGTGCCGTTGTCGATGCCTTCGCGGCGGCCGCCGGAGAGCGCGATCACGTCGCGCGGACCGGCGGCGCTGAACGCGTCGGCCACCGCCAGCACCCGCAGCCCGACCTCGAGCGCCTGCGCCGAGGGCGGATGCGGGACGAACTGCAGGTCGTAGGGTTGCGCTTCGACCGCGATCAGGCGGTCGCCGGCGCGCACTTCGCGGGCGCTGTCCTGCAGCAGCAGGGCGGTGGTCTGGCTGTCGGCGGCGGCGCGGGTGACGGTGCCGATATTGACCTGGGCCAGCTCGTAGCCCAGCGTCTCGCGGCGCTTGTTGTCCGGCGCCACGAAGGTCTGCCACAGGTTGCCGGTGCCCTGGGTGCTGCGGCCCTCGTTGTTCAGGTCGTCGCTGAGCCTGGGCAGCTCGTAGCGCACGGTCGGGCGCACCACCGCGTAGCGCTGTCCGACCTGCGCATCGCCGAGCCCGGTCGCGTAGACCACCTGGCCGATGGTGGCGCGCAGCCGGTTGTCCTCGAAGCCCACCACATAGGGCAGCCCGTCGATGCTGTCGGCCACGCGCAGGTTCTTCAGGAACGGCTCGACGTCGGACAGCGGGATCGCATCGATCGGCGCGTCCTGGCGCGGGCCCGGCTTGACCGCGGCACGCGCCACGCGGTCCAGGTAGGCCAGGCTGAGCACGTCGCCGGGGTAGATCAGATGCGGGTTCTGCACCTGCGGGTTGGCCTGCCAGATTTCCGGCCACAGCCACGGCTTGCCGAGGAAGCGCCCGGCGATGTCCCACAGCGTGTCGCCCTTGCGCACCACGTAGGTGTCAGGGTGTTCGGCAGCCATGCTCGCGGAAGCGGCATAGGTCGCCACGGTGAGCATCGCCACGGCGACGACCGTACGGAGTCGATTGAACATGAGTGCGGAGCCTGATTCCCCAACAGGTCCGCGCACTATAGTCCAGAACCCTGGGCGCGGCGCAAGCGTTCGCGCCAGAACGGGGTAGAATTGCCACGTCTTGCCGAATTTTCCGGCGCCCCCATCTGGGTACCGCTATGGCCCTGCTTCCCATCCTCGAATTCCCCGATCCCCGCCTGCGCACCAAGGCGGTGCCGGTCGACCCTGCCGACGTGACCGCGCCGGCGTTCCAGCGCCTGCTCGACGACATGTTCGAGACCATGTACGAGGCCCCCGGCATCGGCCTGGCCGCGAGCCAGGTGGACGTGCACCAGCGCTTCATGGTCATCGACGTCAGCGAGGAGAAGAACACCCCGCAGGTGTTCATCAACCCGCAGATCGTGCAGCGCGACGGCGAGCAGGTGTACCAGGAAGGCTGCCTGTCGGTGCCCGGCATCTATGCCGACGTGACCCGTGCCGACAGCATCGTCGTGCGCTACCTGGACCGCCACGGCCAGCCGCAGGAACTGTCCGCCGACGGTGTGCTGGCGGTGTGCGTGCAGCACGAGATGGACCACCTGGACGGCAAGCTGTTCGTCGACTACCTCTCCCCGCTCAAGCGCGAGATGGTGCGCAAGAAGCTGGCCAAGGCGCGCAAGCACGTGGCCTGAAGCCGGGAGACGGGAATGGGGAAACGGGAATCGTAAGAGCGGTGTCCGTCCATTTCCGGGTCCGCGCTTTTGCCATTCTCCATTCCCTATTCCCGGTTCCCAGCCTCCATGAAAATCGTCTTCGCCGGTACGCCGGACTTCGCCGTGCCGTCGTTGCGCGCGGCCGCGCAGCGCCATGAAGTGATCGCGGTCTATACCCAGCCGGACCGGCCGGCCGGGCGCGGCCGCGGGCTGACGCCGTCGCCGGTGAAGCTGGAGGCGGTCGCGCGCGGCATTCCGGTGCTGCAGCCGGAGTCCTTGCGCTCGCCGGAGGCGCTGCAGACCCTGCGCGCGCTGCAGCCTGACCTGATGGTGGTGGTGGCCTACGGCCTGATCCTGCCCAAGGCGGTGCTGGCGATCCCGACCCATGGCTGCTGGAACGTGCACGCCTCGCTGCTGCCGCGCTGGCGCGGCGCCGCGCCGATCCAGCGCGCGATCGAGGCTGGCGACAGCGAGACCGGGGTGTGCCTGATGCAGATGCAAGCGGGCCTGGACACCGGCCCGGTGCTGATGTCGCAGCGCACCCCGATCGGCGACAGCGAGACCGGCGGACAGCTGCACGACCGCCTGGCCGCGCTCGGCGCGCAGGTGCTGGCCGACGGCCTGGGCCTGCTGCGCGCCGGCATCCGCCCGGTGCCGCAGCCGCAGCCGGAGGCCGGCGTCACCTACGCGCACAAGCTGGACAAGGCGCAGGCGCGGCTGGACTGGCAGCAGCCGGCGGCGCAGCTGGCGCTGCGGGTGCGCGCGTTCAATCCGTGGCCGATCGCCGAGGCGGTGCTGGCCGGCGAACGCGTGCGCATCCACGGCGCGGTGGCGCTGGAGCTGGCGCATGCGCAGCCGCCGGGCACGGTACTGGCTGCGTCCAAACAGGGCATCGACATCGCCTGCGGCCAGGGCGCGTTGCGCCTGCGCGTGCTGCAGCGCGAAGGCGGCAAGGCGATCACCGCCGCCGACTACCTCAACGCCCGGCGCGATCTGCCGGTGCTGGCCTGAACCGGCGCGACCGGCCATGACCGACGCGCCTGCCGCGATGCCTGCCGCCGCCCCGCCGCCGGGCGTCGCCCCGCGCGTGGCCGCCGCCCGCGTGCTGGCCGCGGTGATCGACCGCGGCCGTTCGCTGAAGGCCGAACTGGCCACCGCGCTGCCGGCCTTGCCCGATCCGCGCGACCGCGCCCTGGTCGAGGCGATCTGCTTCGCCGTGCTGCGCCGGCGCCCGGCCTACGAGGCCGCGCTGCGGCTGTGGCTGCAGAAGCAGTTGCCGCAGCGCGACGCCGAACTGCGCACGCTGCTGATGGCCGGCTTCGCCCAGCTCGACGTGCTCGGCCTGGCGCCGCACGCGGCGCTGTCGGCGACGGTGGAGGCGGCGCGGGCGCTGGACCGGCCGCGCCAGGCCGGCATGGTCAACGCCTTGCTGCGCCGCGCGCTGCGCGACGGGCTGCCGGCGGTCGCCGCCGACGCCGGCTGGCCGCTGTGGCTGCGCGATGCGCTGCACGCCGACTGGCCCGGGCAGGCCGAGGCGATCTTCGCTGCCAGCCAGCAGGCGGCGCCGCTGTGGCTGCGGGTGAACCGCCAGCGCAGCACGCGCGACGCCTATCTGCAGCGGCTGGCCGACGCCGGCATCGGCGCGCAGGCGGTGCCGGACCTGGCCGATGCGATCCGCCTGGCCGAATCGGTGGCAATGAGCGCCTTGCCCGGCTTCGCCGACGGCTGGGTGTCGGTGCAGGACGGCTCGGCGCAACAGGTCGCCGACGTGCTGGCGCAGGCGCCGGGCGCGCGCGTGCTGGACGCGTGCGCCGCGCCCGGCGGCAAGTCCGCGCACCTGCTCGAGCGCGACCCGACCCTGCGCCTGACCGCGCTGGACGTGGATGCGCGGCGCCTGGCGCGGGTGCGCGAGACCTTCGAACGCACCGGTGCCGGCGCGCAGGCCTTGCTGCAGGCGGCCGATGCGGCGCAGCTGGACAACTGGTGGGACGGCGAGGCGTTCGATGCGGTGCTGCTGGACGCGCCGTGCTCGGCGACCGGCATCGTGCGCCGCCAGCCCGACGTGCTGCTGCACCGGCGGCGCGAGGACGTGGTCGCGCTGCAGGCGCTGCAGGCGCGGCTGCTGGATGCCGGCTGGCAGGTGCTGCGGCCGGGCGGGGTGCTGGTCTACGCCACCTGCTCGCTGCTCAAGGACGAGAACGAGCGCCAGTTGCAGGCGTTCCTGGCGCGCAGCGCCGATGCCGTGGCCGAGGATCCCGGCGCCGCCTGCGGCCACGCGGCCGGCGGCGGCCGCCAGCGCCTGCCCGGCGAGCAGGACCGCGACGGGTTCTTCTATGCGCGGCTGCGCAAGACGGCGTGAAGCGGCCCCGGTATCATCCCGTCCCATGCTGAAGACCCGCGCGTCCCGAGAATTCTGGTTGCTGGCCCTGCTTGCGCTGTTGGTGCTCGGCGCCGGCCTCGGCCTGCGCGATCCGCACCCGGCCGACGAGCCGCGCTTCGCGCTGGTCGCCAAGCAGATGGTGGACAGCGGCAACTGGCTGTTCCCGCACCGCGGCACCGAGCTGTACTCGGACAAGCCGCCGATGCTGATGTGGCTGCAGGCGTCGTTCTACGAGCTGTTCGGCAACTGGCGGGTGGCGTTCCTGCTGCCGTCGCTGCTGGCCGCGCTGGGCACGCTGGCCTGCGTCTACGATCTGGGCCGGCGCCTGTGGACGCGCCGGGTCGGCATGTATGCGGCGTATGCGCTGCTGTTCGCGTTCCACTTCACCTACCAGGCGAAGAAGGCGCAGATCGATCCGCTGGTGGTGTTCTACATCACCCTGGCCAACTACGGCCTGTTGCGCCACGTGCTGCGCGGGCCCGACTGGCGGATGTGGGCGCTGGGCTGGTTCGCCGCCGGCCTGGGCACGATCACCAAGGGCGTGGGCGCGCTGGCGCTGCTGATCCTGCTGCCGGCCGCGGCGGCATCGCTGGCGCAGTGGCGCGGGGTCAGGATCGGCGCGCGCAATCCGCGCTTCTGGCTGGGGCCGCTGGCGTTCCTGGCGGCGGTGTCGATCTGGCTGCTGCCGATGGTGACCACGGCGCTGTCGGCGCACGAACCCGAATACCGCGCCTACCTCGACGACATCCTGTTCCGGCAGACCGCCGGGCGTTACACCAGGTCCTGGGATCACCCGCACGGGCCGCTGTATTTCTTCGGGGTGATGCCGAGCATGTGGCTGCCGCTGCTGCTGGCCTTGCCGTGGGCGATCCCGGCCTGGGCGCGGCGCCTGCGCCGGCGCGATCCGCGCTACCTGCTGCCGCTGGCCTGGTGGGCGCTGATCCTGCTGTTCTTCTCGATCCCCACCGGCAAGCGCGACGTCTACATCCTGCCGGCGTTGCCGATGCTGTGCCTGGCGATGGCGCCGCTGGTCCCGGGGCTGCTGCGCAAGACCGGGGTCAGGCGGCTGCTGCTGGCGTTCACCGTGGTGCTGACCGTGGCGCTGGGCGGCGTCGGCGCGGCGATCCTGGCCGGACACGGCTTCCGCGCGCAGATGATGGAGCAGCGCGGCGTCGATCTGCCGACCGTGCAGGCGCTGGCCTGGATCCTGCTGGCGATCGGCCTGTGGGGCGTGGCCAGCCTGGCGGTGTTCGCGCGGCGGCGTCCGGAGCTGGCGATGGTGTCCACGCTGAGCGTGCTGTGGGTGCTGATCGGGCTGATGGTGTATCCGCTGATCAATCTCTCCAGTTCCGCACGCGGGGTGATGGAGGCGGCCGGCCGCCGCATCGGTCCGGACGCGGAACTGGGCCTGGTGGCATGGAAGGAACAGAACCTGTTGATGGCCGATCGCGCCGCGACCACCTTCGGGTTCGTGGTGCCGTGGGACGAGCAGTTGCGCCGCGGTGTGGCCTGGCAGGCGCAGGCGCCGCAGCGGCGCTGGCTGCTGGTGCAGGAGGCGGCGATGCTGGGCTGCGTCGATCGCCGCGCCAGCACCCTGGCCGGCGTATCCAATCGCCGCAACTGGTGGCTGGTGCCGGCCGCTGCCGTGCACGGGCAATGCACGGTCACCAGCGGCGACCGCGACCGCCTGCGCGAGCAGGACAAGGACCGCTTCGAGTGAGCCGCGGCCGCGCCTCCGGTCTCGACCTCGGCGCCCTGCTGGTGGGAGGTGTGCCGTGCCGATGCGCCTGATCCGGGTCATCAGCCGCGACAACGGCGGCGGCCTGAGCCGCGACCTGCAGGTGGTCGCCGAGGTCCTGCGCAGCAGCGGCCGCTACCGGGTGGAGGTGCTTGGTTTCGGCACCGTGCGCTTCGCCAACCATCTGCGCGAACTGCGCCTGGTCCTGCGCAGCCTGTTGCGCGGCCGCGCCGACCTGCAGATCTTCCTGGAGCGGGTCTATCCGCGCTGCCTGGGCGCCGGCAGGCGCAACGCCCTGGTGCCCAATCCGGAGTGGTTCCGCCGCAAGTGGCTGCGCTGGCTGCCGCGTTTCGAGCGGGTGCTGTGCAAGACCCGGCAGGCCGAGCAGCGCTTTGCCGCGTTGGGTCCGGCGACCGCGTTCATCGGGTTCTGCAGCGACGACTGCTACCGCCCGGAGGTGCCGCGCGAGCGCGCCTGCCTGCACGTGGCCGGGCGCAGCTCGGCCAAGGGCACCGCGGTGCTGCTGCAGACCTGGGCGCGGCACCCGGAATGGCCGCGGCTGACGGTGGTGCAGAGCGCGAAGAAGTCGCGCCCGATCGAGGCCGAGAACATCGATTACCTCACCGGCTATCTGGACCAGCGCGAGTTGCGCCGGTTGCAGAACGCGCATCGCTTCCACCTGTGCCCGTCCGAGGTCGAGGGCTTCGGCCACTACATCATGGAAGCGCTGAGCGTCGGCGCGGTGGTGATCACCACCGATGGCGCGCCGATGAACGAACTGGTGACCGCCGAGCGCGGCGTGCTGATCGAGCCTGGTGACGAGCGCGAGGACAACTTCGGCGTGCGCTACCGGATCGACGCGGCCGGCATCGAACGGGCGATGGCGCAGGCGCTGGCCCTGGCGCCGATGCAATGCGATGCGCTGGGCACCGCGGCGCGAGCGTTCTTCGAGTCGCGCCAGCACGAGTTCGGCGAGCGCCTGCGGTCGGCGGTCGCCGATCTGCTCGGCGATGTGCCGCCGGCGCCCACGTCGGCGCCGGCCGAGACCGGCCGCGTGCAGGTCAGGTCGGGTTAGGGGTCGCACTTGGATCATCGCCCCCCATCGTCTTTCCGTCCGTTCTCTCCTAGATGACCGAAGAAGCCACACCGCCCCGCGCCGCACCGCCGCTGGCCGCGTTCCCGTCCCATCGCCACACGCTGGCCGATTGGGGCGCCGCGCTGGGCCTGCTGTGCCTGCCGGCGCTGGTGGTCAGCATGCCGGGCGGGCTGCTGCCGTTCGGCCTGCTGCTGTTGGCGAGCAGCCTGCTGGCGCTGGAGCGCATGCGCCGCGCGGCGGCCGGGCTGCAGCCCTCGCTGCGCTGGCTGACGGTGCTGGCGGTGTTGGTGATCGTGCTGTCGGTGTTCTCATTGCTGTACTTCGGCCAGGCGCTGAAGGACATCGACAACCGCACCCGCTTCCTGGTGCTGCCCTGGACCGCGTTGTGGGTCTACGCGCTGCGTCCGCCGCGGCAGTTGCTGTGGTGGGGCGCGCTGCTTGGCATCTTCGCCACCCTGGTGCTGGCGCTCGTGCAGGTGCTGCAGGGCCAGCCGCGTGCCGAGGGCTGGACCAATGCGATCGTGCTCGCCGACGTGGTGCTGGTGCTGATGATGGTGGCGGTGTTCTGCCGGCCGCATGGGCGCTGGCCATGGACCATCGTCGCGACCGTCGCCGGCTGCGCGACCATCCTGCTCAGCGGCAGTCGCGGCGTGTGGCTGGGCGTGCTGTTGCTGCTGGTGGCCATCGCCTTGTGCGTGCGCTGGCGCAGCGGCCGCGCGCGGCTGGTGATCCTGGGCGTGCTCACCGTGCTGGCGGCGACCCTGGTTCTGAGCGTGCCGGCGCTGACCCGGCAGACCCGCCTGGCCGAACTGCATCACGACGTGCAGCGCTACGAGCGCGGCGACAGCGATTCCTCGGCCGGGGCGCGCATCGAACGGCTGCAGGTGGCGGCCGCGACCTTCGTCGAGCATCCGCTGGTCGGGGTCGGCGTGGGCCGCTTCGACAACGCGATGCTGCGCCTGCCCGATTGCCGCAGCAAGACCTGGGTGGAGCGCTGCCACCTGGGCCATGCGCACAACGACCTGGCCGAGTGGAGCGCGACCCAGGGCCTGCCCGGCACCGTGCTGATCCTGCTGGTCTACGGTGTGCCGCTGTGGCTGCTGCTGCGCCTGTACCGGCGGCGGCCGCAGCGCGAGTTCCATGGCCCGGCCGCGGCCGGGATCATGGTGGTGGCCGGCTACATCCTGTGCGGCATGACCCAGTCGATGTTCGCGCATCAGGTCACCACCGGCTTCTACGTGGCGCTGGTCGGCGTGCTGATCGGGCTGGCGGCCTGCGATGCGCAGGCGCCGCGGGCGCGCGCCGATGCCGCTGAAGGCGCTGCCGGAAGCCGGTAGACTGCCGATCCCGCACCGCCGACCGGCACGGCGCCGTCCGCGCCGCGCCCCACGAGGTGCCCCGCTGCCCCGGATACCGAGCGCCATGGCCGACGCCGCCGCGACCACCCTGCCGCTCAGCCTGGTGGTGATGACCTACAACGAAGCCGCCAACATCGCGCGCTGTCTGGACAGCGTGCCGTTCGCCGCCGACAAGCTGGTGGTGGACTGCGGCAGCACCGACGCCACCGTGGCGATCGCCCGCGCGCACGGCGCGCGCGTGGTCGAGCAGGCCTGGCTGGGCTTCGGCGCGCAGCGCAATTTCGCCTCCACCCAGGCCGCGCACGACTGGATCCTGGTGCTGGACGCGGACGAATTCCTGTCCGACGCGCTGCGCGCGCAATGCCTGGCGCGGCTGCCGCAACTCCTGGCCGAGGATCGGCTGGACGCGGTGTGGCTGCGCCGCAGCACCTGGTACATGGGCGCGCCGATGCGCTGGTACCGGCCGATGGTCGGCGAACGCCTGGCGCGGCTGTACCACCGCGGGCGCGCGCGCTGGAGCGATGCGCGGGTGCACGAATCGCTGCGCTTCGACGGCGCCAGCGCCGAGTTCGCGCCGCCGTTCAACCACCTGCACAACCCGACCCTGGTGCACAAACAGCTGAAGGTGCTGCGCTACGCCGAACTGAAGGCGCTCGGCTGGCGCGACAAGCGCAAGCCGGTGAGAATGTGGCAGAGCCCGTTCGTGTTCGCCGGCGCCTTCCTCAAGGATTACCTGCTGCGCCTGGCGGTGCTCGATGGCTGGCGCGGCTTCGTGGTGGCGCAGACCGCGGCCAGCTACGCGCTGTACAAGCGCATGCGCTACTACGAGATGCAGGTCAACCCGGCCTCGGTGGAGCAGGCGCGGGCGCAGCTGCAACGGCACGATCTGGAGCACTGATGAGCAAGCATTACCTGCTGTACGGATCCGAACGCTATGCGCTGGCGATCCTGCGTCCGCTGCAGGCCGCGATCCGCGCGCGCGGCGACCAGGCGGCGTGGTTCTTCGACGGTCCCGGCGCCGCCGATCTGAGCGCCGACGAGCGCCACCTGGCGACCGTGGAGGACGTGCTGGCGTGGAATCCGTACGCGGTGATCACCTCCAGCAACGCGGTGCCGCACTTCTTCCCCGGGGTGAAGGTCGAGACCTTCCACGGTTTCGACGCCGGCAAGCCGCGGCACATCTACGTGCGCGGTTTCTTCGACCTGTACTGCACCACCGGCCCGCGCGACACCGCCGCGTTCGGCGCGCTGGCGCGCAAGCTCGGCCACTTCGCGGTGAAGGAAACCGGCTTCCCCAAGATCGACCCGTTCATGCGCGAGATCGGCGCCGAACTCGCGCCTGTGCGGCAACCGCCGGTGATCCTGTACCACTCTACGTTCTCGCCGTCGTGGAGCGCGGCCGGCATCCTCCACGACGAGGTCAAGCGGCTGTCGCGCAGCGGCGAGTGGCGCTGGATCGTGACCTTCCATCCGAAGATGGATCCGGAGGTGGTGGCGCGCTATCGCGCGCTGGAGAACGACTATCTGCGCTTCGCCGACAACGACAACATCCTGGAGCTGTTCCCGCAGGTGGACCTGATGTGCTCGGACACCTCCTCGGCGCTCAACGAGTTCCTGCTCACCTACAAGCCGGTGGTGACGTTCAAGAACCGGCGCCCGGGCCCGCAGCTGATCGACATCGACGACCCCGCGCAGTTCGAGCCGGCGATCCGCCGCGCGCTGGCGCGGCCGCCGCAACTGATGGCGGCGATCCGCGACTTCGCCGACGGCCTGCATCCCTACCGCGACGGCCAGTCCAGCGAGCGCGTGCTGCGCGCGATCGACGCCTTCGTCGCCGAGGGTGCGCGCAATCCCAGGCGCAAGCCCTGGAATTTCTGGCGCAAGCTGAAGATCCGCCGGCGCATCGGCTACTGGGGCCGCGGCGCGCGTTGAGCCATCGCGTGGCCGCGCGCGGCGCTTGCCGCTACCAGCGCAGCCGGCGCCGCGCCAGCGCGTGACTCAGTTGCAGATACAGCGCCTGCGCGTCGGCCGCGGGCACCAGGCGCACTCGCAACGGCGGCTCGCCATGGCGGGCGCCGGCCGTATCCAGCCACAGCGTGGCGGTGCCGCAGTAGCGGTCCAGCGGCGAACGGGTCAGCTGCAGCGCCTGCAGCTTGTCGATCTCGGCCAGCCGCCACCAGCGCGTCCACCAGCCGCCGCGCACCGCCACGTAGCGCGCGTCCAGCGCATAGCCCATGCGCTGCGTGTGGCGCCAGGCCTTGAACGCCGACCATGGCAGCCACAGCAGCGACAGTGCGGCCCAGGCGCCGACGGCCTGCCACAGTCCGGCGCACAGCAGCGGCACCAGGCATAGCGCCGGCAGGCACAACCGCCACCAGCAGCGCGTGGCGATCCCCTGCCAGTGCGGCGGCGGCCACGCGATCTGCGGCAGCAGCCGGTGCAGCAGGGCATCGCAGGCGGCCGGGGTCGCCAGCGGCGCCAATTCCTTCAGCGCACGGCCCTGCTCGCCGTGCCCATCCATCACCGCGGTGTCGATATGCAGGCTGCGCCGCCGCAGCAGGCGTTGCAGCACGCCCTCGTGCAGGGTCCAGGCCTGGATCCGGCGCCGCGCCACGCTGCTGCGCAGCCGCGTCAGCAGGCCGCGCTCCACGGTCAGCCTGCGCTCGCTCTCGCTGAGCCGGAAGCCGTGGTACTGCAGCAGCGCCAGCGCCATCGACAGCACGCGCATGATCAGCAGCAGCGTGGCCAGCATCAGCGTCACGGTGACCGCGCCGGCCATCCAGCCCAGTTGCAGGTGGCTGGCGTAGCCGAACAACTGCCGCCCGTAATGCTCGATCGCATTGGAGACCATGCGCTCGGGGAACAGGTGGTAGGTGGCGCCGAACGCGGTCACCACCACCACCATGCCGCGGTTGGAGATCAGTCCCTGGCGCAGCACCTCGGCGGTGGGCAGCGCCAGCAGCACGTCGCTGGCCGGCGCGGCGTCCACCGCCGCGGTCCCGGTCCCGGTGGCATGCGCGCGGTGGCGGATCTGCCGCTCCAGCGCCAGCGCCTGGTCCAGCCGCAGCACCCGCATCTGCGCCTCCGGCTTGGTCCCGCCGGCCGATTCCAGCCGCACCTCGGCCACGCCGAACAGCCGATGCAGCAGCGACTGGTGCACGACCACGTTGTGGATGCGCGCGAACGGGATCTCGCGCAGGCTGCGTTCCAGCCAGCCGCTGCGGATGCTCAGGCTGTCGCGGCCGATCCGGTACTGGTAGGTGAGGTAGCGCAGCAGCGACACCGCGATCAGCGCGCTGCCCACCAGCAGCATCAGCAGCTGGTCGACATGGTCGTTGCGGCCGTCGCGCCCGCCGAACACCAGCAGCGCCAGCAGCGGCAGCAGGAAATGCCGCAGGTGCTGCAGCAGCACGAACAGCCACGACCACGGATGCAGGCGCCGGACCGCGGTGTCCTCGGCGTCCAGGGCGGCGCTCACAGTGCGTCGTCGTCGTGGTCGAGCTGGTGCGCCAGGCGTTCGCGCAGGCGCTCGGCGTCGGCCTGGTGCAGGCCGGGCACGGCCACCGCGGTGTGCCGGGTGCCCGCGGTATGCACCACCAGGGTCGCCAGGCGCGCCAGGCGTTCCAGCGGGCCGCGGCGCAGGTCCAGGTGCTGCACGCGCGAGATCGGGACATGCACTTCGCTCTGCCACAACCGCCCGCGGCGCAGGTCCAGGCCCTGCGCGTTCAGCCGCCAGCGGATCCGGCGATGGCGTACGAAGCCGATGCACGCACCGAACAGCGCGCCGAGCGCCGCGGCGCCGGCACCGATGAGCAAGGCCTGGCGGCTGTGCAACGAGAAACCGAAGATGGCCGCGCCGATCAGCACGCACAGGCCCAGGATGCAGCCGCCGCCGAGCGCGGCCAGCCAGGCGCCGCGCAGCGGCAGCGGCAGCCAGCCGTCCGCAGGCGCGAACGCGCTGGCGGCCTGGGGGGCGGCGCCAAGCGCGGCGGCGGAAGGGTCCAGGGACGGCGGTGCGGTCACGGTGGGCTCTCGAAGCGATGGGCGGGCACTGCGCACGCGCGCCGCGTAGGTCCCGATCGTAACGCGGGCGGCACCCGGCGTGCTTCGCGCGCGGGCGCGAGGCTTCTGGAGGCCCCATCCACAGCACGCCCGGTCGTTCGGCGTGCGCCGCTGTCGCCGTCGCCGATGCTAACGCCGTCGCGGCTCAGCGCGCGGCGTGTAGCAGTGCGTCCACGTCCAGCGCATGGCCGGCACGGGCGGCCTTGGTGCGCAGATAGCCCTCGTTCTCGGCGGTGATCGCGCCGGTGATCGGGATGCGTTCGACCACCTCGATGCCGGCCGCGCGCAGGCGCTCGGCCTTGGAGGGATTGTTGGTCAGCAGGCGCACGCGCTGGATGCCGAGCCCGCGCAGCATCGCCACCGCGCTGCCGTAGCGGCGCTCGTCGGCGCCGAAGCCCAGTTGCGCATCGGCGTCGATGGTGTCCAGCCCGTCGTGCTGATAACCGTAGGCGCGCATCTTGGTGGCGATGCCGGTGCCGCGGCCTTCCTGGTCCAGGTACAGCAGCACGCCGCCGCCGAGGTCCTTGAGCTTGGCCAGGCCATGCCGCAGCTGGTCGCCGCAGTCGCACTTCAGCGAGCCGAACAGGTCGCCGGTGAGGCAGGAGGAATGCACCCGCAGCGGCACCGGCACGGACAGGTCGGGCTGGCCGATCACGATCGCGACCTGGTCGCGCTGCGCCACGCCGCCGCGGAACACCACGAATTCGCTGCTGCCCAGCTCGCGCAGCGGCACCTGGGTGCGGGTCACCAGTTCGTAGCTGCCGGCGGTGGTGGTCGCGCAGCCGTGTTCCAGGTCGTCCAGCTGCAGCGACTGGCAACCCTGGAAGGCGCTGCTGTCCGCGCCCAGGTCCACCGCGATCATCGCCGGCAACAGCAGGCCCAGGCGCGCGATCTCCACCGCGCCGGCATCCAGCGCATCGCCCGGCAGCCAGTGCGCCGGCAGCGCGCCGTCGCGCAGGTAGGCCAGCGCCGCCAGCGTGTCGTAGGACTGGCCGGCCAGGGCGATGCGCGCGCCCTGCGGCGCGGCCAGGCCCAGCACCTGCGCGCGGGTCGGGGTCAGGAACAGGTAATGCCGTTGCGCCGCCGCCTGGGCGAAGCTCAGGTAGGACTGCGCAGTGCTGCTGTCCAGCGCCAGCACCGCGCGCGCCTGGCCATGGTGCTCGATGACCACCGGGCGGCCGGCGCGCAGCTCCGAGGCCGCGCGCTCGCTGCGGATTGCGGCGGGATCGCCGAAGGGGTGCGCGGAGGGGGGGGCGGGGCTGGTCATGCACGACTCCAAATGGGGATATCCGGCGCCGCTTCAAGGCTGGTCGGCGACGGCGCACCCCGGTCGCGGCGCATGGAAGCGGGTGGGGCGGCGCGTCCGGGCGGCCATTGTCGCGTGGTTTGGCCGCGCCGCCAGCCTGCGCAAGATGGAACGCACTGTGCGCCGCGACGGCAGGCGGCGCATGCAACCGCCCACCTGTGCGCGGTCACTCACCCGGTCGCGGCCGCGACCGCCCGGCAGCCGGGGGCGGGCATGTTCAAGGGCGGGCGATTCATTTCTACTACGCAGGACCCGTTTCCAGGAGCCGCGCATGCATCTCGTCGAATGCACCGAACACCGCCACGCCACCGCGATCCTGGAGATATTCAACGAGGCCATCGCGCATTCCACCGCCCTGTACGACTACCGGCCGCGTCCGCCGGAGAGCATGGCCGGCTGGTTCGCGGCCAAGCGTGCCGGCGGTTTCCCGGTGATCGGGGTCGAGGATGCGGCCGGGACCCTGCTCGGCTTCGCCAGCTACGGCACGTTCCGCGCCTGGCCGGCGTTCAAGTACAGCGTCGAGCATTCGGTCTACGTGCACCGCGACCATCGCGGCAAGGGCCTGGGGCGGCGCCTGCTGCTGGCCCTGGTCGAGGCGGCGCAGGCACGCGGCGTGCACGTGCTGGTGGGCGGCATCGACGCCAGCAACGCCGGCAGCATCGCGCTGCACGAGCAATTGGGGTTCGTGCATGCCGGCACCGTGCGCGAGGCCGGCTTCAAGTTCGGGCGCTGGCTGGATCTGGCCTTCTACCAGCGCATCCTCGCCACGCCGGCGGACCCGCACGACGACTAGCCGCTGCGCGGGAGGCGCGACACCGCTAGTGCGGGTGCCTGGCCGTGGCGTAGGGGTTGGCTTCGGCCGGATCCGGACGCAGCGTGTAGCGCTTGTAGGTCCACTGGTACTGCGCCGGGTCGCGGCGCGCCACCCGTTCCACGCCCTCGTTCAACGCGGTCGCGGCGCGCAGCGGATCCGGGTCGGCGATCGCGGCCGGCGCAGGCTGCACGTGCAGCGCGAATTCCAGTGCGTTGCCGACGCGCTCGCACCAGGCGAACAGCACGATCGCGCCGGTGCGTTCGGCCAGCCGGTTGACCAGGGTCATGGTCAGCGCCGGCACGCCGAAGAACGGCGCGAACACGCCGTCGCCGGCCTTGGGCTGCTGGTCCGGCAGGATGCCGACCGCACCGCCGTCCTTGAGCACCTTGAACAGCTGCCGCACTGCCGGACCCTCGGCGCGCACCTGGCGCACGTTGTCGCCGCTGCGCACCAGCTGCAGGAAGGCGTCGCCGACGTCTGACGCCGGCGCGCGGTAGACGATGGCGATGTCCCCGCGCGAGGCCAGCCACTGGTTGAGCAGCTCCCAGTTGCCGAAGTGCGGCGCGGCCACGATCACCCCGCGGCCGGAGGCCAGCGCGGCGTCGTACAGGTCCTGTCCATTGCGCTGGCGCAGCCGCGCCAGGTTCTGCGCCGGCGGCCGGGTCCACAGCACCAGGGTCTCGAACGCCTGCCGCGCGGTGGAGCGCAGCACGTCGCGGTGCAGCGCGATGCGCTCGCTCGGCAGCAGCTCCGGATAGGCCAGCTCCAGGTTGCGGCGGGTGACCCGGCTTTCGCGCGCGTCCAGGCGCAGCCACAGGCCGGCCAGGCCGTCGGCCAGGCGCCGCAGCCACGGCCAGGGCAGACGCGCCACGGCGGTGGCGCAGCGGTACAGCAGAGTCGCAAACGTTACGGGTTTCATCGCCCCAGTTTATCCGCTGCGCCGATCGCGTCAGGTTGACGCGTCCGCACCCGCCCGCCCCGGCGTCACGAATCGGCCCGGTCGCGCACGGCCCGGCTTTCGCCAGTCGCTGCAATTCGGCCATGATCCCGGCGGGTGACAGCGCCCCACCGAACCCGGATGCTTCCGAGTCCCGAGTCCCGAGTCCCGCCTATGCTCTCCCTGATCCAGCGCGTCAGCCAAGCCGAAGTCCGCGTCGACGATGCGGTGGTCGGCCGTATCGGTCCCGGCCTGCTGGCGCTGGTCGCGGTGGAGCCGGGCGACGACGAGGCCAAGTTCCAGCGCATGGCCGAGCGCCTGCTCGGCTATCGCGTGTTCGCCGACGCCAGCGGGCGCATGAACCGCTCGCTGCGCGACACCGGCGGCGGCCTGTTGCTGGTCAGCCAGTTCACCCTGGCTGCGGACACCGGTTCGGGGATGCGCCCCAGCTTCACCACCGCCGCGCCGCCGGCCGAGGCTGAACGCGGCTTCAACCGATTGCTGGACATCTGCCGCGAGCGGCACCCGCCAGGGGTGGAAAGCGGGCGCTTCGGTGCCCATATGATCGTCAGCCTGGTCAACGACGGCCCGGTCACTTTCCTGCTCCGGCCTTAAGCCGGGGCGCTCCTGGCGGAGCGATTCACGCTCCTTGTCCGGCAAGCGGCGGTCCGGGCTGTTATAATGCTAGGTTCACTCATTCATCTACCTGCCGGTGGCGCGAGCACTCATGGCCAACGAACGTCCTGCCCAGCAATCCGACATCAAGCTACTGATCAGCAAGGGCCTGGAACAGGGCTATCTGACCTACGCCGAAGTCAATGACCATCTGCCCGACGACCTGGTCGATCCGGAGCAGATCGAAGACATCATCAGCATGATCAACGGCATGGGCATCGACGTCCATGAAGTCGCTCCCGACGCCGAGACCCTGCTGCTCAACGACGGCAACACCGGCAACCGCGAAGTCGACGACACCGCGGCAGAAGAAGCCGCCGCGGCGCTGACCGCGCTCGACACCGAAGGTGGCCGTACCACCGACCCGGTGCGCATGTACATGCGCGAGATGGGCACGGTCGAGCTGCTGACCCGCGAAGGCGAAATCGCCATCGCCAAGCGCATCGAGGAAGGCCTCAGCCAGGTCCAGGCCGCGCTGGGCGCGTTCCCGCTGGCGGTGGAGACCCTGCTCGAGGACTACGAACAGCACAAGGAAGGCAAGAAGCGCCTGGCCGAGATCGTGGTCGGCTTCAACGACCTGATCGAGGAAGAGCCGGTGCCGCCGGCGGTGGTCGCCAGCGACGACGATGCCGCCGATGCCGATGCCGACGACGACGACGAGGAAGTCGAAGCCGCCGAGGAAGAGGCCGGCCCGACCGGTCCGGACCCGGCCGAGGTCGCGCGGCGCATGGAGGTGCTGGCCACCGAATACGCCAAGTTCAAGAAGGCGCACGCCAAGAACGGCGCCGAGCACAAGCTGGTCACCAAGCTGCGCACCGACATCGCCGAGGTGTTCGTCACCTTGAAGCTGCCGCTGCCGCTGACCGACGTGCTGGTGCGCAAGCTGCGCGACACCATGGCCCAGGTCAAGGACCACGAGCGTCGCGTGCTGCACCTGGCCACGCACGTGGCGCGGATGCCGCGCAAGGACTTCATCCGTTCCTGGGAAGGCAACCAGACCAACGTGGCCTGGGTCGACGACGCCCTGAAGCGCAAGCAGAAGTGGTCCTCGGCGCTGCGCGACGTCAAGGACCAGATCGTCGCCGAGCAGGAAGCCACCGTGGCGGTGGAGCAGGCGACCTACCTGAGCCTGACCGAGCTGAAGGAAATCAGCCGGGCGATGGCCTATGGCGAAGCCAAGGCGCGCAAGGCCAAGAAGGAAATGGTCGAGGCCAACCTGCGCCTGGTGATCTCGATCGCCAAGAAGTACACCAACCGCGGCCTGCAGTTCCTCGACCTGATCCAGGAAGGCAACATCGGCCTGATGAAGGCGGTGGACAAGTTCGAATACCGTCGCGGCTACAAGTTCTCCACGTATGCGACCTGGTGGATCCGCCAGGCCATCACCCGTTCGATCGCCGACCAGGCGCGCACCATCCGCATCCCGGTGCACATGATCGAGACGATCAACAAGTTGAACCGCATTTCCCGGCAGATGCTCCAGCAGTACGGCCGCGAGGCCACGCCGGAGGAGCTGGCCAAGGAAATGGACATGCCGGAGGACAAGATCCGCAAGGTGATGAAGATCGCCAAGGAGCCGATCTCGATGGAAACCCCGATCGGCGACGACGAGGATTCGCATCTGGGCGACTTCATCGAGGACACCAACGTGGAGTCCCCGATCGAGAACACCACCAACATCAACCTGTCCGAGACCGTGCGCGACGTGCTCGCCGGGTTGACCCCGCGCGAGGCCAAGGTGCTGCGCATGCGCTTCGGCATCGACATGAACACCGACCACACCCTCGAGGAAGTCGGCAAGCAGTTCGATGTCACCCGCGAGCGCATCCGCCAGATAGAGGCCAAGGCGTTGCGCAAGCTGCGTCACCCGAGCCGTTCCGAGCAGCTGCGCAGCTTCCTCGATATCGACTGATCGAGCGCGGTTCGCGGCAACGAAAAGCCCCGCCAGGTGCGGGGCTTTTTTGTGGGCGTGGCGTTGGTGATGTTGCGCATGGTGGCGGTGCATGCCGCAGCCATGCGCTGTCATGTCAGCAGTCAGCCACCCCTTGTGGGAGCGACTTCAGTCGCGACGGGCATTCCCAGTAAAGCCTCGTCGCGACTGAAGTCGCTCCCACAGTGCATCTCCGCGCTATCCGCCTACGCGAACGCCTTGCTGCCGCGCATCACCGCCAGCACGTCGTGGCAGGCGCCCATGGTGTGGTAGTCGGTCTTGCCGGCCGGGCTCTTCTCGTCGCTGTAGCTGCGGTTGTCGCGGCTGAGGATGCGGAACCAGGCGCCGTAGCGGTGGTCGACCAGGTGCTCCCACGAATACGCCCACAGCCTGTCGTAGGCGCTGCGGTAGGACGCATCGCCGCTGGCGGCCAGCAGCCGCGCGGCGGCGGCGATCGCTTCGGCCTGCACCCAGAAATACTTGTCGTCGTCGCAGAAGTAGGTCGGGTGGCGCGCCACGTCGGGCACGCCGACCACCGGCGCGTCCTCGCTGCCGGAGGCGAAGCCATAGACGATGCCGCCGTATTGCGCGTCCCAGCCGTGCGCCAGCGCGGTGTCGAACAGGTGGCGGGCGGTCCGCAGCAGCCAGTCCGGCGCGCTGCCCTCGGCGGCCTGCAGATGCCCTTGCAGCAGCACCAGCAGCTTCGACCACTCCACCTGGTGGCCGGGCTGGAAGCCCCATGGCCGGAACAGGTGCTTGGGATTGTCGCGGTTGTAGTCCCAGTCCACCTGCCAGTTCGCATCGTAGTGCTCCCACACCAGGCCGCCGGCCAGCGCGGCCTGGCGGCGGGTGATGTGGTCGGCGAGCAGCAGCGCGCGCTGCAGGTAGCGCGGTTCGGTGTTGGCCTCGTAGGCGGCGATCAGCGCCTCGCACAGGTGCATGTTGGCGTTCTGCCCGCGGTAGCTGGAGAACTGCCACTCCGGCGTGGCCTCGTCGCGGTACAGGC
Source organism: Xanthomonas campestris pv. phormiicola (assembly GCA_025666215.1). Lineage (NCBI taxonomy): Bacteria > Pseudomonadati > Pseudomonadota > Gammaproteobacteria > Lysobacterales > Lysobacteraceae > Xanthomonas > Xanthomonas campestris. The sequence goes on along the minus strand of CP102593.1, from coordinate 4,543,854 downwards.
CGGCGGCGGCGTCCCAGTAGCGGGTTTCCAGCAGCTGCCAGGTCTCGTCCATCCACGCGTCGGTGTCGAGGCCGGCCTTCTTCGCGGTGGAATAGGCCAGCAGCACGAAGGCGGCGCCGTAGGCGTGCTGGGTGCGGTCCTCGGCGACGCCGTCGCGCAGGGTCCACACGTAGCCGCCGCTGGCGGTATCGCGGTGCACCTCGCGCAGGTAGCGCAGGCCGTGGCGCGCGGCGTCCAGGTACTCGGCGGCCAGCGGCGAATCGGCGAATTCGTTCGCCGCCATCGCGTAGTTGAAGACGAAGCGGGTGCTGCTGACCAGGTGGCGGTGGCCGGCGTCGTACACGCTTCCGTCGTCGCGGAAATAGTGGAAGAAGCCGCCGGCCGGATCGATCGCGCGCGGATGGTAGAAGGCCATGGTGTCGGCGATATGCGCGCGCAGCACGGCGGCATCGGCGAAGTCGGGCAGGGGCGTGGCAGGCAGGTTCATGCGGTCGCTGGGAGCCATGTGAGTGGGGGAAGGGGAGGGACGGGCACGCGCAGGGCGCGGCGGCAACGCGCCGCCGCGCCCGTTTCGCGCATCAATGCATCGCGCGCGCCACCGGCTTGGCGCCCGGCGCCTCGGCCGGCAGGTTGGCCGACAGCCGCGAGCCGCGCAGGCCGTACCAGAGGATGTAGGCGTAGCACAGCAGCGGGATCACGAAGGCGTGCTGGATGCCGACCACGTCGGCCAATGCGCCCTGCGCCAGCGGCACCAGCGCGCCACCGACGATGCCCATGATCAGCAGGCTCGAGGCCTTGCTGGTCAGCGGGCCCAGGCGTTCGATGGCCACGGTGAAGATGGTCGGGAACATGATCGAGTTGAACAGGCCGATCGCGATCACGCTCCACATCGCCACGTGGCCGGTGCTGATCATGGTCACGATCAGCAGCAGCGAGGCGACGCCGGCGAACGCGGCCAGCAGCTTGCGCGCCGGGATCACCTGCAGCAGCGCGGCGCCGGCGAAGCGGCCGACCATCGCGCCGCCCCAGTAGAACGCCAGGTAGCGGCTGGCGGTGGCTTCGGTCAGGCCGCCGGTGGTCGGGCCGGAGATGTAGTTGATCAGGAAGCTGCCGATCGACACTTCCGCGCCGACGTACATGAAGATCGCCACCACGCCCCACAGCAGGTGCGACTGGCGCAGCGCATCGCCGAAGCTGTGATGCGATTCGGCGCTGCCGGCATCGTCTTCGCGCAGCGAGGGAATGCGCATCACCAGCACGAACACCGCCAGCAGTAACAGGCCGCCGGCCAGCAGCAGGTACGGCACCTGCACCGATTGCGCCTGCGCGCCGCGATAGGCCGCCTGTTCGAGCGCGCTCATCGCCGCGATCTTGTCGGCCGACAGCACCGCGGTGGCCAGGATCAGTGGGCCGATCAGCAGCGGGAACACGGTGGTGCCCAGCGAATTCAGCGCCTGCGCGAAGTTCAGCCGGCTCGGCGCCTTGCTCGGTTCGCCGATCAGGCTGATGTACGGATTGGCCGCCACCTGCAGCAGGGTGATGCCGCTGGCCAGCACGAACAGCGCGGTCAGGAACAGCGGATACGACGGCAGCCGCGCCGCCGGATAGAACATCGCCGCGCCGATCGCCGCGACCACCAGGCCGATCACGATGCTGGCCTTGTAGCCGGTCCGCGCCACCACCGCACCGGCCGGCAGCGACATCAGGAAGTACGCGCCGAAGAAGGTGAACTGGATCAGCATCGACTGCGCGTAGTTCATCTGGAACACGGCTTTCAGATGCGGGATCAGCACATCGTTGAGGCTGGTCAACCCGCCCCAGGTGAAGAAGATCATGCTGACCACCGCGATGGCGGCAGTGTTGGACAGCGGACGACGGCTCATGCAGCGACTCCGGGAACGGACGATAGGACGACCCGGCTGCTGGCGCGCAGGCACAGCCGGGACGGGGCGATGGTAAGCGCAGGCAGTGACCGTTGCTGGCGCAGCGCGTCCAGCACCAGCTGCGCGGCCTGCATGCCGCGTTCGCGCGGGGCGACCGCGACGGTGGACAGCGGCGGGGTGGCGACGGCGGCTTCGGCGATGTCGTCGAAGCCGATCAGCGCATAGTCGCGGCCGGCGTGGCGGCCGCGTTCGGCCAGGCCGCTGGCCAGGCCCAGCGCGACCACGTCGTTGTAGCAGACCAGCGCGGTCGGCAAGGGATCGCGCACGCACAGCGCGCCGGCCTGGCGCGCGGCGTCCAGCCGGGTCGGCGCGCATTCGATCAGCCACGCCGGATCGGCGGCGATGCCGGCGGCGGCCAGCGCGTCGCAGTAGCCGGCGCGGCGTTCGGCGCAGGAACTGGACTGGCGGTGGCCGCCGAAGAACGCGATCGCGCGGTGGCCCAGCGCCAGCAAGTGCTCGGTGGCCAGGCGTGCGCCGCGGCGGTTGTCCAGCGCCAGCAGCGGCCAGTCGCCGTCCAGCGCGCGGTTGAACAGCAGCACCGGCAGCCGCGTGCCGAGCAACTGGCGCAGCCGTGCCGCGTCGGTGTTCTCGGTCGGCGACAGGATCAGCGCCGCCGGCTGGTGTTCGATCAGCGAGGCCAGCACGCTGTGCTGGCGCTCCGGCGATTCGCCGGTGCTGCCCATCAGCATCACGTAGCCGGCCTCGGCCAGCGCCGCGTCCACGCCGCCGGCGAATTCGGCGAAGAACGGATTGGCCAGGTCGTTGACCACCAGCGCCACCGCATTGGAGGCGCGCCCGCGCAGGCTGGCCGCGCCGCGGTGGTAGACGTAGCCCTGCCGCGCGATCTCCGCCGCCACCCGCGCGCGCGTGTCCGCATGCACCAGCGGGCTGTTGCGCAGCACCAGCGACACGGTCGCCCGCGACACGCCGCAGGCGGCGGCGATGTCGGACACGGTGACGCGTTTGTCGGCGGGGGACGACGGCACGGCGATTAGACCGGTTCAAAAGGCCGCCCATCCTGCGCCGTCGTGATCCGCTACGCATTTTGCAGTGCAGCAAAATGCAGGACGGCTTTTGTGGTATCCGTTTCTTGGACCGATTCGACCGGGGAAACAGGCAATGCCCAACACCTGGACTCAGCGCGCGGCCGTCGCGCTGCTGCTCGCCGCCGTCTGGCCGGCGGCGCACGCCGCCACCAAGCAGGCCCTGGCCAGTGCCGCCAGCCCCGGTGAGCGCGCCGTCGCCGCGGTGGACCCGTTCATCGGCACCGGCGGCGAAGGCCATACCTATCCCGGCGCCACGGTGCCGTTCGGCATGGTCCAGCTGAGCCCGGACACGCGCATCCAGCCGCGCAAGGACGCCTACGGCTGGGCCGCCGGCTACCGCTACGACGACCGCAGCCTGGTCGGCTTCTCGCACACCCACTTCTCCGGCACCGGCCATTCCGACCTAGGCGACGTGCTGCTGATGCCGATCAGCGGCGCGGTGCGGCTGGAGCGCGGCGATCCGGACACACCCGGCAGCGGCTACAGCTCGCGCTTCCGCCACGACGACGAACGCGCCGAGCCCGGCTACTACGCGGTGACCCTGGACGACTACAAGGTGCGCGCCGAACTCACCGCCAGCGCGCGCGCCGGCGTGCACCGCTACACCTTCCCCATGGGCCAGCCGGCGCACGTGCTGCTGGACCTGCGCACCAGCCTGTACGACTACCCGGGCAAGATCAGCTGGTCGCGGCTGCGCGTGCGCGCCGACGGTACCGTCACCGGCTTCCGCGAAACCCGTGGCTGGGCGCCGGGGCGGCAGCTGTACTTCGCGCTGCGCTTCTCGCAGCCGCTGCGCGGCCATGCCTTGCACAACACCGAGCAGGACATCCCCTACAAGGGCTTTCCGCCACCGGGCGACAACGATCCGGCGCAGCGCGCGCAGATCGAAGGCCGCCAGCTGGTGGCCAGCTTCGACTTCGGCCAGGCCACGCGCGAGCCGCTGCTGGTGAAGGTGTCGATCTCGCCGGTCAGCGAGGACAGCGCCATCGCCAACCTCGACGCCGAGGTGCCGGGCTGGAACTTCGACGGCGTGCGCCGCGCCGCGCGCGCGCAGTGGGCGCAGGCCTTGGGTGCCGTGGAAGTGGACGCGCCGCCGCCGCAGCGCACCCAGTTCTACACCGCGCTGTACCACAGCCTGCTCGGCCCGACCCTGTTCATGGACAGCGACGGCCGCTATCGCGGGCCGGACAACGCCGTGCACCAGGCCACGGGCTACACCAACTATTCGACGTTCTCGCTGTGGGATACCTACCGCGCGCTGCATCCGTTGCTGACCCTGGTGCAGCCGCCACAGCGCACCAACGACATCGTCAATTCGCTGCTCGCGCACCGCAAGAACAGCCCGTACGGCGTGCTGCCGGTGTGGTCGTTCCAGGGCCTGGAGACCTGGTGCATGATCGGCTACCACGCCGTGCCGGTGATCGCCGATGCCTACATGAAGGGCATCCGCGGCTACGACACCAGCGCCGCGCTGGAGGCCATGGTCGCCAGCGCCGACTACGGCCCGTACGACGGCATCGCCCAGTACCGCGAACTGGGCTACGTGCCGATCGACGAGGAAGGCGAGGCCGCGTCCAAGACCCTGGAGTACGCGTTCGACGACTGGACCATCGCACGCATGGCGCAGGCGATGGGGCGCAGCGAGGTGGCCAGCGAATTCGGCAAGCGCGCCGGCAACTGGCAGCACGCCTTCGACGCCAGCACTGGCTTCATGCGTGCGCGCAAGCGCGACGGCAGCTTCCGCGAACCGTTCGATCCCAGCGCCAGCGGCTACGGCAGCGACTACACCGAAGGCAACGCCTGGCAGTATTCCTGGTACGTGCCGCAGGACGTGGCCGGCCTGGCCCGCGCGCACGGCGGCGAAGACAAACTGCTGGCACGGCTGGACCAGGTGTTCGAGGCCAAGGTCGATCCCAAGGTGTTCGAACACATGGAAGACATCACCGGGCTGATCGGCTGGTACGCGCACGGCAACGAACCCAGCCACCACGTCGCCTATCTGTATGCGTACGCCGGGCAGCCGTGGCGCACCCAGGCGCGGCTGCAGCAGATCATGCGCAGCCAGTACGCGGCGCGTCCCGACGGCCTGGCCGGCAACGACGACCTGGGGCAGATGTCGGCGTGGTATGTGTTCACCGCGCTGGGCTTCTACCCGGTGGCGCCCGCCAGCAACCAGTACATCATCGGCCGCCCGTTCCTGCCGCACGCCACCCTGGCGCTGCCCAACGGCAAGCGCTTCAGTATCGTCGCCGACGGCCTGGACGACGCGCATCCCTACATCGGCAGCGTCACCCTCAACGGCCGCCCGCTGGACCGCGCGTTCCTGCGCCACGAGGAGATCATGGCCGGCGGCGAGCTGCGCTTCACCCTGCAGGCGGAGCCGAACACGGCGTGGGCCGCGGGTGGGGCCGAGCGCGCGTATTCGATGAGCGAATAGAGCGAGCGCTGTAGCGTCGCGGCAGCGGTTGCCGCGACGCCGAGCTGCCCGAAACATGGCGGCAATCGGCGTCACGCCAGCGTCTTCGCGCTTAGCGAAGATGCCCACCCGCGTCTGCAAGCCGTCGTAAGCGCGTGAACGGACGATGACGTCAAGGCGTCGGCAGCGCTGCGCCCGCAGTGAAGATTCCTGCGCAAACCCCGCGCCGCGGAGCCGCGCGCGCTGCGCACGGCCGCTTGGCGAGCGTCCGCGGCCAGCCGGCGTATGCGTTTATTTAATGCCATGAACACATTCCATTGGCATCCCCTGTGGTCTTGTGGGGCCAGTCGCATGGCATCGAGCGGCATTGGCGCCCCGGCGTCGAATCCGATTGCGGATGCGGCACATCGTGCAGGTGCATTCCGTCTCCGTCTTGTGCGACGGCCGATCCGTGCCGCCGATGGCGATCGCTGCGGTCTGGATCGTGCACTCCTCATTACGCCGAACGGGATATCCGAATGCATGTCTGCCTGCTGTCCCCCCTTACGCACGACGCGGCCACGCTGGAGACGGCCATGGCCGCCGCGCAGGCCAATGGTTGCGATCATGTCGTACTGCCCAATCCGTTCGCGCAGGACCCGCAAGGGCGGCTGACGGATCCGGCCAGCGACGATGCCGCCGGCACCGCACAGCTGCAGCAGTGGCTGGCGCTGGCGCAGAAGCACGGCCTGAACCTGTTGGTCGATCTGCGCATCGACGAGATCGGCGGCGGCAGCGGCCTGCTGCAGCAACATCCGCACTGGTTCCGCGCGCGCACCTCGGCGCTGCCGGATCCGCGCACCCAGCGCGGCACGCCGGACATCGCCCAGGGCCGCTTCGCCTACGCCGAAGAGGGCGCGGGCCTGGCGCAGTGGTGGAGCGTGCGTGTGCGCGACTGGCTGCGCAGCGGCGTGGCCGGATTCCGCGTGCTGCAGCCGCAGCGCGTGCCGGCCACGCTGTGGCGCAGCTTGATCGCCGGTGTGCAGGCGGACGTGCCCGACGCGAAATTCCTGGCCTGGACGCCTGGCCTGGGCCTGGAGTCCTTACGCGGGCTGCAGGGCGCCGGCTTCGATGCGGCGTTCTCGTCGCTGGCCTGGTGGGACGGACGCGGCAGCTGGTTCTTCGACGAAGACGTGGCGCTGCGCAGCCTGGCGCGTCGCGTCGTCGCCACCATCGATCCCGATGCGCCGTCCGAAGCGCAGCCGCCGTTGCAGCGCGCGCAACGCGCCCGCCTGGCATCCGCGTTCGGCGATGCATGGGCGATCGCCGAACTCACCGCCTTGCCAGCGCCGGCCGACACCGATGCCGATGCCGATGCCGCGCCGGCCATCCCGGCCGCTGCCGGACAAGATCTGCGCTTGCGCCCATTGCTGCGCGATGGCGCGTTGACCGCAATCGCCGTGGAACCGCTCGGCGCCGCGCCGTGGCTGGTGCTGCTCAATAGCGACCGCGACCACCTGCTGCCGGTACCGGGATCGGCGCTGCTGCGCCTGCTCGGCGACAGCGAAAGCTTGCTCAGCGATCAGGGCGAGCCGATCCAGGGCGACCAGGGCGGCACCCTGGAAGCGGGCGAAGTGCGCGTCTATCGCAGCGTGCCGGCGCGTCCGGTGCTGGCCGCCGCTCGCGCCCGCACGCCGGCCGATGTCGCCGCCGCTGCGGCGCGGATCTGCATCGAAGCGGTGACGCCCTCGGTGGACGACGGCCGCTTCCCGGTCAAGCGCACCGTCGGCGACCGCATCTGCGTGGAAGCCGACGCGTTCTGCGACGGCCACGACCGCATCGCAGTGGCGTTGCTGTGGCGCGCCGGAGATGCGCGCACCTGGTCCACTGCGCCGATGCGCGCGCTGGGCAACGACCGCTGGCGCGGCGAGTTCCCGCTGGAGCGGCTAGGTCGTTACGAATTCCGCATCGAAGCCTGGCGCGACATCTTCGCCACCACCCATGCCGACCTGGAAAAGAAGCGCGCCGCCGGCACGCTGCTGCCGGTGGACGTGCAGGAGGCGCTGGCCCAGGTGGAGGAGGCACGCGCGCGCAGCCGCGGCGCCTTGAACGCGCGGCTGAAGGCGATCCTCGCCCGGATCACCCGCAGCGAGGATCCCGCCGCCCGCGCGGAGATCCTGCTGGAACCCGGCACCGCCGAAGCGATGGCGCGCGCCGACGACAAGCCGTTCCGCACCGAATACCCGATGACCTTCCGCGTCGAGGCCGAGCGCCGGGGCGCGCATTTCTCCAGCTGGTACGAGCTGTTCCCGCGGTCGCAGAGCGGCGACCTCGCGCGCCATGGCACCTTCGACGACGTCATCCAGCGCCTGCCGCACATCCGCGCGATGGGCTTCGACGTGCTGTACATGCCACCGATCCACCCGATCGGCGAGAAGAACCGCAAGGGCCGCAACAACGCGGTCACCGCGCAACCCGGCGAACCCGGCAGCCCGTACGCGATCGGCTCGGCCGAAGGCGGGCACACCGAGGTGCACGCCGAACTCGGCGGGCTGGACGGCTTCCGCCGGCTGCGCGCCGCCGCCGCCGCGCAGGGCCTGGAACTGGCACTGGATTTCGCGATCCAGTGCGCGCCGGACCATCCTTGGCTGCGCGAGCATCCGGACTGGTTCACCTGGCGTGCCGACGGCTCGATCCCGTACGCGGAGAATCCGCCGAAGAAATACCAGGACATCGTCAACGTCGATTTCTACGCCAGCGGCGCGGTGCCCGAACTGTGGAACGCGTTGCGCGACGCGGTGCTGTTCTGGGTCAACGAAGGCGTCAACCTGTTCCGCGTCGACAACCCACACACCAAGCCGTTCCCGTTCTGGGAATGGCTGATCGCCGAAGTGCGCGGGCGCCATCCGCAAGTCGTGTTCCTGTCCGAAGCCTTCACCCGGCCCAAGCCGATGTACCGGCTGGCCAAGGTCGGCTTCTCGCAGTCCTACACCTACTTCACCTGGCGCCAGCACAAGGCCGAGCTGCAGGCCTACATCGAAGAGCTCAACACCGGCACGCCGCGCGAATGCTTCCGCCCGCATTTCTTCGTCAACACGCCGGACATCAACCCGGTGTTCCTGCAGCAGAGCGGCCGCGGCGGCCACCTGATCCGCGCCGCGCTGGCGACCACGCTGTCGGGCCTGTGGGGCATGTACCAGGGCTTCGAGTTGTGCGAGGCCACGCCGCTGGCGCCGGGCAAGGAGGAATACCTGGATTCGGAGAAGTACCAGCTGCGTGTGTGGCCCGAGCGCGCACCCGGCGACATCGTCGACGAGATCACCCGCCTCAACCTGCTGCGCCGCCAGCATCCGGAACTGCAGTCGCACCTGGGCACGCGCTTCTACCTCGCGCACAACGACCAGGTGCTGTACTTCGGCAAGTTCCTCGACGAGGCGCACCTGGCGCGCAGCCGCAGCCTGGTGCTGGTGGCGATCAGCCTGGATCCGCACGCCGCGCAGGAGGCGCAGATCGAAGTGCCGCTGTGGGAACTGGGCCTGCCCGACCACGCCAGCGTCGCCGTGCAGGACCTGTGGGATGGCCATGAATTCGCCTGGCACGGCAAGCTGCAAACCATTCGCCTCGATCCCTCGCGGCCGTTTTCCCTATGGCGTATCCGCGCCGGAGCCACTTCATGAATGCTGCAGTTCCATTGTCCGCCGACAGCGAGGCAAGCCCGCTGGTGCGCGACGCGCTCTGGTACAAGGACGCGATCATCTACCAGGTGCACGTGAAGTCGTTCTTCGATTCCAACGACGACGGCATCGGCGATTTCCCCGGCCTGATCTCCAAACTCGACTACATCGCCGACCTCGGCGTGGACACCATCTGGCTGCTGCCGTTCTATCCCAGCCCGCGCCGCGACGACGGCTACGACATCGCCGAGTACATGGCGGTGCATCCGGACTACGGCAGCATCGCCGACTTCGAACGGCTGGTCGCGCAGGCGCACGCGCGCGGCATCCGCATCGTCACCGAACTGGTGATCAACCACACCTCCGACCAGCATTCCTGGTTCCAGCGCGCGCGCAACGCGCCGGCCGGCTCGCCGGAGCGCGACTTCTACGTGTGGTCCGACAGCGACCAGGACTACGCCGGCACCCGCATCATCTTCTGCGACACCGAGAACTCCAACTGGACCTGGGATCCGGTCGCCGGGCAATACTTCTGGCATCGCTTCTACTCGCACCAGCCCGACCTGAACTTCGACAACCCGGCCGTGCTGGAAGCGGTGCTGGAAGTGATGCGCTTCTGGCTCGACCTGGGCGTGGACGGGCTGCGCCTGGACGCGGTGCCGTACCTGATCGAGCGCGACGGCACCTCCAACGAGAACCTGCCCGAGACCCACGCCATCCTGCGCCGCATCCGCGCCACGCTGGACGCCGAGTATCCGGACCGCATGCTGCTGGCCGAGGCCAACATGTGGCCGGAAGACACCCAGCAGTATTTCGGCGAGAACGCCGACGAATGCCACATGGCGTTCCATTTCCCGCTGATGCCGCGCATGTACATGGCCATCGCGCGCGAAGACCGTTTCCCGATCACCGACATCATGCGCCAGACCCCGGAAATCCCGGAGAGCTGCCAGTGGGCGATCTTCCTGCGCAACCACGACGAGCTGACCCTGGAAATGGTCACCGACTCCGAGCGCGACTACCTGTGGCAGACCTATGCCGCCGACCGTCGCGCGCGCATCAACTTAGGGATTCGCCGGCGCCTGGCGCCGCTGCTGGAGCGCGACCGCCGCCGCATCGAACTGATGACCTCCTTGCTGCTGAGCATGCCCGGCACGCCGGTGCTGTACTACGGCGACGAGATCGGCATGGGCGACAATATCCACCTCGGCGACCGCGACGGCGTGCGCACGCCGATGCAGTGGTCGATCGACCGCAACGGCGGCTTCTCGCGTGCCGACCCGGCCGCGCTGGTGCTGCCGCCGATCATGGATCCGCTGTACGGCTTCCAGGCGGTCAACGTCGAGGCGCAGCAGCGCGACCAGCATTCGTTGCTGACCTGGACTCGGCGCATCCTGTCGGTGCGCAAGCGCTATCGCGCCTTCGGCCGCGGCACGCTGCGCTTCCTGTATCCGGGCAACCGCCGCCTGCTCGCCTACCTGCGCTGCCACGAGGACGAGACCGTGCTGTGCGTGGCCAACCTCTCGCACACGCTGCAGGCGGTGGAGCTGGACCTGTCCGAGTTCGAAGGCCGGGTGCCGGTGGACATCATCGGCGGCGGCAGCTTCCCGCCGATCGGGCGCCTGACCTACCTGCTCACCGTGCCGGCGTTCGGCTTCTACGCGTTCCAGCTGGTCGGCAACGCCACGCTGCCGGACTGGCACGTGCCCGCGCCGATGCCGCTGCCCGACTACCAGACCCTTGTGCTGCGCGGCGCGGTCGATGCCGATGCGCTGCTGCCGCACCTGGGCACGCTGGAGCGCGACATCCTGCCGGCGTGGCTGTCCACGCGGCGCTGGTTCGCGGCCAAGGACCGCGCGTTGCGCAGCGTGCGCATCGCCCGCCGCACCCCGCTGCCCGGCACCGACGCGTTGACCATGCTGGAGATCGAAGCGGAGCTGGAGCATGGCGAATACGAACGCTACATGCTGCCGCTGGGCATCGTCTGGGACCGCGAACAGCCCAGCGTGCTGGCCGAACAGCTGGCGCTGGCACGGGTGCGGCACGGTCGCGAAGTCGGCTATCTGACCGACGGCTTCGCGCTGAAATCGCTGACCCGCACCACGCTTGCCGCATTGCGCGAGGGCGCGGTGCTGTCGGTCCAGGGCGAGACCCATGCCGGTGCCGATGCCGCGCCCGAACAGATCCGCTTCTGCCCGACGCCGGCGCTGGCCGCGGTCGAGATCGCCGACGATGCCGAGATCCGCTGGCTGTCGGCCGAGCAGAGCAACAGCTCGCTGATCGTCGGCGACAAGGCGGTGTTCAAACTGCTGCGCCGCGTTTCCGCCGGGGCCAATCCCGAGATCGAACTCGGCGCGCGGCTGACCGAGATCGGCTACGCCAACGCCGCGCCCTTGTTCGGCCACGTCACCCGGGTCGATGCGCAGGGCGTGGAAACCACCCTGGCCTTGCTGCAGGGCTTCGTGCGCAACCAGGGCGACGCCTGGCGCTGGACCCTGGATCACCTGGCGCGCGGCGCAGAGGAATACGCCGCCGCCCAGGACGAGGCCGCGCGCGACGAGAGCGTGGCCGGCTACGACGCCTTCGCCGCCGTCGTCGGCCGGCGCCTGGCCGAGCTGCACGACGTGCTGGCCCAGCCGACCGATGCCGCCGCGTTCGCGCCGCAGCCGGTGGATGCCGCAGCCGCGCGGCAGGTCGTTGCGGGTGTGGAGCACGAAGTGCAGGCGATGTGGGACACCTTGTCCGCGCATCGCGACGGCAGCGAGGATGGCGCCGAGCGCGCCGCGATGGACGCGTTGCTGGCCGAACGTCCGCGCCTGGACGCCTGGTTGCAACAGGCGCCGGCCCTGCTCGACGGCGCGCTGCTGACCCGCGTGCACGGCGATTTCCACCTCGGCCAGATCCTGGTCGCGTTCGACGATGTGGTGCTGATCGACTTCGAAGGCGAACCGGCCAAGTCGCTGGACGAACGCCGCGCCAAGGCCAGCCCGCTGCACGACGTGGCCGGCTTCCTGCGCTCGCTCGACTACGCCAGCGAAGTGTCGGCACGGGGCGAAGAAGGCACCGCCGCACGCGCCGGCGTCGGCCTGGACACCGCGCTGGACGCCTTCCTGTCCGCGTTCCGCAGCCGCGCCAGCGCCACCTTCCTGGCCGCCTACCGCCAGGTGCTCGACGCCAGCCCGCATCCGTGGGTGGCGCCAGCCGCCTTCGAGACCACCACCCTGTTGTTCCTGATCGAGAAGGCCAGTTATGAAATTCGCTACGAGGCCGCCAACCGCCCGGCCTGGATCATGGTGCCGATACAGGGACTGCTGCGCATACTCGACCGCTTTCCCGCGCCACAGGAGGCGATGCGATGAGTGATGTCGGCCACACCTGGGACGAGGCGACGCTGCGCGCGTTCGCCAATGCCCGCCACGGCGACCCGTTCGCCGTGCTCGGTGCGCACCGCATCGGCGACACGCGCGTGCTGCGCAGCTACCTGCCCGGCGCCGAAGCCGTGGCGGCAGTGCTCGAGGACGGCCGCGAGGTGCCGCTGCAGGAAGGCCCCAGCCCCGGTTTCTTCTCCGCGCCGCTGCCCGACGACGGACGCTACCGCCTGCGCATCCGCTGGCCCGGCGGCGAGCAGGTCACCGAGGACGCCTACGCCTTCGGCCCGCAGCTCAGCGATTTCGACCTGCACCTGATCAGCGAAGGCCACCATTTGCAGCTGGCCGATGCGCTGGGCGCGAACGCCGTTGAAGTCGATGGCGTGCGCGGCACCCGTTTCGCGGTGTGGGCGCCGAACGCCACGCGCGCCGCGGTGATCGGCGATTTCAACAGCTGGGACGCGCGCCGCCACCCGATGCGGCTGCGTCACCAGGCCGGCGTGTGGGAACTGTTCGTGCCCGGCGTCGACGTGGGCGCGCACTACAAGTACGCGCTGCGCGGCCCGCGCGGCGAAGACCTGCCGGCCAAGGCCGACCCGGTCGCGCGCCGCGCCGAACTGGCGCCCGGCACCGCCTCGATCGTGGCCGATCCCACCCCGTACCAGTGGCGCGACGACGCCTGGATGGCATCGCGCGCGCGCCGCCACAGCCCGAACGCGCCATTGAGCGTGTACGAGATCCACGCCGGCTCGTGGATGCATGCCGACGACGGCAGCATGCTCGACTGGGATGCGCTGGCCGACCGCCTGATTCCCTACGTGGCCGACATGGGCTTCACCCATATCGAACTGATGCCGGTCACCGAACACCCGTTCGGCGGCTCCTGGGGCTACCAGCCGCTGGGCCTGTTCGCGCCCACCGCGCGCTTCGGCTCGCCCGACGGCTTCGCCCGCTTCGTCGACCGCTGCCACCGCGAGGACATCGGCGTCATCGTCGACTGGGTGCCGGCGCATTTCCCCACCGACGCGCACGGCCTGGCCCATTTCGACGGCACCTCGCTGTACGAACACGCCGACCCGCGCGAAGGCTTCCACCGCGACTGGAACACGCTCATCTACAACCATGGCCGGCGCGAAGTCTCCGGCTTCCTGATCGCCAGCGCCCTGGAATTCCTGCAGCGCTACCACGTCGACGGCCTGCGCGTGGATGCCGTGGCCTCCATGCTCTACCGCGACTACAGTCGCGATGCCGGCGAGTGGGTGCCCAACATCCACGGCGGCCGCGAGAACTACGAGACCATCGCCTTCCTGCGCCGGCTCAACCAGGTCGTCGCCGAACACGCGCCGGGCGCCATCACCATCGCCGAAGAATCCACCGCCTGGCCGGGCGTCACCGCCGACCTGGCGCACGGTGGTTTGGGCTTCAACTACAAGTGGAACATGGGCTGGATGCACGACAGCCTGCACTACATCGAACTGGACCCCATCTACCGCCGCTACCACCACGGCGAACTGACCTTCAGCATGGTCTACGCGTATTCCGAGCGCTTCATGCTGCCGATCTCCCACGACGAAGTAGTGCACGGCAAACGCTCCCTGCTCGGGCGCATGCCCGGCGACGACTGGCAGCGCTTCGCCAACCTGCGCGCCTACCTGGGCTACATGTACACCCACCCCGGGCGCAAGTTGCTGTTCATGGGCTGCGAAATCGCCCAGCCCACCGAGTGGAACCACGACGCCGCGCTGCCCTGGCACCTGCTCGACGACCCGCGCCACCGCGGCGTCCAGCGCCTGGTCCGCGACCTCAACCGCCTGTACGCCGAACACCCCGCACTGCACGCCCGCGACGACACCCCCGACGGCTTCGCCTGGGTCATCGGCGACGACGCCGGCAACAGCCTGTTCGCCTACCTGCGCACCGCCCAGGGCAGCGACGCCCCGCTGCTGGTGGTGGCCAACCTCACCCCGCTGGTGCACCACGGCTACCGCATCGGCGTCCCCCGCGGCGGCCGCTGGCGCGAACTGCTGAACTCCGACGCCGAGATCTACGGCGGCAGCAACACCGGCAACGGCGGCAGCGTGCGCACCGAGAACGTCGGCGCCCATGGCCACCCGGCCTCGCTGTCGCTGACCATCCCGCCGCTGGGGGTGCTGGTGTTGGGGTTGGAGGATTGAGGGGAGGGCGCTTGCGCGGCTAGCGGCGTCGCATCGGCCGTCGATGCGGCGCTGTTGTGGAAAAGCAGGCTGTTGTGGGAGGGACTTCAGTCCCGACGGGCTTTCCCGGCTCACCATCGGAGCTGATGCTCTTCCATTGCGGATTGCCGGGGGCATCCCAATCAAGCGCCGCCTTGCCGTTCGCCCTGGGTAGCCAACACGCATGCGAGTCAGCGGCTGCACGCGCATCGACAGCCCGGGAAGACACGACACCACCCCGGACGCTAAACTCACGCCCGCCTCGGCGCCTTCCTCTGCATGCACGCCAGAGGCGCCAAGCCGGCGGCCGACGCATCGGCCCGTCCGCTCCGGACGCGTCCGGGCCTATAGCTCAACGGTTAGAGCAGAGGACTCATAATCCTTTGGTTCCAGGTTCGAATCCTGGTGGGCCCACCATAAGCATGAAAAATAGCTGGATGTTGTCTGCTATTGTAAAGAGTGCACGCAGAAGTGAAGCCGATCCCGCTCTTCGCAGACTGGCTAGCCCAAATAGGCGGGCGTAGGTATGGGGTGGCGGTAAGGACAACATGGCGCTAACTCTCGAATATTGCTTGCTCGTCTTAGGTCGAGGCAAATTGGCTAGACCCATAAGTCTAACATAAAGAGAGAGCGCTGAGCACATATCTGACTCTGTGCTTCAACTTGGTAAGTTGCGACGAACGTGATTTTCTGCGGGGAAAAGTGGCCGGAAGAAGCAAAAAAGTTCTGGGAATGCTGCACAAAAATAAAGTATTTACTGCCTAAATTATGGCGCCGACCACGTAACGTGGTCGGACTCCATACTCACATTAGAGCGTGCATTTCTTTTTTCAACTGAAGACGTTCAAGCGCGAAACTAAGTGCTTGATCATCAAAGAGCCGATTTTTTCTCTCAGCGGCCCCACTACCTTCCTGCCAGTTCTTCAACCCTGCCCTGACGGCGGGAACGGTGGGCTCAACACCTTCTTTGAAAAGGAGCCAGTCCACGCTCGCTAGCAGCTCCATGCCGAATGGCGACTCAAATCCATCAATCAGCTGAGCAGTTGCCTCGAGAGCAGGCACATATGACTTGGCCTCAGAGCGAAGATAAGCCTGAAGGAAATCCTTCCTGCTCTCGTCGAACCAGATGACGTCGAAGGGATCGGCATCGCTGATGCGCTTATCGCAGTGCAGGTAGCTCCCGTCTAAGTTGTTCAATAGATGATCCAGCCGATTCGCGTACGGACCATACTTGTGTGCGACGAAATGCAGTTCCAGATCTTTCCCCGGCATGAGTCGGCCGACTGCTCTCTCAAGAAACCATGCCAACTTTTGGATCTCAAGCAAACTGCAATCCATACCAAGAACCCAGTAACGCCGCACCAACTCCGCGATGAGCGCCCGAGTTGGGGTTAGTTTCTCCACACCGGCGCGCTTGGCGACGTTCTGGTATTTAGAAGTTGGCTCGAACACTAGGACATCCAAGCTGAGATCACCCAGCGCCGCCTCAATCTGAGGCCGTACGAGAGCCCATTCCAGTCCACCATTTCCTGCGCCCAGCGGAGGTATCGCTACGGACTTGACTTTGTTTTCGATTAGAAAGTGACGAAGTTCTTGTAAACCCTCCGTTATCCACTCCAATCGTGATGCCGCTCTCCAATGCTGCTTGGTAGGGAAATTCACTACCCAACGGGGGCCGTCTAGCTCTGACACCTCCGTGACAAACATCTTGCCCACATGTACATCCCCTGCTTTGCACGCAGCTGCATAGCGACGGAAATTTTCTGGAAAACGCTCCTTGAACATGAGGGCGATGCCTTTCCCCATCACTCCAACAGTGTTCACTGTATTGACGAGGGCCTCTGCGGGAACCTCCAGTAGGTTGCCTTGTGTGAACTTGATCATGAGAAATACCAACTAGGTAGTGCTTTAACAGGGAAATTGAGGCCGCGGCTATGCACTTGCTGTTCAATGACCTGTTGCATTTGTGCTGTGTAGCATGCAATGCCTGTCAGCGATGAGAGGGGCATGTGGCGGTGGACCAGAGCTTCCGCTTGGTAGCGCTCGAACTTAGCGGGGTCGTCGGGGTCACGCTTGAAATCACGTCGCTGCAAAAGAGGCCAATCGATTTTACTGAGGCTGCCAAGGTCATTGTAGTAGGTCGCCCACCTATAGTAAGCGTGCATGTCGGTAAACGCCCAGCGAAGCCCGTCAGCGGCTACCCTGAGCAAACTTGATGCCAGGATCACGATTTCTTCATTGGGCCGTCTTGGTACGCCTCCCCAACCTGTGCTGATATTGCGGAGCATTGGCGAGAACGGAGTGAAATAGAAGGGCACGTAGTCGTTCAGGAATCCTCCCGGCGCAATTGAGACCGGGTGGGAGCTACGCTTAGTGATCAAATCGGGATTGCCAATGCTCACCCACCCCGGAGCAAGCACTGAGCTATTGCCGCAATGGAGTCCGTTGTCAAGTGCCCAGGTCAAGTTGTCCCGATGCAAGATCCGAAAGATCAGAGCCCGCTCAGGGTTAATGAGCCTCTTGTAGTCGTACGCCATACCGATCCTTCCACTTGACGTCCGTCATGTTAAGGCAGGCGAACGAGCATGGCACGCTCTCGCATCTCTAGGAAAAAGCATCCCAAGCTCGTAGTCGATCCAGGCCTCATGGAGTGATCCTTTGGGGGGGGGGGGGGGGGGCTTATAAATAATTGATTTGTATATATATTTTGATGTATCACAATCCTTTGGTTCCAGGTTCGAATCCTGGTACGCACTGGCGATGCCGAGCGTTGCGGAGATCGAGTTCGAGCCGCCGGGCGGACGATCGGAGTCCGGCCGGCTGATCTCTCGTGATGTACGTGCTCGACACCAGCGTGCTGGCGGAGTTGCGCAAGGTGCGGCCCGGCAGGGCCGGATGCGAATCTGTGGCGCAACGCTGCGCTCGGCTGCACGTACCCGACAAGGGGGGGGCGCGCGACGCGCTTATCGCGGCGACGGCGCTGGTGCATGGCATGGCGGTGGTCACGCGCAATGTCTCTGATTTCGAGTCCACGGGAGTTCCCATCGTCAATGCATGGGAGCTGTCGCCGTGACGGCCTGTGGGCTTAGAGGATCGCGTTGACGGCCACATATGCAGGCACATGCAAGCCTGCGGCGGCGGGGATCATTGTGCATTTAGAGGTCTAGCCTTAGAGGGGAGGCTTTCCAAGGCTCACGCCAAGCCCGCTGAATAGGGGACATGTTGGGTTGGTTGCGGCGACAAAAAAAATGATATAAATTCGCTTCCACGACAAAGGAGAGTTGCCTTGAACGTCAGTGGTCACGAAATCATTGGTAGTAAATTGTCGTCAGACATTCCTCGTGGCTTCTGGCTCACTTTGGAGCGTCTGGTGCCACAGGCACTGGCCGATGCCCAAGCACTGAGCTTGCGGTTTGAGGGCGGGCACCGATCGACAGCTTCGGGTTTCGCACGGCATCTGCTGCTGAACGAAGCCATGGGCCACGCATTGGACGAGGCAGGCATTCTCCACAAGCCGCTTCGTGGAAACGCGATCGTCTTCGGTAAGGTGGGAGTGGTAACTCTGGCGCGCGTCCACATGGGACAAGTAAAGTGGGATAACGCTCGGCGTAGCAAGACCAAGGTCAAGTTGTGTGAGCCGAACGCGCAGGCCAAGAAGCTCATAAACCCGGATCTGTTTGAGGGTGAGCTATCGGTCACGGAACCGGTGGAGATGACCGCTTTTGTTGTGACGGAAGGAGCAGGCGCGGGAGATCATTACGCAATCCATATTGTCGTCACTGACGAAAGCATGGACTTGCGCAATCCTGTCTTTCGGGAGGATCTCCATCAGTTCGTTCAGCGCTATCAGAAGCGTCAGGATGTTGAGGATCGCGTCAAGCCGACACTCAAAAACAACGTCAAGAAGTTGCTCGATAAAACCGACAACGAAGACGGACAGCCAGACCCGCTCGCATGAACCAGCGCACAAATACTCGCTCTGTGGGGAACTTTGTGCCGGACAGGCTGAGCCAAGCCTTATCGGTTCGTGGTTTCTCTGCAACAGAGCTGGCGGCCCGCATTGGGGTAACCAATACCACCATCAGCCGATGGCGTACGGGCAGTCAGGCACCTAGCCCCACCATGCTAGAGGCCATGGCGTCTGAACTACGCGTTGCGCCCGAATGGCTGACGCGGCCCTTGCGCAATACCACCTCCAAGCCCAATTACCGCGGCAGCATCGCTCAGCTCAAACAGGAGCGCGGCTTGCTTGGTGCCCGTATGGAATGGCTGGAGGAAGCGTCCTCACAGCTTGAAGAGTTCGTCGACTACCCTGCCGTCAACTTGCCCAGCTTTGACCTAAGGCGTCTGGCCCAGATCACGGACAGCGTGGTTGAAGAGGCGGCTGACGCTTGCCGCAAGTTGTGGAACTTGGGGGAGGGACCTGTCGGCGACACGTTATTGCTTTTGGAGAATGCGGGTGCTGTGGTGGCGCTGGAGGAAACCGGTATTGCACGCATTGAAGGACTTTCCGCTTGGAGCACATCGGGCCGGCCGTTCGTCCTGCTTTGTGCTGACAAGGGCAATGCGTTCCGTAGTCGGTTCGACGCTGCGCATGAGCTTGGTCATCTTGTTTTGCATCGCCATATCGAGGCTCCAGGCGACGCTGCAAGCCACAAGCTCATGGAGCAGCAGGCGCACCGTTTTGCCGGCGCCTTCCTGTTGCCAGCACGCGGATTCGTGGCTGAAGTGTCCACCCCTGTTTCGCTACAGGCATTGGTCTTCCTCAAGCAGCGTTGGGGTGTTTCCGTAGCGGCCATGATCATGCGGCTGCGCGCGCTGGGTGTCATCTCGGAGGAAGATTACCTGCGTCTCATCAAGCACCGTTCGGCAAAGTGGGGCAATAAGCGCGAGCCGCTGGACGATGAGCGTACTCCGGAGGAGCCACGACTACTCAGGCGCACCATGGAGCTGCTGATCAACGAAGGCGTGATCCGAGCTGACGGCTTAGCTGACATGCTGGGCATCTCGGCCCGCGATGTGGAAAGCATGTTCGGACTGCCGATCGGGTATCTGTCCGGAAAGAAGGCTGACATCGTGGAGTTGGCAATCAAACGGCGGGAGCTAACGGATGTGTCGTCTTCTACTATTGCGGACTCCACTTCCAATGTGGTTTTGTTTGATCGATTCCGGAAGTAGGTATACGTAGCGCCCTGCGGAGCGGGGCTTTCTGCATCGAGATATCTGTGTCAGGTTGATTTATTTCGTACTGGCAGGATGTTCTGCAGATGTCTACAGGCGTCCTGCTTCAAGCGTTGACAGCTTATTTTGATCGAGTAATTATTTACTTGCCGCGGCAAATTCCGCAGCCGGGTTTGGTCTCTCGAAATCACTTGGCGACTCCCACTCAAATGGAGGACGTCATGTCCGGTAGTGTTGCCGCTCGCCCAAAGACCAAATCCCATCGCCGCGCCGTCAAGGCGCCGCCCTGCTGGCTCAAGCTCGAATCGCCCGATCCCTTAGACGTGATTGCCGCTGAACCATTACCTGGCGCGTCGGCGCCGCCTGTGTGCCCCGATGCCGACAAGGTCACCGCGCCCAGGCGCTCGATCCCGCGCCGGCCCACGCAATGTACCATCGGCTATCGCTACTACGATGTGGACCGCAATGGCATGCGGGTCGGGCGGCAGGTGCCCAGCCTGCGCTTGCATGGCCTGTGGCTGGAAGGCCTGGGCTTCGCGGTGGGCGGCAAGGTACGCATCACGATGGCCAATGGCGCCCTGCTGATCACGGCCGTGCCGGTGGCGCCGCCGCCTGTGGCGAAGACGCGACGCAGGTCCAGCGGGGCACCGTAGCCGCTCGGTTCTGGCGGTGGCGTTGCTGGGGTGGCCGGCTGGTGCCGAATCGCTCAATGGGTGGAGACGGCGCGGCGCTGGCCGCGCCGTCACTACACGCCGTCCCCTTTGACGGAGTCGCCTCCTCGCACGGCGTACATCGCCGTCCCCTGCGGGCAATGCGGATGCTGTGCGGCGATTGGCGGCCCCAATCACCGCAAAAAGTGCGGCGATTGTGCTGCGGCGAATCGCTCCCATAATCGCCGCATCATGCGCGGTGAAACGCCCTGCCTCTGGCAACGCAAGGACTGGCCGACCTGGCGCTACAGCCTAGCGGCGCTGACCGAGGACGTGGTCAAGACCAGCGCCATCGAGGGCGAGGTGTTGAACGTGGCTTCGGTGCGTTCGTCCGTGGCGCGCCGGCTGGGCGTGGAGGTGGCGGCGCTGGCGCCCGTCGATCGGCACGTGGAAGGCGTGGTGGACATGGTGCTGGACGCCAACGCCAATGCCGTGCAGCCGCTCACCGCCGAACGGCTGTTCGGCTGGCACGCCGCGCTGTTTCCCACCGGTTATTCCGGCCTGAGCCGGCGCAAGGTGGCCGCCTGGCGCGACGATGCCAATGGGCCGATGCAGGTGGTGTCCGGTCCGGTGGGGCGCCAGCGCGTCCACTACCAGGCCCCGCCGGCGGCGCGACTCGATAGCGAGATGGCCGTGTTCCTGCGCTGGCTCAACGACAGCCGGGACGCGCCGGCGCTGCTCAAGGCCGGTCTCGGCCACCTGTGGTTCGTGACCCTGCATCCGTTCGACGACGGCAACGGCCGCATTGCGCGTGCCGTGGGCGATCTGCTGCTGGTGCGCGCCGATGGCAGCCCGCAACGCTTCTACAGTCTGTCGGCGCAGATCCAGCGCGAACGCAGCGCGTACTACGCGGTGTTGGAGCGCACGCAGAAGGGCGATCTCGACGCACTGCACCCCGCGTAGGCACTTCAACGGCACGGCTTAGCGGGTTGGCTACGCGCCGACTGCCGCGCTGGTCATCGAAGAGATGCTGGCGCGTAAGCCAGCCGCCATCACAAAGGTGCGGGTGGACTTGCCCCACGGCTTCTCGCCGCGCGCTGCCTACGCCATCCTGGGGGGCTGGAACAGGCTACAGCTACGCTCGAAGGAATGGCTACTTGGTTGGGCGAGAACGTGTCAGCGGGCAGGCGTGGCACGCCTGCGGCCACTGCTGCGCACGATCCCCAGAAAAGCGGCAGGAGGCAACTTGAACCCGTTCCGATGAAACGGACGCCAGGACGCGATACGTTCATCGCACGCTGGAGGTTGCCTGCGACACATCAGCCGTCTTCGCCGCGGAAAAGGCAGCTGCAGCCGCGCTTGACAGTTCGTTTGTGTATTGTTGTCATAATACACATGAACGCCTCGGTCTTCTCCATCCAGCCAACGTCAGCCGAGCCCATCTATCGGCAGATCGTGGAACAGCTGCGCCGCCTGATTGCAGGAGGACAGCTCGTGCCTGGGCAATTACTTCCGTCGGTGCGCGACGTGGCGGGGTTTCATGCCATCAACCCAATGACGGTCTCGCGGGCGTATGGCATGGCCGAAGCGGAGGGGCTGCTGGAACGGCTTCGCGGCAAGGGGATGGCGGTCGCGGCGGCTCACGAAAAAACGTTGTCGCAGGCCCAGCGTATGGCCCTGATCGAAGAACTGCTGATCGACGTGGCCCGTCAGTCGAAGGAACTGGAACTGCCGACGGCGCCGGTATTGCAGCGCCTCGGCAAATTGATGGGGCAAGATCGGTGACGCCGGCACCGGTGCGTAGATGAGGGAAATCCAATGAATGCCACGGGATTTATAGACATGGAAACTGCCGACGTTCCGCTTGCGATACGGGGGCTGACGCATGGCTATGAGCGGTCGCGCGTGCTGAGCGGCTTGGATCTTGTCTTGCAGCGTGGCTCCGTCATGGGTTTGATCGGCCGCAACGGCGCAGGGAAATCGACGCTGATTCGCGCGATGCTTGGCCTGCTTGAACCCGCAAGTGGATCGGTGCGCGTCTACGGCGAGCCAGCGCTCAGGCTGTCCGATGCCACCAAGGCCCGCATCGGATATGTCCCTCAACAGCCCGAGGCCCTAGCGTGGCTGACCGCCGAGCAGATGCTGAATTACGTGGGCGCGTTCTATCCCCGATGGGACGCGGCATTCGTCCGGAAGATGCTGCGACAATGGGACATTCCGTCAGGCCGCGCGCTTGGCAAGTTCTCGCCCGGCGAGCGCCAGCGCGTGGACCTGATCCGCGCGCTGGCGTCGCAGCCCGACCTGCTCGTGCTGGATGAACCCGCCGCTGCACTCGATCCGGTGGCACGGCGCCAGCTGCTGCGGGAAATCGCACTGAGGGCGGCGGAATTCGAAACGACGGTTCTGTTCTCCACGCACATTGTGTCGGATCTCGAGCGTGTCGCTTATGAGGTCGCCTTCCTGCACGAAGGGCGGATACTGCTCAACTGCGGTGTTGATGAAACCAAGGAGCAGTACGCGCGCGCCGTGCTGTCGCAGCCAGCCTTGCATGCCGCGCCCGCCGGTGCGCTGAGCCGCCGCGAGCTCGACGACGGTAGTCTCAGTCTCGTGATCGAGCGCGATGCGGCGGGCCATTGGCCGATCAGCGCGGACATGGCGGGTGTGCGTATCGAAACCCTGGCGCTCGAGGATCTGTTTGTCGAGATCGCGGGATGACGATGCGCCCCTCTCTGATGATCCCCTGGCAAGCCACGCCTCGCGTCATTCGGCTCGGCCTGTTGCTCTTGATTGCCGCGTGCCTCGTCCATGGCGCCTCGGTCGCTGCCGCCCCCGGACCGCGGGGGCGGTGGTCGCTGTTCGTGCTCTATTACGGGGGCGCCCTGGGCGCGTTATGGGCCCTGGTCCTGTCGCGTTTTGTCCTGCTCGCCCGTGACCATCTCCAGCTCGTCCTGCCTGGCAACGTCTACCTGATCCCTGCCAACCTCGCGTTCTACGCGCTGTGCGGGCTGGCGCCAGCCATGGCACTTGGCATCGAGGCGCATGCGTCCTTGCTTGCCACCGCCATTACGCTCCTGCTCTTCATGGCAGGTGGGCTTGCCGTGGCGCTGTTGCCTGGCTATGTGGCCGCTGTGGTGGGCTTCATACCGCTCATCGGCGCGGCACTTTCCGGGTACTTGCGCTCGCATGCCCTTACCGCGATGCAGACCGAGGCCGTCTCATTTGTCGCCCTGCTGGTTCTTTGCGCCTGCTGCATGCTTCGCTGGCGCGCAGTGTCGCGCAGCGACGGCGCCGCCGCTGGCTCGATGCGCGGTACGCTTGTCTTCCAGCTACAGCGGCAGCCAGGCGGAGGCGGTGCGCGGCGCGATGAAAGCGCGGCCCGAGGGATCAAGGCAATGCGCGGTTGGTCGACCGGAGGCATCAGCTTGAAGAAGACGGGCCCGACGTCCGTGTCTCGCGCTTTGCGCGTTGCACTGGGCGGGTTGTACCTGCCAAGGACGCCAGCAGGCCATGCGCGTCGGTGGCTTGCGCTCGCGGGCCTGGTGTTGCTGATGGCGCTGCTGATCAAGGCGGCTTCCGGGTTCGACCTTCCCACGCTCCTGTCACCCTCCAACATCGCGTTCGCCGTTTGTTACACCGCGCTCGTGCTCACCATGGCAAGCACGTTCGGCGTGCTGAAAGTCGTGCAGCAACGGTGGCGGAAACAGAATGCGGAGCTGGCGCTGCTGGCGCTGCTGCCCGGCCTGGGCACGCCGGAAGCCGCGCGACGGAAGGTATTACGCGCCTGTCTGGCCGGGCCGCTCGTACTGCATGCGGCGATCCTCGCATCGGTATGGCTGACCGCCTGGCTTGTGCCCCTGCCGAGCGTGCTGCTCGTTCTGATATCGGTCGTCATACCGGGGTGTTCGGTCCTCATGGCGGGCTCCGTGCTCGCCACGCTCGGGGGCCGGCGGCTGCCCGACTGGGCCATGATGACGTTGATGCTCGTCTTCCTGGCGTTGACCAACGTCTGCCTGCTTCCCGTCGTCCTGTCCCATGCTGCCGGCGCTGTAACCACGGCCTACCTTGCGGTGCCGTTGGCGGGGTGGGTACTGCTTGGCCTGGTCATGTTGTGGCTGGGATTCCGCGGGTCGATCGGCTTCCAGCGCCGTCCCCATGTGTTTTTGCCAGAGAGCAGCCGGCGCTCCATCTGATCCCGAAAAAATCGAAAAAAACCCGTTGACAACCCTGGTGTATCTGTCTATTAATACACATAGACACGGTGTCGGCGCCGTTTAGCCGGCGCCCAGCCACGCAAGGGCAGCTGGACGAACGTCGCGGGGGTCGTATGCAATGTTTGGCGATCAGAGGCATTAGCAAGAGATACGAACGTGGCACCGGAGCCACGCCCGTTTCTGCATTGACGGATGTGGATCTGGACGTGCGCGCCGGAAGCGTCGTCGCTGTCCTGGGGCTCAACGGGGCCGGGAAAAGCACACTGATCAAGGTGATCTGCGGCCTGATCGAGCCCGATGCGGGCTACATGCAACTGGACGGCGTCCGGCTCTCGCATCGCCTGGCACGGCATTGCCGCCTCGGCGCCGTACTCGAAGGCAGCCGCAATCTCTACTGGCGTCTCTCCGCCCGGGAAAACCTCGAGTACTTCGCAGCGCTGCAAGGGTTGGGGCCGAAGCAAAGCCGGCGGCGAATCGCCGAGCTGCTCGCGACCATTGGCCTGGACAAGCGCTCGAACACCTTGGCGGGCAACCTGTCGCGAGGCATGCAGCAGCGCCTCGCCCTTGCCGTGTCGGTGATCAACCAGCCGCAGGTGCTGCTGCTGGACGAGCCGACACTTGGCGTGGATTTGGAGAACGTTCTGAGCATCGTTGCCTACCTGAAGGAAATGAAGGAAGCAGGCACGGCGATCATCCTTACCTCGCACCAGATGGACACGGTGGAGATGCTCTCCGACCACGTGGCGATTCTGCAGGCAGGGCATATCAAGATCACCGAAGACATCAAGACGTTTTTGTCGCGGGGTGCCACGAATCTCTATTCCCTGGGCGTGGAGGGTGTCGACCAGGGACGCATGCAACTGCTGTGCGCGCTCGGCGTGATGGTGGGCGAAGGTGCGCTGACGTTCCCGGAAGAAAAGCTCTACGACGTCCTCGATGTCATGCGTCCGTTAGCCATAGGCGCCCTGACCCGCGAAGCGGGCGATCTGACCTCGACCTTTCTGCACGCCGTGAGGGATTGACCATGCTCGCCCGGATCGCATATGCGGAAGTCCGCAAAAACATGATCACGGTAAGGCGCTATCCAATCGAGTCCATCCTCGGCGCCATCGTTTTCACTTTTTTCTTCATGGGTATTTTTTTCGGCTCGAAGTATCTTGCGGGGGGCGCAGAGGTCAACGAACAACGCCTCGCCGTTACCGTCGCGACGTATGTCGTATGGCTGACGACAACGGGGCTTTTCTCAGGGCCCGGAGCCCAGATCGCCGATGATGCCCGGACTGGCATCCTCGAACAGATCTTCCTTGCGCCAACGCGATTCGCAAGCTTCGTCGTCGTCCGTACCTTCAGTGGGCTGGTACATCATCTTCTGCTCATAACGCTGGTGCTCGGTGTCATCTGCCTGTTCACCGGTGTACGGTTGAATTACACGCCTTACGCCGTCCTTCCGCTGTTCTGCGTCATCCTGGCATCGGTCGGCCTGGGCTTGCTGGTGGCAGGATATGCCATGGTCATCAAGCGCATCCAGTCGCTGCTCAGCCTCGGGCAATTCATCATGCTGGCCCTGGTAGCGGCGCCCCTGCAGGGCCGCGACGGTGCGTTCGGCGTATTGGCCGATGTGGTCCCCATCAACCCATCCGCGCACCTCCTGGGAGAGCTGCTTTCCCATCCCGTCACGCCCACGGCAAGCGAGTACGCCGTATGTGCCGCCAATGGCGTTGCATGGTTCCTGTTGGGGTATTGGGCGCTGGACCGAGCGGTCAGGGCGGCGCGCAAGCGTGGGCTGGTAAGCGGCTACTGAGTCGACAAGGAATCGGGATGAACGATGCATCCATTCAGCGAGACGCCAGCGAAATGCGCCGAGGGGTGCTCATCATTCTGGTGCTTCTTCTGCTGAAAAGCGAAAACCATGGCTACGCAGTCAGGCGCTCGCTGGAGACGCTTGGTGTAACGATCAAGGAGGGCACGCTGTATCCGCTGCTTCGGCGCCTGGAAAGTGGCGGATATCTCCTGGGTCGATGGGATACGCGTGGCGACCGCATGCGCAAGTTTTACGTCATCACGTCGGATGGCGAGTCGTACGCCACCACCATGTTCGAGCAGTTCCACCGGCTTGCGGACGTCGTGGGCGAAGTAAGCCGAAGGATGAGTCCGGGGACGAGGGATGTCCTTGCGCCGGCCGAGCCGGTCACGAACCACGACTTTCAGGAGGTATCGGGATGACGACACTGATCGAACTCTCACGGGTGAGCAAAATCTACGGAAAGGCGGACGCCGCCATCCGGGTGCTGGATGACATCAACCTGGTGGTGAAGGAGGGCGAGTTCCTTGCGCTGATGGGACCGTCGGGCTCCGGCAAGACCACCCTGCTCAATCTCATCGGCGGCATCGACAGTCCTACGTCAGGCAGCATCCGGTTTCGCGAACAGCCGCTTGAGACGCTATCCGATGCCGCCCTGGGTCGGTGGCGCGCATCGCACGTGGGCTTCGTGTTCCAGTCGTACAACCTGCTGCCTTCGCTCAGCGCGCTGGCCAACGTGGAGGTGCCGCTGATGCTTGGCCGCCTGTCTGCCGGCGAGCGCGAACGCCGCTCGCGGACCGCGCTGGACCTAGTAGGCCTGGCGGATCGCAGCAGCCACAAGCCGCGCCAGCTCTCCGGCGGACAGCAGCAGCGTGTCGCGATTGCGCGGGCGATCGTCGCTGGGCCGGCGCTCCTCATCTGCGACGAGCCTACCGGCAACCTGGATCGCGAAGCGGCCGACGATGTGCTCGCGCTTCTCGCAGAGCTCAAAGGGGTCAATGGCGTGACCCTCGTCATGGTCACGCACGATCCCAAGGCCGCGGCCTATGCGGACCGTACCGTGGTCCTGGACAAGGGTGCAGTCAGTGAGCCTCTGCTGCGAGTGGCCTGAATCATGATCTCCATGTATCTCACTTATGCAAAGCCGTTTCGCAATCGCCTGCGCGGCTTCCTGACGATTGCCACCGTGGCAACCGTCTTCGTGCTTCTGGGCCTGCTGGGCTTGCTTTACCAGGCCTTCCATCCGGCGGTCGGATCGTCGGGTGCCGACATGCTGGTGGTGACCTCGCGGTATTCCAGCCAGGCGGCGTTGCCGATTTCGCTGCGCACGCGCCTGGCGGAAGTGCCCGGCGTGAGCGAGGTCTATTACCAGACTGGCTACCTGGCCGTCTACCAGCAGCCCACCAATCAACTCCTCGTGGCTGCCGTGGGTCTTCCCACCGATGCTTTCAAGGACCTTTCGCTTTCCGAGGAGCAGCTGAAGGCGTTTTCGGTCCGGCGGGATGGAATGCTGGTAGGCGCACAACTGGCGCAACGCAATCACTGGTCGGCAGGGCAGCAGGTGCCGTTGCACGTGGGGGGCTTCCTCAACAAGGACGGCAACGATACACAGCTGTTCGAAGTGCTTGGCGTGTATCACGGGCTCACCGCGGACCGCGCCAAGCTGGACAGCATCGCCGTGGTGCGCTGGGACTACATGAACGCGTCTGCCGCGAGACAGGGAGATACCGTCGCGCTTTACAAGGTCAAGCTGGCAGCGGGCGCCTCCGCCGATGACGTCGCCCATGCGATCGACGGGATCACCGCCAACTCCGACCACCCCACGCGCACGCAGACCGCCCAGGCATTGCTGCTGTCTCTGTTCACGCAGATGGGCGACTTGAGCAGCGCCATGCGACTCGTCGTACTTGCCGCGATCTTCACGCTGGTCATCGTCACCGCAACATCGCTAGCCCACGCCGTGCGGCGCCGCTCTCTGGAGCACGCGACTCTCCGCGCTATGGGATACACCCGCGGAATGGTCGCACGCATGGTGATCTACGAAAGCGTCTGCCAGGTGCTGTGTGGCGTGATCGGCGGCTCCGCGCTGGTCTATGCGCTGCTTGCCCATCTTCGCGCGCGCCACGTGCCGAATGTGCCTGACCCCGGCCTGGATCTCGGTACGTTCGCGCTCGTGGCGTGCGGATCGATCGCGCTTGCTGTGCTGGCTGGATCTTTCGGCGCCGTACAGGCAGCACGCCTGGAGATGGCCGCGGCACTCAAACAGGCATCGTGAGGTCGATCCTATGCGCATCTTTTCTTCTTCCCTGCAGATCGCACTCGCGGTGCTGGCGGCGATTGCCGTGATGCTTGCCGACGTTCGCTTGCTCGCAGTCGCGTTAGCCGTTGTCACTGCCCTGCTGCTCACTTCCGCCGGCCGCCGCACGCTGCTCCTGGTGAAGTCCGCACTGGCATCGCTCTCGCAGCGGCCGGGCTCCGCCCTCGTGATTATGGTCGGCGTGGGGGCTGTGTGCGCCACCTACGCCGGGCTGATGTCGGTGGGCCACGGCTTGGACGAGGTCATGCAGTCCACCGGCGATACGGAAACCGCCATCATCCTCAAGCAGGGGGCGCGCAGCGAGGCGGATTCGTCGCTGTCGCGCGAGGCCATTGCCGCGGTGCTCAGCGCCGATGGAGTGGCGCGCACCGCCTCGGGCGCGGCGCTGGCATCCACCGAACTGGCGGTCACGGCGGAAGACGCGCAGGGCCACAACCTACATGTCCGCGGTGTATCACCGCTCGCGAGCAAGGTGTACAGCAAAGGAAAGCTCATCGATGGACGCTCGTTCACGGCCGGCGCGCACGAACTGATCGCTGGCGCGAACCTGGCCAAACAGTTCGGCGGTCGTCTGCTCGGCGCCACAGTGATGTTGAATACCGAACCTTGGCGCATCGTGGGTGTGCGCAAGGCGGGCGATGCGCACGATACCGAGCTCTGGGGCGACAGCGCGACGCTCGCCGCCACGTTCGGACGCTACGACTACCAGGATGTCGTCGTACGGCTGGATAGCCCCGACGGCCTGGCCAGGCTCGGTGTCTGGGTCAAGGCGAATCCCCGCCTCGGCGTGGCGGTGGATACCACGAGCGATTTCTATTCGTCGCAGTCGCGGGTCTTCACTCAGGTGATCGGCGGGCTCTCGACGGCCATCGCCGGGCTGCTGGGGCTGGGGGCGCTATTCGCTTTACTAAATACGATGTTCACGGTGGTCGAAGAGCGGATCCGCGAAATGTCTACGCTGAGGGCGATCGGATTCTCCAGTCGCTGCGTCACCATCGCCTTCTGTATCGAGGGAGCCCTGATCGCCTCGATCGGCGGCCTGGTCTCCATGGGCCTGGTATGGATGGCCATGTCGGGGCGTGTCTTCAGCACCGCAGGTGCAGGCCTGACGCAGATCGCCTTCGTCTTCAGCCTTGATCCGTCGGCGGTGCTCGCCAGCATGCGTATCGCCGTGGCGCTGGGCATCGTGGGCAGTGCCGTGCCGGCGATCCTGTCTTCCAACCGCAACCTTATCGCTGGTTTGCGTTACGCGTGATTCCTGCTCAACGGAGCGAACCCATGAATCCTTTCGATCACTACGTTGCCGAGCTCGCCGCCCTTCTACCTGACGATGTCGCTAATGACGTCCAGGCAGAATGCCGATCCGAGCTGGAGGACGAGCTCGACGACTACCTGGCCCACCACTCGGACACGCCACGCGAAGCTGCGATGGCGGCGGTGATCTCTCGTCGGCAATCCCCCGAGGCTGTCGTTGCCGCATTGCGTGGCCCCGGACGATCGATGATCGGCCCGCTCATGTATCCGATCTATCAAAAGGTCATTGGGGCGCAGTGGCTTTTGGTGATCGTTGCCGCTTGCGCCGGCTTCCTGAGGCATGGCGGTCCGGACCTTTCGGCGGCCATCCGCGCCACATGGATGGGGCTTTCGTCATCGTTCCTGATCACCACCATTGCGTTCACGCTGTTGGAACGCCACGGCTATGCGAGTGCCATCCCGACGGACCTGGTGCTCCGGACGAAACTGCGGACGAGGCGTACAGGGAGTGCCTCGCAAACGCGCAACGCCGTGCGCGTGGCCATCGCCACCGCCCTGGTGTTTCTTGCGGATATCGACCAGAGTTGGCTCGGGCTGCCCTATATCCACAATGGCTTGCACATCATTCCCCTGTTCGATCAGGCATCGGTCACGCGGCTTCTGCCCGTCGCACACTTCTTCATCGGGGCGCTGATCGCCAACCATGTCATTTCAACGCTTGGATACCGGTCATGGTTTACGCCCGCCTCGCTCACGCTTCGCGGCCTGGTTCTGGTCGCCGCGCTGGTGATGTTGGTCGTGACGGGCGGCCCTTCGGCAACCGCATGGACCGGCATCGAGGGCCTGGGCGGCATCCAGGAGCAAGCCGTGGCGGCTACTGCAAGCATCGGCGCCTTTTGTTTGACTATCGTGTGGTGGGGGGGGCTGATATGGAGCGCCTTTCGCTGGGTGGGAGACGTGCGGCAGCACCGGGTGACCAACGCGTGAGCCAACTACAGAGCGGCGCAGCCTCCATGATGGATCGGCTGGGCATCACGTCCGGATACCTTGACCGATGGCTCGGCATGATCGACTCCGGTACCGACCGCGGTGAACTCTTTTTCCAGCAGGGTTGGCGTGAGGAGGTCACGATGGAGCAGGGTCGCATCACCGGTGGACGGCATACGGCCGGGTCGGGTGTGGGCGTGCGCTCGGAGCATCGTAGGGCGGGCTCGCGCTTCGCTTCCACGAACTCCCTCGCCAGCCGTGATGTCGATGCTGCATGCCGCATCGTGGCGCACGGCGACCGAACATTGCCGAGCCCGGGCAAGCCCTTCGAAGGCGTCGCCTCGCGCGCCAACCGCGGCGAGCTGGGAATGCAAGAGCGCGTACATATCCTCAACGACCTGGACGGGTATGCGCGAAAGACCGGTCTGGCGATCACCGACATGGCCCTGAGCCTCGGCGGCGCGTGGGAAGACATTCTCGTTACGGATACCACGGGGCTGCATGCCGTCGACCAGCGACCGCAGGCCCAGTTCCGCTGCCAGTTGGCGGTGGAGCGCAGGGGGCATATCGGACGAGCCAGTTCCGGCGCGGGCGGGCGCGTCACCTACACCCGGCTGGCCAGCGGTGGGTACATGCACGACGCCATCGATACGGCCTTGCGCATGGCGGTCGCGGAGCTGACGGCCCAGCCCGCGCCTGAAGGCACCATGCCCTTGGTGTTCGCGCCGGGATGGAACGGCATGCTGCTGCACGAAACGGTCGGGCACTGCCTCGAGGCCGATCCAATGCAGGCGGGGACGTCGGTATTCGCCGGCAAACGCGGCCAGCGCGTGGCATCCGCGTGTGTCACGGTCATTGACGACGGTACGCTGGCCGGGCTGTGGGGGAGCGGCAGGATAGACGATGAAGGCCGGCCTTCCAGCAAGGTTCTGCTGCTCGAGCAAGGCATCCTCGGCGGCTTGCTCCACGACTCCCGCACCGCCGCGATCGACGGCGTATGCCCCACCGGGAATGCACGTCGCCAGTCGTACGCGCATCGCCCCATGCCGCGCATGACGAATACGTATCTGGCCGCTGGCGAACATCACCCGGACGAGATCATCGGCAGCGTAGCCAATGGTGTCTACGCGAGGACTCTGGGTGGCGGACAGGTGCACCCCGTGACTGGCCGCTTCGTCTTCGAAGTGGTGGAAGCGTATCTGATCAGCCAAGGCCGACTCGGGGCGCCGCTGAAGCGGTTCTCCGTCGCGGGCAACGTCCATCAGTTCCTGCAGGACATCAGCATGGTCGGAAACGACCTGGCCATGGATCCAGGCATCGGGCGATGCGTGAAGCGCGGACAGACACTCACTGTCAGCGTTGGACAGCCGACCATTCGCGTGGATGGACTTACGATTGCGGGGACACGATGACAAGCATCATGATCGATCAGGAAAGGCGTCGCCGTCTCGAAAGCATCAGCCGCCCGGCCGCGCTGGAAGGTGATGCCTCTCGCCATCGTGGCTGGTTGCGGCCGGCACTGGGTGCGGCCTGCCTGGCGATCACGGTTGGCGTTGGTTGCTACGCGCTGGGCCAGCGATCGGCCTCTGCGCAGAAGACGGCGCAGGCCGTGACTGTGGCGCATTCCGGCGCGGCGCCGGTCATCCATGCCTTGGAACCCAGGCCGGTGCCGGTAACTTCGTCGCTGGAGGCTAGTGGTTTCGTCACTGCACGACGGCAATCGGCTGTGTCGGCTCAGATCACCGCACAGCTTGCGCAGCTGCTGGTCGAAGAGGGCCAGCACGTGCAACAGGGACAGCTCATCGCGCGCCTGGCATCGGATGACTATCGGGCATCGCTCGATGCGGTCGTCGCTGCGGTGGGTTCGGATCGCGCAAAGGTCGTCCAGGATCGCTATGCCAGCGAACTGGCTGCAAAGAACGTCGAACGCTACACCCCGCTGCTGAAGACCAGGGTCGTCTCCGCGTCGCAGTACGACAGCCTCGTGGCGACAGCCAACGAGGCGGTGGCGACCCAACATGCTGACGAGATGGTAGTGCGCGCCGACCAGGCAAAGGCAGAGCAGGCACGCGTCCAGTTAGGATTCGCCGAAGTCCGTGCACCGTTCTCTGGGATCGTTATCAGCCAGGATGCGCAGGTGGGCGACATCATCTCGCCACAGGGCTCGAACGGCAGCAGTACGCGCACCAGTGTGGTCACGATGGTCGACATGGATTCGCTGGAGATCGATGCGGACATCAATGAGTCGTTCATCGACCGCGTCAGGATCGGAAGCAAGGCCAGGGTGAGGCTGGATGCCTATCCGAATTGGACCATTGCGTCCTCGGTGCTCGCTGTCATTCCGTCTGCCGATCGAAGCAGGGCCACGATACGCGTGCGGCTATCCCTGCGGAAAGATCCGCGCATCGTGCCGAACATGGCGGCGCGAATTTCCTTCGACGGATAAGGGGCTTGCTGGACATCCCCACCGCTGTGGCGGTGGGGATGTTTCTTTCTCAGAGCAGGATGGCGATGCCGATGGCAAGGCCGACCCCAAGGCCAACACCGATGCCAACGCCGCTGACCGCTTCCAGCGATTGCAGGCCATCGGACATGTTTGAGCCTACCAGTGCCACTTCGTTGCGAAGCGAGGGGATGTCGTATTCGTCGATCGAGATTTGCATGGTCGTCCTTCGTTGAATGAAAGGGTTTGCTTGCGTTTCGTCACTGCGGTTCCACAATGGCATCGTTCCATCAAACGTTGCGGCGATCTATCCGTAGCGTGACTAGGTGAAGAGTTCTCACCTAGATGCGCTAGGTATGTACATGGGAGGGCGTGCGTGGAAACTTGAGTTGCACGCTCTTCCTGGAGGAACGACTTTGATCATTGTCGAAGAATTTGTTCGGGATCACCCTGCGATGGCGGAAATCGAAGCCCGCGTATCGACCGGCGAGGCAATCGACTTCGCAGGTGAGTCGGCCTTCTTCGAAAAAATCGTGAAGAGCGGGCTCGCCCAGTACGCAGTGAATGGCGCGCTTCGCCGGATGAGCGAAGACGAAGATTTCCAGCTTGGCAACTTCATCCTCGCCGGTAGCGTCCAGATCTGGCCATTCGTGGTGACGCCGCTCTTCTCCATCAGTATCGTCATCCGTGATCCGTCCATGGACGAAGCGCGCGTCGAGGCGGGTGCGCCGCGAACCTTCCGCCTGCAGCCTTATGCATCCAATACGTTCATCCACGTACTCCAAGGCACCCGCGCGGTCCTCAACCACCACCGCGTGCAGGAAACGGCGGCGGATCCGGTGCTAGTCGCCTGCGGCCAGACGCCTCTCGTTTCCGGCACGTCGGTGCTCGTGCCCGCGTGCACCCATGCCGTGTCGTTCGATACGCAGGACGTGCTCATAACGATGGACGTCACCGGGCCCGTGACGCGTGCGACCATGCCGATGTTCGATTCCGAAAGCCTCGGCCTGTGCGGCTATATCAGCACCGATCCGACCGCATCGCGTCTTGAGCTTTTCACGTACACGCTCGCGGAATTCCGCCAGGCCGAGTCGTTCGATTCCGTTGCCCGGCTCACAGATCACCGCGACCACTACGTGCGCTGGAATGCCACAAGGCATCTGCTCCGTATCGATGCCCGCCGTGCCCGTGAGTATGTCGAAAGGGCCCTTGGTGATGCGCACGGCGAGGTGCGCGACGCCGCGCAGTCCACTATGAATCGGTTCTTTTCCTGAGCGGAACATACGCATATGCCTATCTTTCTCGAAACCCCAGAATCCGTCGCGCTCGACCTCGATGACGTGCTCGGCGAGTTGAAGTCGTGTCCGACGCTTGGTCGGGACGAGATCCTGGATAAATCGCATCTGCTGGCGGGCCTTTCAAACAACCGGCACTTCCTGACCGACCTCATCAACGACGAACTCAAGGATGCGTATGGCCTGCAGTCTGGGAATCGCTATTCGTCTCAGGTGTTGTTCCTCGGGAGCGGCAAGGACTTCATCATGCGGGCCAACTTCTGGCCTTCGGCGCGCGATGCCGCCGTGCGTGCGAGTGGTCCGGAAGCGTTCTTCTACGGTCTTCCCCACGACCACAATTTCGACTTCCTCACCGTTGGCTACTATGGGCCAGGCTATGGAAGCAATTTCTTCGAATACGAAAACGCGTCCGTGGCCGGCTACCCGGGCGAGGCGGTGGACTTGCGCTACAGCTGCACGGCGAGCCTTGCTCAGCACAGCATGATCTTCTATCGCAAGAGCGTGGATGTTCACGAGCAGTTGTACCCGGAGTCGTTCTCGATCTCGCTGAATATCGTGTCCAACGACTACCGCGAGACGTCCCACATCAACCAGTTCATGTTCGATACGAAGAGCTCCCGTATCCGCAGTTTGATCAATCGTACGTCGCTTCCCATGATCTGCCGCGCTGCCGCATATATGGGCGACGGCGAGACGACGGAGATCATGCATGCCATCGCCCGTCGGCACGTCGATGCGCGTTCCCGCTTCGAGGCGTATCGGGCCATGGCACAGCTTGAGGGAGCGCATGCGGATCGTGTTTGGAGGCGCGCTTCTGGCGATCCGAGTCGCTTCGTCAGGGAGCAGGCAACGCTGATGCTGCAGAGGCTGGACGCGAGTGGTGAGGCCGCCTGAGGCCGTTCCGGATCGCCCCGGCAGTTGCCATGCCTAGCCCGGCCGCATTCCGCGGGTGGGAGAGGTCTTTTGCCGCCTCGACGTGCCACTGTCGGTGGTCGGTGTCCCTCATGTTGACCGACGGTTCGTATGGCGTCCTCTTCGAGGCCATGGGGGCGGAGCCATGTGGAGCAGTCCTGGACTGCCGGCGCGGTGATGAACCGGAGGGGAGCGGCGAGGTGATCCAGCGTCGCCATTAGCAGGATGCGCTCGCCAGGATTGCCCATGCGGTCACTCTAGGGTGTGCCATCGGTCCCAAGTAGGTCGTGTTGGGCCTGTCACGGCGCCAGCCGGTACTGCATGGCGAAGCGCCTCACAGGTGACTGGATCAAGCTGGGAGGCGCTGGCTTGCGTCTTGGCAGGTCCAATCCGCGAGGCTGTTCTTGCGCGTGCTGGCGCTACGTTATCGCCCCAGCAGGGCATTCCCATGCGCTCTCGCTCTTTCTTGCCTCTCGTACGCGCAAGCGCAGCGCGATCTGCTGGGGGAGGGGACTTGATGGCACGACCTGGTGGCAACGAAAGTGGCCGCAGGAGTTCTGCGGCCGCTGGACATCTCGTCCATCGGCTGAATCGCGATCAGATTTGGTTGGCGGGGGTGCACCGGCCATCCTCCGGCGCCAGGCGAGGAGCCGGCATCTCGCAGCCGGTGTCCCACCGTTCAAAGGAGCGCACAGGCGAGTGGCACGATGGGGCGCTGAGTCTGCCGCAGGCGTGGTGGCAGGGCCTCGTCATGCGAGCGCCGACGAATCTGTATACCCTCATGGCGCCATGGGATCGCTGTGGCGACTCAAGGGAGAGACACACATGTCAGAACACGAAGAGAAATCGACCGCGGCGCTGGATACGGATGCGTTGCTGGCTGCGGCCCATCACCCCGACTACCTGCTGCAGGATCTGGTGGCGATCGCGAACCTGGGCGTGCAGATCGGGCTGACGCTGACGGTGGGCGGCAGCACCATCTCCGGCATGCTGATCGGCGGCAAGGAGTTCATGCAGCGGCTGACCGAGTCGATCACCGAGGTGGCGCCCGACGAGCTGGTCGCGCCGCTGCAGGAGCGCTTCCAGCCCTATCGCGACATCTACGAGCAGAGCGAGCTGAAGCCGGCCACCTTCGTCCATCTCGCCGATGCGCGGGTGGTGGCGACGGGCGGCGAGTTTCCGGTCAACGGTTGTCTGTGGCGGGGACGGATCAGCCAGGTCTCCGGCTTCAGCATCGGCGTGATGTCCAGCGTCTGAGGCGGTCCAGCGGCACGGCAAGACCCCGCTTCGGCGGGGTTTTTTTTGCCCGCTACACGGAAATCCGGTCTCTTCCCGC
Source organism: Xanthomonas campestris pv. phormiicola (assembly GCA_025666215.1). Classification (NCBI taxonomy): domain Bacteria; kingdom Pseudomonadati; phylum Pseudomonadota; class Gammaproteobacteria; order Lysobacterales; family Lysobacteraceae; genus Xanthomonas; species Xanthomonas campestris. Next base: position 4,506,849 of record CP102593.1, on the reverse strand, counting down.
CTGTTTCGCCCGGTACAGCGCGGCATCGGCCATGCCGACCAGTTCCGCGGCGGTCCAGCGCTGATCCTCCATGTGCACGCTCGCCACGCCGATGCTCACCGTCACCCGCGCGTCGGTCGGGCTGGACGCGTGCGGCAGGTCCAGGTCGCGCACCGCGGTGCGCACCTGCTGCGCCAGCGTCTGCGCGCCCGCGGTGTCGGTGAACGGCAGGATGATCGCGAATTCCTCGCCGCCGTAGCGCGCGGCGATGTCGTGCGGGCGCTGCGCGCAGGCGGCCAGGGCCTGTCCCACGTGTCGCAGGCAGGCGTCGCCGTTCACGTGTCCGTAGGTGTCGTTGTAGCGCTTGAAATGGTCCACATCGATCATCAGCAGCGAAATGCTGGAGGGCAGGGCTTCGCTCTGCTGCAGCGCGCCGCGCAACTTGTAGTCGAAGCCGCGCCGGTTGTAGATGCCGGTGAGCGTGTCGCTCCAGGCTTCCGTGCTCAGCCTGGTCTCGCTGGCCTGCATGCGCCGCAGTTGCTGGTCCAGCCAGAGGCCGAGGCCGATGAACAGCGCGCACGCGATCACCGCGATGCACGAGCGCCGCACGGCCACCGCGCGCCAGGGCGCAAGCACTTCGTCGGTGGACACGCCGATCAGCACCCAGAACGGATAGCGCTGGACAGGGGCGAATCCGGAGATCCGCTCCACTCCGTCGATGGGCGATACGGCGGCGATGGAGCCGCGGCGCACTGCCTGCATGGTCCGATGGAAGGGCGTGCCGGCGATGCTGCCGCCGCTTCGGCCGATGTCTGCGGGGGAGCGGGAGACGACAGTGCCGTCGTCGCCGACGATCGCGATCGATCCGTCGTGTCCGATGTCGAACAGGAGGTGGAAGCGGGCGAAATAGTCGATCGGGATGCCGACCAGCACGATGCCGGCGAAGGAGCCGTCGGGCTTGTCGATGCGTCGGGTCAGCGGGACGATCCAGGCGCCATCGGCCGGGCTGCGGATCGGCCCGCTCAGCAGCGCCAGGCGGTCGCCGTGGTGCCGATGGTGTGCGAAGTAGGCCGGTTCGGAACCGTTGCGGTGCTTCGCGCCTGCAGGGAGCGAGGAGTTCACCGGGCGCCCGTGCGCGTCGTAGACGACGATGACATGCACCCGGTCGGAGCGGTCGACCTCTTCGCGCATGGAGTCGCGCAGGGTGTCCGGCGCCAGGTGGCCGCTCTCGATGCCGGCGACGACGCCGGTCAGCACCGTCTCGGCGATGGCGAACGAATCGCTGGTGTGCTGGGCGAGGGAACTGGCCAGGTTCAGCGCATTGGTCCGTGCGGTCTGCAACGCCGTGTTCCTGGCGTCGCGCAGCGACGAGTACTCCGACCCGGCCAGCACCGCCCACGCGGCGGTGACGAACAGGTACAGCGCCACGCGCTGGGCCAGGTTTCTGCGGCGCTTGCCTTTGGTCATGCCCGCCGCCCCCTCGCAGCGCGTCTCTCGACTCCCCTGGCGGTTATCGGCAGCGGAGCCCCGGGCTGAACCACCAGGGCGGCGCGACGGGCACGCATGCCGCCAGGCGCGTGGCCGCCGTGGGCGCGTTGGCGTCAACTCACCGCCCGTGGTTGGAGCGAGCGTTTGAGGGACGACGCGTTTTCGCCAAGGGCGGTCGTTAGCTGCCAGGTGAAACGTAAATGAGTCACGCGTGCGCATGTTCCGGCGGTCCGCATGCGCATCGTCGACATCGACGACACGCGGCACGGCCCACTGCGCCGCGCCTGCACGCTGCGCAGTCGCTCGCTCGATGCGCAGGCCGGCTTCCGGATCGGGATCGGCATGCTGTGCGTGCGAAGCGCATCTGGCGCGCATACCGGACGCGATCACCGAGGTGCGCGCCACCTGCCGCAGGACGCTTCGCCGCGCGTTGCCGACGCCATCCCGCGCGGCGGCCGCGGTGCCCGAAGGAATGGCTACGTAGCGAACGCGAGGACGTGTCGCGACCTGCGCAAGAGCGCAGCGCGTCGACGCGCGTTGGACGTGGCGTTGGGCCAAGGATGGGGCCATGACTGTTGCGCAGCAGCATGCAACCCCGAAACGGGCGTGTTACATCTACCCGCGTTGGATCGATCCAAAGCCGTCGATGCATTGCATCCTGGGGAAGACGGCGAGTGGGGGATCGCGTGCCACGCGTCTGCTGATGGTCGCTGACGGGTCCGCATGCACCTGCGGCCGCGGCGATGCTTCGGCGCCGACGTTGCGCGCGGTCCATCGGGTCGATCCGGTCCACGTTGCGTTCTTGCATCGCGCGCCGTTGTCACTGCGGTTGCGTGCCGCCATGCGCGCCGCGGGTGCCACCGACCGACACTTCCTGGGAGCCTGCCATGACGTTCCGCCTGCGCTTCGCGCACCTGCCTGATGCTTCGCGCCGGTGGCTGGCGTCCGTCGTTGCGGCGGCGTTGCTGCTGGCAGGCAGCGGCGCGGCGTGCGCGCACGACAGCGGCTTCGCCTCCTCGTTCGAGCGCGGCGAACCCGCGCCGGCGCCGGCCGCGCAGACCGGCCAGCAGGGCGTGCAGATCGCTGTCGGCAATGGCCCCGCGCATCCCTATGCGGCCAAGGCCGGCATGGGCTACACCGGGTTGCACGCGTTGCGCTATCGCGCCGCTACGGCCGGGCGCGCGTCGCTGTTCGCGGTCGATGTTGCGGTGGAGCCGGACAGGGTGCTGTCGTGGATGGTGCTGCCGGAAATCGTGGACGGCGACACGGTGGCCTCGACCGGTGTGGCGGTGGATCTGCTGTTCGACGATGGGCGCCGGTTGTCGGAGCTGGGCCTGGAGGATCAGCACGGTGCGCTGGTCAGCGCACAGGGGCAGGCGGCGTCGCAAACGCTGTATCCGCAGCAATGGGCGCTCAAGCAGGTGCGGCTGGGCGAGGTGGCGGCCCTGCGCGGCAGGCGCATCCGCGCCATCGAGCTGCAGGTGCAGCCTGGCGCCGGCAAGCTGGCGTCGGGCTGGATCGACGATGTCGCGCTGCGCCGCGAGGCAGCGCCGCAGGCGGCGCGACGGCCGAGCGACGAGGTGGTGACCACGCGCGGCACGCAGTCGAACGGCACGTTCTCGCGCGGCAACAATATTCCCGCCACGGCGATGCCGCATGGCTTCAATTTCTGGGTGCCGGCGACCGATGCCGGTTCGCTCGGCTGGCTGTACCGCTGGAACGAGCAGAACGGCGAGGACAACCGGCCGCGGCTGCAGGCGCTGTCGATCAGTCACGAGCCCAGTCCGTGGATGGGCGATCGGCAGACCTTCCAGGTGATGCCCTCGTCCACGCGCGGAGTGCCGGAGGCGGACCGCGGCAAGCGCGCGTTGTCGTTCGGCCACGACCGCGAAGAGGCGCGCCCGCATCTGTACCGGGTGGACTTCGACAACGGCATCCGCGCCGAACTGGCGCCGAGCGAGCGGGCGGCGATCTTCCGCTTCCGCTTCCCGCGCGGTGGCGACGCCAATCTGCTGTTCGACAACGTCGATGCGCGCGGTGGCCTGACCCTGGACGTGGCGACGCAGACGCTGCGCGGCTACTCCGACACGCGCAGCGGCCTGTCCAACGGCGCCACCCGTCTGTTCGTGTATGCGCGCTTCGACCGTCCTTGGATCGCCAGCGGCAAGATCGCCACGGGACGGCCCACCGGCTATGTGAAGTTCGCGCCGGGCGCGGACCGCGCGGTGGTGATGCGCATCGCCACCTCGCTGATCTCGGTGGAACAGGCGCAGCGCAACCTGCAGCAGGAGATCGGCGACGCCGGGTTCGACGTGGTGCGGGCGCGCGCGCAGGACGCGTGGGACGCGGTGCTGGGACGGGTGCAAGTGCAGGGCGCCAGCCACGATCAGCGGGTCACGCTGTACTCCAATCTGTACCGCCTGTTCCTGTATCCGAACATCGCCCACGAGAACGTCGGCGATGCGGCGCATCCGGATTGGCGGCATGCCGACCAGAACACGTGGTCCAGGGACAGTGCCGGCGGCGACGCCGAGCGCAGCTCCGCGCCGGTGGTGCCGGGCAAGGTCTACGTCAACAACGGCTTCTGGGACACCTTCCGCACCAGTTGGCCGGCCTACGCGCTGTTCGCGCCGGAGCAGGCCGGGGCGATGATCGACGGCTTCCTGCAGCAGTACCGCGACGGCGGCTGGGTGGCGCGCTGGTCCTCGCCCGGCTACGCGGACCTGATGGTCGGCACCAGCTCCGACGTGGCCTTCGCCGACGCCTGGCTGAAGGGTGTGCGCGGATTCGACGCGCACGCCGCCTATGCCGCGGCGCTGCGCAATGCCACGGTGGTGCCGCCGGTGGCGAACGTCGGCCGCAAGGGGCTGGCCCGCTCGATGTACCGCGGCTACGCCGCCAACGATGTGCACGAAGGCCTGTCGTGGACATTGGAGGGCGCGCTCAACGATTTCGGCCTGGCGCAGATGGCGCAGGCGCTGGCGGCCGAGGAACAGGATCCGCAGCAAGCGCAGCGCTATCGCGAAGAAGCCGACTATTTTCAGGCGCGTGCCACCGACTACGTGGCGCTGTTCGATCCCGCGACGCGCTTCTTCCGCGGGCGCACGCCCGCAGGCCAGTGGGGCGTGCCGGCGTCGGGCTTCGATCCGCGCGTGTGGGGCGGCGACTACACCGAGGCCAATGCCTGGACCTTCGCCTTCACCACCCCGCACGACGCCGCCGGCCTGGCCGGGCTGCTGGGCGGCGAGGATGCCTTGGCGACGCGGCTGGACGCCTTCTTCGCCACGCCGGAGACGGCGGACCCGCAGTTCGCCGGCAGCTACGGCGGCGTCATCCACGAGATGACCGAGGCGCGCGACGTGCGCATGGGCATGTACGCGCACAGCAACCAGCCGTCGCACCACATTCCGTGGATGTACGTGGCGGCGGGGCAGCCGTGGAAGACGCAACGCATCACCCGCGAGGTGCTGCGCCGGCTGTACCTGGGCAGCGAGATCGGCCAGGGCTATCCCGGCGACGAGGACAACGGCGAGATGTCGGCGTGGTACCTGTTCGCGATGCTTGGGTTGTATCCGCTGCGCATGGGCGCGCCGGAGTATGTGATCGGCTCGCCCGCCTTCCCACGGGCGCAGGTCGATCTCGGCAATGGCCGCAAGCTGGTGGTGATCGCACGCAACAACAGCGCGCGCAACGTGTACGTGCAATCGCTCATGCTCAACGGCAAGCCGTGGAACAAGGCCTGGCTGCGCCATCGGGACATCGCCGACGGCGCCACGCTGGAGTTCGTGATGGGGCAGACGCCGTCGCGCTGGGGCAGCGGCGCCGCTGCGCTGCCGCCGTCGCTGACCCCGCCCGGCAGCGCGCCGCGCGGCCTGCAGGACGTGGCGTCGCAGGCGGTGGCAGTGTCGGTGAATGGACAACCCAAGGCCGCCGCATTGATCGACGACGACGCGACGACGGCGCTGTCGCTGCCGGCCGGCGCCAGCGTCGACCTGCGCCTGGCGACACCGACGCGCGCCACGCACTACACGCTGACCAACGCCGACAGCGCATTGTCCGGCCTGGCCTGGACGCTGGAAGGGCGCAATGGCGACGGCGCCTGGACCATGCTGGACCAGCGGCGCGCGCAGGCGTTCGCCTGGGCGCGGCAATTGCGGCCGTTCCGCATCGCCCACCCCGGCGCCTACGCTGCGTACCGCTTGCGCCTGGAGGCGGGCGAGGGCATGGCGCTGGCCGAGATCGAACTGTTGCAGCCGGTGGCCCGGCAGGCCGCGCCATGAAGCGGCGACCGCGCAGCGCGTGCGACGTCCGTCGCCCGCTGCAGGAGAACGCAATCCGCTAGACCGGTGGCGCGACAACAGGCTCGCCGAGAAGTACCGAGGTAGCTGGTTTTTCACGTGATTGGGACGATCCAATCCGGTTTGTGCAGGACAGGAGGAAAGAAAGGCAAGGCCGGCTCGCCGCAGTGACGCCGGATGTTTTCCTGCCGCGACGCGCGCACGTTCCGCTCGGTCTTTGGATCGATTGAAACCCGTCGTCGCCGCAGCCGATCAATCTTTGGGAGAGGATGATTGAAATGAACCGCATGTCACACGTACGCCACCGCAGCACCTTGTCTGTGGGGATCGCCATCGCCTTGTGCGCGAGCGCCGCCTCCACCACCGCCTTCGCTCAGCAGGCCGACAGCACGCCAGCGCCCTCGGGCCAGGCCGAACTGCAGGCCAAGGACCTGGACGCGGTCACGGTCACCGGCTACCGCTACGCGATCGAGAAAAGCCTGGAGCAGAAGCGCAACGCCAACGCCGTGGTGGACGTGATCACCGCCGAGGACGTCGGCAAGTTCCCCGACAAGAACGTAGCCGACGCGCTGCAGCGCGTGCCCGGCGTGGTGATCAGCCGCGACGGCGGCGAGGGCAAGAACGTCAGCGTGCGCGGCCTGTCCTCGGAGCTGGTGCTGACCGAATTGAACGGCAACTACATCGCCACCGCCGAGTCCAACGGCGACCCGACGCGCTCGTTCAACTACACGCTGCTGCCGTCGAACCTGCTGGGCAGCGCGGAGTTGTACAAGACACCGGAAGCGCGCATCGACGAAGGCGGCATCGGCGGCACGGTGATCCTGCAGACGCGGCGGCCGCTGGAGCTGGAACCCCATTCCGGCTTCGTCTCGGTCGAGGGCACCTGGGCCGATACCAGCAAGAAGACCGACGGCCAGTTCTCCGGTTCGTACTCCTGGCACGACAAGGACAACCGCTTCGGCGTGTTCGTCGGCTATACGCAGCAGAAGCGCACGGCGCGTACCCTGGACGCCAGCACCGAGAGCTGGCAGTGGTACGGCCGCGACGAAGTCGGCCCGGCCGTGGACGTGAACGGCAATCCGTCGGCGTTCAACGCCAACTGGTGGGGCGGCACCGGCTTCTGGGACCAGAACGGCAATTACCGCACCGGCTTCATGATGCCGACCGCGGTCAGCCTGGACGTCAAGGAGGAGGAGCGCGAGCGCAAGGGCGGCCAGCTGACCTTCCAGTTCAAGCCGACCGACGACCTGACCCTGACCGCGAACTACTTCCGCTTCGACCTCTCGCAGAACTCGCAGACCAACACCGTCAAGATTCCCGAGTGGAACATCGCGCGCTACGACGGCGACGGCAACTGGCGCGGCGGCCGCCTGCTCGACGGGCTGCACTTCGATCCCAGCGGCACCATCGTCACCGGCGCCGACTACAGCCTGCATCCGGGCAAGGCGTACTACTGCAGCGAGGCCCAGGCCGCGGCGGCCGGCCTGCCGCCGGGCGGCTGGGGCTCGGACGACTGCACCGTGCCGACGCCGCAGATCACCGGCAGCTACAACATCGAAAAATCGTTGTCGCAGACGGTGGACCTGGGCGGCGAATGGCGCGGCGAGAGCGTGGACGTGTCCTTCAAGGCCGGCCGCACCTGGGCCAAGGGCGGGCCGGAGCTGCAGTTCTCGCTGCCGATCAAGCCGCGCCTGCAGAACCCCGACGGCAGCTGGAGCAACGGCAACTTCGCCAGCGCCTGGGACCTGACCGGCACCCCGACCATGACGTTCTCGCCGGAACTGATGCAGAACCTGCGCGACGGCATCCTGCAGGTCGATCTGGGTTCGACCGGCTCGTCCTGGACCCGCAACACGAATCAGCAGCAGTACGCGCAGATCGACACCACCTGGCACATCGACGGCGAGTTCTTCGATTCGCTGCAGTTCGGCCTCAAGCGCCGCGACGGCGGCATCCACCGCAACACCGGCAACAACTATTGGGTGTGTCCGGGCACCGACCCGGGCGACTACGACAACCGCTACTGGAACGGGCGCTGCAACGCCATCGCCACGCAGTTCTCGCCGGACCTGCTGTATGCGATGGACAACTTCCCCGGCGGGGTGAAGGCCAGTGCGTTTCCGGCGATCAACTTCCCGGGCTACATCGGCTACTTGAACAGCACCTACGGCGCGATGCAGACCCGCAGCGAAGACAACTTCGTCTACAACGTCGACGAGAAGATCTATTCCACCTACCTGCAACTCAACTTCCACACCGAGCGCCTGCGCGGCAACGTCGGCGTGCGGGTGGCGCGCACCGGCCAGCACGCCGATTCCACCGACAAGGTGACCGCCTACAACGATTACTTCTTCGACGGCGCCGACGGCAACCCGCTGGCCTGCCAGCAGGGCGCCGCGATGCCCAGCGGCGCCCCGGCCGACACCTACTGCGGCACCGAAGGCTACTGGCGGTTGTCGGACAGCGAGCAACGCAACGAGTCGTTCGTCGTCAGCGGCCTGGACCGCAACTACACCGACGTGCTGCCGAGCTTCAACCTGGCCTACGACCTGACCGAGAACCTGCTGCTGCGCGCGGCGGCATCGAAGGTGATCGCACGGCCCAGCTACACCGACATCGCCGCGCCCGGCAGCCTGGAGTACTACAGCCCCGAGTACGTGGCCGACCGGCGCCTGACCGGCGGTGCCAGCGAGCAGGGCTGGTACGGCTCGGGCAGCAACAAGAAGCTGGAGCCGTACAAGGCCACCCAGTTCGACCTGGGGCTGGAGTGGTACTTCCAGCCGGGCTCGGTGGCGGGTGTGGGGCTGTTCCGCAAGAACGTGGAGAACTTCGCGGTCGGCGTGATCAGCGACGTGAGCATGATGGTCGACGGGCAGATGGTCACGGTGCAGAACTACAGCACCCAGGCCGGCGGCCAGGATGCGGTCTCGCAAGGCGTGGAGCTGTACGCGCAGCACACGCTGGCATCCGGCCTCGGGGTGCAGGTCAACTACACCTACAACGATGCCAGCAAGGCGGCGGTGCGGCTGGAGGACGGGACCGAGGTCGGCAAGACCTCCATGCCCGGCAGTGCCAAGAACCAGACCAACCTCACCGTGTTCTACGAGACCGACCGCCTGCTGCTGCGCGCCTCGTACAACCGTCGCGGCGAACTGGTGCAGGGCCTGGTCAACGGGCTGAACATCTACGAGGAGCCGTACTACCAGATCGATCTCAATGCGGCGTACAACATCACGCCGGCGCTCAGCCTCACCGCGTCGGTGCTGAACCTGACCAAGCAGGAGACGCGCCAACACCTGGGCGACGACACCCGCGATCGTTTCTATACCGGCGGCTACGCCGGCCGGCTGGCGTATCTGGGGCTGACCTACAAGTTCTAGGCGCGCCCCTGGTGTCCGGGCCCATGCGGCACTCCCGTTCGGCGGGAGGCCGCGCGGGCCGGACGCCGTTTTTCGTTGCAGGCCACGACCGTTGCCGTCGCCAGGGGCGGTCGCCCACCACAGGACTACACCGCATGACGCTTCCCCCGCTGCCCTCCCTGCTGCGCACGCTCGCCCTGTCCTTGTTGCTGACCGCGCCAGCGCTGGCGGCCGCGCCACGGCCCAGCGCCGAGGTCAATACCTTCATCGGCAGCAAGGACGACGGCAACACCTTTCCCGGCGCGTCCGCACCGTTCGGGATGATCCAGGTCAGCCCGATCGGCGCGCACTACGCCGGCTGGCGCTACGACGATCCGCAGATCCGCGGCTTCGGCCATTCCTTCCTTTCCGGCGCCGGCTGTTGGGAACAGGGCGGGCAGGTCTCGGTGCTGCCGGTGACCGGGCGCATCGGCCCGGGCGGCGAGTTCGAGACGGCCGATCCGAAGGCGTTCGACCACGCACGCTACGGTGCGCGCTACCAGCACGATGGCGAGCGTGGCCAGGCCGGCTACTACAAGGTGCGGTTGACCGATTACGGCGGCATCGATGCCGAAGCCACCGCGCTGACCCGGGCGGCGGCCGAGCGCTACACCTTTGCGACCTCGGGCGAGGGCCATGTGCTGGTCAACATCGGCCAGGCCAACGCCCGCCATGTCGTCACCGGCAGCACCCTGAGCGTGGTCGGCGACCGCGTGGTGGAGGGCAAGCTGGTGACCGACAGCTTCTGCGGCGGCCACCAGTACACGACCTGGTTCCGCCTGGAGTTCGATCGTCCGTTCAAGACCTTCGGCACCTGGGGCGAGGCCGGTGGCGTGCCGGGATCGCGCCATGGCATGGAAGGCGAGGGCAAGCCGAGCGGCGCCTGGCTGACCTTCGACCTGGGCAAGGACCGCGCGGTCACCGCGATCTCGGCGATCTCGCACGTCGATGCCGAGGGTGCGCGCGACAACCTGCGCCGCGAGGGCATGGCCAACGGCCGGCTGCTCGGCTTCGACGCCATGCGCGCCCGCGCGCAGCAGGCGTGGGATCGGGAGCTTGCCAGCGTGCGCGTGCACGGCGGCAGCCGCGACGACCGCGTGGTGTTCTACACGGCGCTGTATCACGCCCTGCTGCAGCCGCTGACCGGCAGCGATGCCGATGGCCGTTATCGCGGCTACGACGACGGGATCCACCGCGCCGATGGCTGGACCTACCACGAGTATTTCTCGCTGTGGGACACCTACCGCTCGCAGAACCAGTTGCTGGCCCTGCTGCGGCCGCAGCGCGCCGCCGACATCGCACGCTCGCTCCTGGCGATCGATGAGCAGGGGGGCTGGCTGCCGCGCTGGGGCTATGCCAACTTCGAGAGCAACGTCATGACCGGCGATCCGGTCACGCCGTTCCTGGTCGACCTGTGGCGCTTCGGCGCGCTGCAGGGGCGCGAGGCCGAGGCCTACGCCGCGCTGCGCCGCAACGCGTTCGAGATGCCGCCGTTGAACTCGCGGCACGCCGGCCGGTCCGGCAATGCCAATTACCTGGCGCACGGCTTCGTGCAGTACGACCGCGCGTTCCCGTCCAAGGGCATGGATGTCGATCCGCACCACGGCGGCTCGGCGACGCTGGAGTACGCGCTGGCCGACTGCGCGCTGTCGACGATGGCCGGCGCGCTGGGTCACGCCGAGGACGCCGCGGTGCTGAACCGCCGCGGGCGCAACTGGCGCACGCTGTGGGACCCGACGGTGCGCGATGCGCAGACCGGTTTCAGCGGCTTCCCGCGGCCGCGCACCGAGGACGGTGCGTGGTACACGCCGTCGGATGGCCATTACGACCCGCGCTCGCAGCACGGCTTCCATGAAGGCACCGCCTGGCAGTACCAGTGGCTGGCGCAGCAGGACGTGCCGGGCCTGGTGCAGGCGATGCACGGACCGGAGCAGGCCGCGCGGCGCCTGGACGCGTTCTTCGCCTACGACGCGCTGCTGGCCGATCCGGCCGGCGCCGCGCGCAAGGAGTGGGTGGTGGGCCCGTACAGCTACTACAGCCAGTTCCGCTACAACCCCAACAACGAACCCGATCTGCACGCGCCGTGGATGTACACGCTGATCGGCCAGCCATGGAAGACCAGCACCGTGCTGCATGCGGCGCAGACGCTGTTCACCAATGCGCCCAACGGCGTCACCGGCAACGACGACCTGGGCACGATGTCGGCGTGGTACCTGTTCAGCGCCATGGGCCTGTATCCGGCGGTGCCCGGCACCGGGCAGTTCCTGCTGCATGCGCCGCGCTTCTCGCGCATCGAGCTGGACGTGGGGCCGGGCCGCACGCTGCGCATCGACGCGCCGCAGGCCGGCGACGGCGCGCTGCGCTACATCCGCGGCGTGACCCTGGACGGACGCACGCAGGCGCCGGTCTGGCTGGACTGGGCACGGCTGCGCCAGGGCGGCCGCTTGCGCTTCGAGCTGAGCGAGGCGCCGCAGCCGCAGGGCTGGGGCACGCAGCCGCAGGACCTGCCGGTGTCGCCGTGCGCGGCACCGCCCTCCGCCGCCAGCCTGGGCTGGCGCTGAGTCCGTGCCGTCTTGCGGCAGGGGCGCGCAGCCGATGGTTTAGGCTGGGCGCCTCGTCCGAAGGGAATCGATCCGATGCGCCAGAAGCATCCACCTCGTGCCGGATCCGTCGGCGCCAAAGCCGCCAAGGCCAGCGCGCGCAAGGCGGCGCCGGTGGCGGCGGAGCACGCGGACCAGGCCATGAAGTCCACGAAGACCACCAAGACCACGCCGGCCGCTGCCACGCACGACCGCCAGCGCGTGGTGACCGTCACCGACATCGCCGATGCGGTCGGCGTCTCGCGCGCGACCGTGTCGCTGGTGCTGCGCGGCAGCCCGCTGGTCCATGCCGACACCCGCGCGCGGGTGGAAGCGGAGCTGAAGCGGCAGCGCTACGTCTACAACCGCGGCGCGGCCAATCTGCGCCGGCGCACCTCCACCAGCGTGGCGCTGGTCATCAACGACCTGGCCAATCCGTTCTTCGCCGAGTTCGCGGCCGGCGTGGACGAGGCGCTGGGCGAGCAGGGCTACGTGACCCTGCTCGGCAGCACCGGCGAGTCGCCCGCACGGCAGCAGGCGGTGCTGGGCTCGCTGATGGAGCATACGCCGGCGGGCGTGATCCTGTCGCCGGCCGAGGGCAGCGACGCCGCCGAGCTGCACACGGTGCTGGACGCGCGCGCGAACGTGCTGCTGTTCAACCGCGAACTCGCCGGCGCCGACGATTGGGGCTTCCTCGGCCTGGACAACCAGCGCGGCGCGCAACTGGCGACCGAGCATCTGATCGCGCTCGGCCACCGCCGCATCGCCTTCTACGGCGGCCATGCCGCGTCCAGTTCGTGCCGCCAGCGCCGCGCCGGCCACGCGCAGGCGATGCGCAGCGCCGGATTGCCGGTCGACCCGGCCTGGCTGATCGAGTCGGCGCCCAACCGCCTGGAAGCGGCCGCGCGCCACGGCGAGCTGTTCGCCGTCGCGGCGCCACCGACGGCGGCGGTCTGCTACAACGACACGGTCGCGCTGGGCCTGATGCTGGGCCTGCTGGCGCGCGGCATCCGGCCCGGCCAGGACTTCGCCGTCACCGGCTTCGACGACATTCCCGAAGCCGCGGTGAGCACGCCGGCGCTGACCACGCTCGCCGCGCAGCCGCGCGCGCGCGGCCGGCAAGCGGCGCAGCTGGTGCTCGCGCAACTGGACGACCGCGCCGCGCCGCGCAGGACGATCGCGCCGGTGCGCCTGTCGGTGCGCGAGAGCAGCGGAGCGCCGAGCGTTCCCGCGCTCGGGTAGCGCTGCGATCGCGGGTGTGGCCGCAGCGGCGAGTCCGGACGACACGGCGGATTGCGCCGTGCCATCGCGACACCCTCTAGACAGAGACGGGCAGATAGTGGGTCGCACCACCACCGCGGAGCGTTCCGCGGTTTCGTGGTGAGCGGGCGATTCGCCCCATTCCTCCCTTCGTCGAGAGCCGTCTCATGCATCTGCAGACTGCAGCGCGCCGTTCCGTGGTGGCCAACGCCCTCTACGGCCTGCTCAACCCCATCCCGTTCGGCTGCTTCGTCGCCGCGCTGATCTTCGACATCGTCTACGCCCGCAGCGCGGTGATGCTGTGGACCAAGGCGGCGGCCTGGCTGATCGCGATCGGCCTGGTCATCGCCATCGTGCCGCGCCTGATCAACCTGGTGCAGGTCTGGATCACCTCGCGACGCTCGGTGCTGCCGGCGGAACGGCTCGACTTCTGGCTGAACCTGCTCGCCATCGTCGCCGCCATCTTCAACTCCTTCGTGCACAGCCGCGATGCGTATGCGGTGGTCCCCGCGGGCCTCTGGCTCTCGATCGCCACGGTCGCGCTGCTCGCGATCGGGCATGTGCTCATCGCCATCCGCATCACATCGCGCGAGGGCTACGCGCATGGCTAAGCGCCTCTGCACGTCCACCTTCGCCCTGAGCTGCGCGCTGGCCCTGGCCGCCTGCAGCGGCAAGGCCTCGCTCGAACCGACCCAGCAGTCGGGCAACGCGCCGCCGTTGCCGGAAGCCCGCAATTTCCTGCTGCCGCCGATGCGGGTTCCCGAGGGCGTGGGCTGGAAGGAGGGCCAGGCGCCCACGGTAGCGGCAGGCCTGAAGATCGAGAAGATCGCCGGCGGCCTGAAGCATCCGCGCCAGCTGTACGTGCTGCCCAACGACGACGTGCTGGTGGTGGAGGCCAACTCGCCGGGCATGGAGCCGGTCACCACGCCCAAGCAGCTGATCGCCGGCCTGATCCAGGGCCGTTCCGGCAAGAGCGCCAAGGGCGGCAACCGCATCACCCTGCTGCGCAGGACCGCGGACGGCAAGTGGGAGCAGCATGCGTTCCTGAAGGGGCTGCACTCGCCGTTCGGCGTGCAGCTGATCGGCGATGCGCTGTACGTCGCCAACACCGACAGCATCATGAAGTTCCCCTACGTCGCCGGCCAGACCGAGATCACCGCGGCCGGCACGCTGTTCGCCGATCTCCCCGGCACGATCGAGCACCATTGGACCAAGGCGCTGCTGGCCAGTCCCGACGGCCGCAAGCTGTACGTCGGCGTGGGCTCCAACAGCAACATCGGCGAGAACGGGCTGGACGTGGAGTACCGCCACGCGGCCGTGCTGGAAGTGGATGTCGCCTCGGCCAGCAGCCGCATCTTCGCCTCCGGCATCCGCAATCCGACCGGACTGCAGTGGGAGCCGCACACCGGCGCGCTGTGGGCGATCGCCAACGAGCGCGACGAGATCGGCGCCGATCTGGTGCCCGACTACCTGACCTCGGTGCAGGACGGCGGATTCTACGGCTGGCCGTACAGCTATTACGGGCAGAACGTGGATGTGCGGGTCAAGGATCAGCGGCCGGACCTGGTGGCCAGGGCGATCAAGCCGGACTACGCGCTGGGCTCGCATGTGGCCGCGTTGGGCCTGTGGTTCTCCCGCGGCGAGATGCTGCCGGCGAAGTACCGCGAAGGCGCGTTCGTGGCCGAGCACGGCAGCTGGAACCGCTCGCCGCTCAGCGGCTACCAGGTGGTCTACGTGCCGTTCCGGCAGGGGCGGCCGGCCGGTCCGCCGCAGACCGTGGTCAGCGGCTTCCACTCGCAGGACCAGTCGCAGCTGTTCGGCGCCCCGGTCGGCCTGGCGCAGGACAAGGACGGCGCGCTGCTGATTGCCGATGACGTCGGCAACAGCGTCTGGCGCGTGAGTTTCTGACCGAGCGCAGACCCGCGCCGCCCACCTGCACGCGGGCGGCGCGATGGGGAAGGACATCGCCGCGGTGCGCCCCGGCGCGCGCGCTGCCGGATCGATGGCCGGTGCACACGCGCGACGGCAAGCCGTCGGCGCAGTTCGAGCACACCGTGGCGGTGACGGGCACGGGCGTGCGGGTGCTGACGTTGTGGCCTGGGGAGAAGCCGCTTTGCCCGATTGGGTGATGCGTACGCTTCGTGGGCGTGCTGCCAGCGTGTCGCAGGCAGACGCCGGCAAGACCGCATCGCGCGCGTGGTGCTGCCGATGGCGGCATCAAGCGGTGGCAGGAACATCGGCCGGTGCAACGCGCTGATCTGCAGCGCTGTTACCGCGAGTGCCCTGGCGACGACGAAGGCGACTCGCCCGGCATGTCCGCCAATGCCTTCAGGGCAGCGGCCATTTCCACATCGCGACCCGCGGCGATATCGGCGATGCCGGGTGCGACCGCCACATCCGGTGCGATGCCGGCATCGGGTTGCGCGTCGGCCGGGTACTGGCCGACCAGTGGCAGATCCAGTTCGATGCCCGAATGCGGCAGGTGCAGGAAGAAGAAGGCGCTGCCGTTGATGCCGCGGCGGTTGCCGCCGCTGCTTTGGCCGATCAGCGTCGCCAGGCTGCTGGCCTTGATCTGGCTGGCGAATCCGAATGTGGCCGAGCTGTTGTCCGCGCCGATCAGCACGAACACCTTGCCGCGGTAATGCGGCGCCTGCGGCTGCACGACGACGTTCGCGGTCACTGGTTGCCAGCGGGTCAGGGAATAGTAGTGGCCGTCATAGGCCTGCGCGGCGTCGCCCCAGTCGCGGAAGGAGGCATCCCAGGTGGTCAGGTACGGCGCGAGCGCGTCGGGTACGCGCCGGTAGCGCACCAGTTGGCGTAGCTGCGGCAGGCGCACGGGCTGGGCGGTCAAGTGCGCCAGCAGTGCGTTGCCGACCTCGCCCAGCCCGCCTTCGTTGCCGCGCAGGTCGATCACCAGCGCCGGCACCTGGCGCGCATCCAAGTCGGCGAAGGTGCTGTCCAGGAAGCCGCGCCAGTCCCAGGCGCTGTCGTACAGCGCCCAGTCGGGCATGCTCAGCACGGCCAACTTCGGGGTCTGCATGCGAATCGTCCATGCCGGTGCATTGCTGCCGCGTTCGCGCACACTGGCCATCGCGCTGCGCTGTGCGGGAGTGAAGCCCTGCACGCGCAGAGTGCGCGGGGCGCTCTCGCCAGGACGCTGCACGCGCAGCAGCGGGTTGCGCCCGATCTGCGGGAACAGCAGCGGCAGATAGACGTCGAACGCCTCGGTCCGTTCGCGGCCCTGGATCTGCATCTGCGCGACGCGCTTGGCGTCGTTGCCGCCGTCCGCGCGCGCCACCTGCATCAGGGCAGACAGGATGCGCTCGACCGGGACGCCGTCGATCGCCAGCACCTGCGTGCCGCGTGGCAGGCGTTCCGGCACGCTGCCATCGCGGGTGACCACCATGCGTCCGTCCAGCCAGGCGAACTGGAACGGCAACAGGCCTGCGTGCTCGAACAGGGCGCGCCGGATCGGCTCGGGCTGGTTGGCGAAGTTGGGATAGGTGTGGCCGCAGCGGATGCCTGCGGTGAACCGGGAAAAGGCCAGATAGGCCTGGCCCAGGGTGGCGCCGTTGCGCACTTGCTCGCGCAGCGCATCGAAGCGGCGCGCCATCTCGGCTTCGCCGACGTAGCGGTAGAGGCCCGGGTGCAGGGCGGTATAGGCCTGGCGCAGCAGGTCGACATCGGCGACCAGGCCGGGGCCGGGCAGGGGGCTGTCCGCGCGCGGATCGGCGGGGAGGTCGGCGGGCGCTGCGACGGCGCCATGCGCGGCCGGGGCACACAGCAGCAGCGCCAGGCACAGCGGCCAGGCGCACAGGCGAAGCAGGAGAGGGGGCATGGGCGATCCTCGGAAGAGCGCCCAGCCTGCGCGGCTGCCACCATCGCGGCGACTCAAAAGCGCCTGCGCGCCATGTTTTTCAGGCGATGGGACGTTGCGCGCGGCGGTAGTCGCTGGGCGTGCGGCCGACGTAGGCGCGGAACACGCGATTGAAGCTGGCCTTGGAGCCGAAGCCCACGCGCAGGGCGATGGCCAGCACGTCGTCGCTGCCGGCCAGCAGCGCCTGCGCCTCGGCGATGCGCTGGCGGTTGAGGAACTCGCTGAAGCTCTGGCCCAGGCCTTCGTTCAAGGCGCGCGACAGGTAATTGCTGTTGGTGCCCAGGCGCCGCGCCAGTTCGCCCAGGCTCAGCTCCGGCTCGCGCCACCAGCCTTGCGCGGCCACCTGCGCGGCAAAGCGTTGGCCCAGTGCAGCCCAGTCCTTCTCCGTGCCTGCGCCGGCCGTTGCGGCTGTGTCCGGCTCGACGGGCTGCGCTGTCTCTGGCACCGCCGCGGTGGTCTCGGTCGCGCGCTGTGCCGAGGCGCGCCGCGGATAGGCGACGCGCGCATGCCGCCAGCCTTCCAGGCCCAGGTAGTACATCAACAGCACCAGGCCCAGGTAGCGCGGGAACTCGTCGAAATAGGACAGCGGCCGCAGCAGCCGATCGGTGACGGTGAACCCCAGCCGCAGCAGCACCAGCAGCGAGGCGGCGACCAGGAAGCCGCGCAGCCAGGACAGCCGCAGTTCCTCGCGCGCGCCGCTGTGCTGTTCCAGCCAGCGTTGATAGTCCAGGTACTGGCGCCAGGCCAGGCCCAGATAGACGGCCAGCGACACCAGCACCAGCGCGTCCTGCGCCGGCTGCACCCAGGGCTGCTGGACCTGCGCGTCCCAGGCCCACTTGCGCGACAGCGGCCAGGTGAACAACACGCTGTAGTAGAGGCCTTGCAGCGCCCCGGGTAGCAGGTGGCAGTACCAGTAGCGCGGCAGGCGCGCATGCGCCAGCTGGCGCACGTACATCCACACCAGGGGGCCGATCGCCAACTCCCAGAAGAACGGCGCATAGGTCAGCTGCGGATAGGCATCGTAGACGCCGGCGTAGCCCAGCGTGTACGGGGTGACCAGCGCCACCACCACCAACAGCAACGCCGCCAGGCAGCGGTTGGCGCTGCGGTTGGCCGGGGCCAGCGACAGCAAGACCGCACCCAGCACGCCGTGCAGGCTGCCGAGCAACAGGATGGTGCTCCACATGCCGAACTTGATCGGGCTCATGCTGCAGGTTGTCGGGAACGGTCTACAGCATATCGCCAGTGCCAGGATCGGGCCGGCTGTGCGTGCCGTGCCGGTAGGCGTGCTGGGTCGAGGCGTTGCCGTCCTCGTCGCCTGCGCAGACGGCGTGCGTGCATGCGCGATGCGCAGGCGGCAGGGCTGGCGCGCCGAAGCGATGCGGCATCGGTCGAGCGCGTTTGCGGGAGGAGGCCGACCCGGCGTCAGTCCTGAAGATCGCCGAAGTCGAAGACCTGCCCGGGTTCGGCGGCGACGAACCCGGCGGCGGCAATGCCCGCCAGCCGTAGCGCTTCGGACAGTTTCTCGCGCGGCTCTTCGCGCGCTTCGTCGGTGAGTTGGAAGGTGCCCCAGTGAATGCCCAGGGCCTGCCGGGCGCCGGTGTCCTGGAAGATGCGCACGGCTTCGGCGGGGTCGACATGCTGCGGCGCCATGAACCAGCGCGGCGCGTAGGCGCCGATGGGGATCAAGGCCACATCGGGGGCGCCGTGCCTGGCGCGGATCTCGCGAAAGATGGCGCCATTGCCGTAGGCGGTGTCCCCTGCGAACCAGAGCGAGCCGCGCGCGGTCTGGATGAAGAAGCCGCACCACAGCGCCATCCTGCGGTCGCGCACGCCGCGGCTGGACCAGTGGTTGGCGCGGGTGAGGGTCGCCGTCGCGGTGTCGCCGATCGGCAGCCGATCGTGCCAGTCGCCGGTTGCGATCCGTGCCTCGGGAACGCTGTTGCGCAGCAGCAGGTCGTTGCCCAGCGGCATCACGAACAGCGGGCGATGCGCATGATGCAGCTTGCGCAAGGTCGCGATGTCGAAGTGGTCGTAGTGGTTGTGGCTCAGCAGCACCACATCGATCGGCGGCAGGTCCGCGAACGTCACGCCTGGCGCCGTGACCCGCTTCGGACCGGCGATTTGCGAGGGACTGGCGCGTTGCGACCAGACCGGATCGGTGAGGAGGTTGATGCCGGCCACCTGGATCAGCAAGGTGGCATGGCCGACCATGGTGACGCGCATGCGATCGCTGCGCTGCGCAGGAACGGTGGGGTTCACCGGCACCTGCTTGGGCCACGGTACCGCGCCCATGGCGGCTTTCCAGCGCAGTACCTTTCCCAGCGAATTGTCGATGGACGGCTGGCCGGGGTTGAAGAAGCGCATCCCGTCGAAGTGGTCGCTGATGGGGCCGTTGTAGTAGGGGTTTTTCATCGGAGTGTGATCGAGGCGATGGGAGGGCAATGGCGCAGGTCGAGCAGCGGCGAACGGGTAGGCGAGTGGCGATCTCGATCCATCAGGCACCGGCTCCCGGCTCGATCCCGTGCCGTCTCAGCCGCGCCATGCGGCTTCGATCGCGGCGATGTCGATCCGGGTCATGCCCATCATCGCCTCGAACGCGCGCTTGGCCGCGGCGGGATCCGGATCGGCGATCGCGGCGGTCAGCACGCGCGGGGTGATCTGCCACGACAGGCCCCACTTGTCCTTGCACCAGCCGCAGGCGCTTTCCTGGCCGCCGTTGCCGACGATCGCGTTCCACAGGCGGTCGGTTTCGGCCTGGTCGTCGGTCGCCACCTGGAACGAGAACGCCTCGCTGTGCGGGAACGCCGGGCCGCCGTTGAGGCCGAGGCAGGGGATGCCGAGCACGCTGAACTCGACCGTCAGCACCTCGCCCTGCCTGCCCGCAGGATAGTCGCCCGGTGCGCGGTGCACGGCCTTGACCGCGCTGTCGGCGAAGGTGGCGGCGTAGAACGTTGCGGCCTCCAGCGCGGTGCCGTCGAACCAGAGGCAAATCGTGTTCTTGCTGATCATCCGAACGCTCCTGAGTGGACGACGCGCTCGCGCGGCTGCGGGCACAGGCTAGCAAGCCCTTCACCCGCGATGTGGTGTGTTAGGGGCCGCACAACCACGGAGCTTTGCATGGACACCACGCTGATGCCATGGGTCGCCGGACTGTTCATCCTGTTCATCGGATCGGCCATGTATCTGATCACCCGGGCGAAGAAGAATCGCGACCGTCCGGCCGAGGACGCGGCCGCGACCAAGTCCGGCGACGATGCGTCGTTGAAGAAGTAGCCTTGCATGGGCGATGGCGCAGGCAGGCCCTGCGCCATCGTCCACGTCTGCCGGCGCGCTGCGGCAGCGGACGTGGACGCGCCTGCGTGTTTCCTTGCCCGCATACGGATGCAGCAAACACGCGCTCGCCGTCCTCGCCGTCACGAGAAGATATCCGCCACATAGCGGCCGTGTTCGCGTTCGATGCGGTCGGCCCAGGTGTTGGCGTCTTCGGCGCTGACCCCCATGCTGTCGCGGTAGATGCGCACGAAGGTGTCGCGCACCGCCGGCGCCATGTGCTCGCCGTCGCCGCAGACGAACACGGTGGCGCCTTGCTGGAACAGCGCCGACACGCGCTCGCGGTCCTGCCACATGCGGTGCTGGACATAGGCCACGCCGTCCTGCGGCGCCTGCGAGAAGGCGAGGCGCACATCGACCACGCCCATCTCCTGCCAGCGCTGCAATTCCGCCTTGTACAGGCAGTCGACGTCGGGATGGTCGATGCCGAAGAACAACAAGGCTTCGCCGACCTCGCGCCCGCCCGCCTTCTGGATCGCGCGCTCCTGCAGGAAGCCATGGAACGGGGCGATGCCGCTGCCGGCGCAGACCAGGATGATCGGCGTGGCCGGATCTTCCGGCGGGTGGAAGCTCGCCTGCGAAGGCCGCACCGCGACCGACACCAGCGCGCCTGCCTCCAGGCCGGCCAGATAGGTGGAGGCCACGCCGCGGCGTCGCCCGATCCCGGACAGTGCCGGTGCGTCGAGCACCGCCACGGTCAGCGAACACTGCGCCGGGTCGCGCAGCGGCGAGGAGGAAATGGAGTATTGTCGCGCGCGCATGGGCGGAAGCGCGCCGAGAAACGCGCCCAGCGCCAGTTCGCAGGCGGGGAAGCGCTCCAGCAGATCGAGCAGGCTGGTCTTCCTGGCGAGCACCTGGTCGGTATAGGCCGGCTCGGCGGCCAGCGTTTCCAGCGCGGCGCGATCGGGCGGGCAGCGCGTGGCGGCGGCCAGTTGCGCGACCTGCGCGCGCGTGGCCGGTTGCGCCAGTTCCACGTAGTCGGCGAGCACCTGCGCCAGCGCGACCGGATAGCCGCTGGGCAGGCCGGATGCCGCGCCAGGCCGCTGGCCGATGATGACCTGGGTATCGCTGGCCAGGCCGAAGCGCCGCAGCACGCGCTCGACCTGCGCGGCGGGGTTGCGCGGCAGCACCGCGAGATAGTCGCCGGTGCGGTAGCGCATGCCCTCGGGCAGCGCGATCTCGATGTGGCGCTTGGAGCGCGCGAACGCTGCGGACATGTCGACCAGTTCGCGATTGTCGACGATGCGTCCCTGGTCGAGTTCGGTCAGCCGCAGCGCGCCGAGCCGCGCGGCCGGGACGATGTCCACCTCCAGCGCCTGCGCGGTCTGCTCCATCGTCGCCTTGCCCAGCGCCAGGCCGAGATCCGCCCACAGCCCGGCATACCAGGCATCGAAGCCGCCGAAGAAATCGCCGCCGGCATCGGTTTCGCCGCGGGGTCTGAATCGTGCGGCACCGGCCGCCTCCAGCGCGGCATCGACCCGTTTCGGAATCGCCTGGTAGGTACGCGCCCATTGCCGGTTGCCGGATCCGAACACGGCGTAGCGCACGCCGGCCAGATCGCCGTGGGCCAGCGTTTCGACCCACGCGAGGAAGCGGCGCGCATTGTCCGGCGGCTGGCCTTCGTAGGAGGAGGTGACCACCACCACCGCGCCGTCGCGCGGCAGGCGGCCGACATGGTCGTCCAGCGGCGCGACCACCGGCGCATAGCCCTGCGCTGCCGCATCGCCGCCGATGCGCTGCGCGAATGCTTCGCACGAGCCGGAATTGCCGCCGTACAGCACCAGCAGCGGCGAGCCCGTGGCCGCGCTGGCGGCGGCCGGCGCGGTGGCCGGTGCCAGGACTTTCTGCGGCGCGGACGGCACCGCGCTGCGGCGGCGCAGGGCGACGTCGTCGCGCCGGCGCGCGCGGATGCGGAAGCCGTCCGGCTTCAGCGTCAGGGTTTCCGCGATCTCGAGCTGGTAGTTCGGATCGACCTGGTCCAGGTCGAACCGTTGCAGGATCATCGTCAGCACCAGCTGCGCCTCCTGCATCGCAAAGCCGCGCCCGATGCAGGCGCGCGCGCCGTTGCCGAACGGTTTCCAGGCATTGGGCGGGAGCCGTTCGGCCGCGTCGGGCGCGAAGCGCTCCGGCCGGAACGCCTCCGGGTCCTCCCACACCTTCGGGTCCCGGTGCAGGGTGGGAATCAGCACGAGCAGGGTGTCCTGCGGCGTCACCGCATAGCGGCCGGCCAGCGTGGTCGCCTCGCGCGCCGCGACCGCGAACGCCGGGGCGGTCGGCCACAGCCGCAGGGTTTCCTGCAGGATCTGCTCGATGTAGCGCAGCTTGGCCAGGTCCTCGACCTGCGGCGGCTGCGTGCCCAGCGCGGCGTCCACCGCCTGGCGCGCGCGCGCCATCGCCGCCGGATGACGCAGCAGCAGATACAGCGCGAACGAGAGCAGGCCGCTGGTCGTCTCGTGGCCGGCGATCAGGAAGGTCACCATCTGATAGCGGATGTTCTCGTCCGACAGCGCTGCGCCGGTCGCCTGGTCGCGTCCGTACAGCATCAGGTTGAGCAGGTCCTCGCGCGCGGCCGCGTCCGGGTCGGCCCGGCGCTCGGCGATCAAGGTGTCGGCGACGCTGCGGATCATCGCCAGGTCGGCCTCGTAGCGGCGCCGGCCGGGCGCCAGCAGGCGATTGGCGATGTCGGGCCGGCGCGCGCGCGATCCGGCCTCGGCCAACGCGCCCACCATCGCCGCGACGAAGGGATGCATCTCGTTCTGGTAGAAACTGTTGAAGCGGTAGTCGAAGGCGCACAACGCGATCGTGTCCAGCGTCAGCCGGGTCATGTTGTCGGCCACGTCGATGACCGCGTCCGGGCCGAACCGCTCCCAGCGCTGCAGCATCTGTTCGGCGATGTCCTCCATGCGCCCGAACATCGCGCGCACGCCGATCGGGCCGAACGCAGGCATCAGCAGCCGGTGCGCCTTGGCCCAGTTGGGTTCGTCGTTGTAGGCGGTGAACAGGCCGTCGCCGCCGAGGTCGCGCAGCGTCTGCAGCGGCCGGTGCAATTTCTTCTCGAAGCGGGTTTCGTCGCAGACCTCGTCCACCAGGTCCTGTCCGCTCAGCACGGTCAGCGACAGCGGACCGCTGTTCAGGCGAAAGATCGGGCCGTGCACCTTGGCCAGCCGCATCAGGCTCTGCACCGGCGCATCGCCATCGAGATGGTGGAAATTGCCGAGCAGCGGCAGCGAGCGCGGTTGCGGGATTGCGTCCGTCATGGGGTGCCTTCCTGGGGAGAGCGCAGCGTGGCGACCGGTGCGCCACCGGTATCGCGATGCGGGGGATGCAGCAGGGTGGCGAGCACGGTGTCGACCAGCCGCGTCCGCGCCTCGTCGGCGCCGATCTCCGGCGCCAGCCGCGCCAGCAACTGCGGGAACTCCGGCGGCTGGCTCAGCATGCTGTTCAGCAGCACGAAGAACAGCGCCGGATGCGTCGCCTTCACGATGCCGGCCTCGATGCAGGCAAGGACCAATGCGTGCCCGGCCTCGTAGGCCGGACGCAGCAATTGCTCGGCGACGACGGCGGCGCGCTCGGGCCGCTCGGAGACCACCCGCGCGACGAAGTCGCGGACCGGCGGATGGGCCTCGTAGAACGCGGCCATGATCAGGATGGCGTCTGTCAGCCGATCCAGCAGCGCGCGCTGGTCGTGCTCGGTCAGCTGCGCCATCGCCGCAAGCCTTGGACTCAGGTCCTGGGCCAGCTGGTGCACGCACGCCTCCCACAGCTGCGCCTTGTTGCCGAAATGCACGCGCACCAGATTGGGACTCACTCCCGCGGCCGCGGCGATTGTACGCAGATTGGCGCGATCGAAACCATGCCGGGCGAAGCTTTCGGTGGCTGCCGCGAGCAGCGCCTGGCGACCATCGGCCTGGTCTTTGGGCGGGCGGCCGCGTGGTCGCGGGGAGCGCTTCGTGGTCATGCTGGCGTGCCATGTTTAAATGTTCAAGTGTATATTTAATGGCGGACGTCTTTACTTCAAGCCCCCTCGTTCAGCGGAAAGTTGCTCTTGCGCAGCCTCCGGGCGACGCGGCGTCGCTCTGTCGATCGGATGCCCATGCCGCTGGTTGCGGCATATGCCGTACCCGCGAACAGGCGTTCGCTGCTTGGCGCGGGCGCCATTCGCCGGCCGATGCAGCCCGTTGTGGATCGATATGTAGACGGAGGTAGCTGCAGATTTGCAGCGCAAGCAGTGCTGGCAGACAACGGCGCGCGGCGACGATTAGCGTGGCGCATGAGCCGAGCGAACCGCCAGCCGCCGCAACTCCCTGCGCAGAAATGGTGGCAGACGTTGTCGTTCAAGCGAGCCGCCGCCGAGGTCTCGGCGGTGCTGGTGCTGGTCGGCGGCACTTACGGGTTCGTGCAGTACGTCGAGGTCAAGCCGCTGGAGCGGCGTTTGGCCGAAGCGCAGGCCGCTGCGTGCCGGCCGAAGGCCAGTTCGCCATTCATCGAGTTCAGCCTGTTGCCGGGCGACAGCCGCGTGCTATGGGATGGCGCGCTGACGCTGACCAATGCGACGCGCGGCACGGACGGCGCCAAGACGCGGCTGCGGGCGACGCCGCGCGAGGGGGCGCCGGTCGAGCGCGCAGGGCTGTCGCCAGGCGACAGCTTCGACGTGCCGGTGGCCGGGCAGGGCACGTATCAGGTCTACCTGAAACGCAGCACCGCGGACTTCATCGAAGGGGCCGTGCTGCATCGGCCGTGACCGCCGTACGCGATGGCGCTGCGCGCAGCGGCGTCGCAGTGTCGCCGCCGTCGCTCACGGCGCGGTTGCGGTCTCCACGGCGGCAGCGTTCTCGTACACGCTCAGCTCGCGCATGCGTGCATCCGCTGCCGGAGCGAACGCGAAGCGCAGTCGCGTTCCTCGGCGAAGAAGCGCGTCGGCGTTGTGGCCGCCTTCCACGGCGAGGCGGATGTCGCCGACGCGCTTGCCGGGGTAGTGGCCGGCTTAGCTGGCCAGGATGCCGGGCGCCAAGGTCAGGTGCATGGCGGGCGCCACTTACGCCACCGCGGCGTGCGCATGGCGGTAGATGCGGCGCATGCGCCAATGGCCGTCGACCGCCTGCCACAGCGTGGTGAACTCGGCTCCCAGGGGAAGAAGGAAAGACGCCGGCCACGGCAGCGCTCAAGAATTTCCCGGCGGCGCCGTCATCATCGACAGGCGAAGTCGCTTTCGCCGCTCGGATCGGGCCGTCCATGAGGTCACGCGCATGTTGTCCCTGCCACGCCTGCTGGGTCGCCACCTGGCCAAGTTCCTGTCCAAGCCGCGCCGGCACCGCTCGGAACTGCCGACCAGCCCGCCGCAGCTGCTGCAGGCGGCGCTGCGCAAGGGCGACGTGCTGCTGGTGGAGGGCAACAGCCGCTTCTCGACCGCGATCAAGTACCTCAGCCAATCCACCTGGTCGCATGCGGCGCTGTACATCGGCGACCACCTGGGACCGGCCGACGGCACAGACGCGCCGACCCTCTGCGACGTGGACATCAACGTCGGCGTGCGCCTGGTCGGGCTGAACGAATTCGCCGGGCTGCACACGCGCATCTGCCGCCCGGTGGGACTGGGCGCCGACGAGATCGAGGCGGTGGTCGACTACATGGTCAGCCGCGTCGGCAACAGCTACGACCTGAAGAACATCTTCGACCTGGCGCGCTACCTGATCCGCACCCCGCCGCTGCCGTCGTCGGTGAAGCGCCGCTTCCTGGAGCTGGGCAGCGGCGCGCCGACAAAGGCGATCTGCTCGACCCTGCTGGCGCAGGCCTTCGGCGCCATCCGCTATCCGATCCTGCCGGAGATCGGCAGCGTGCCGGTGCCCGACGCGCAGGACGCGGAAATCCTGCACAACCGCCACCACAGCCTGTACCTGCCGCGCGACTTCGACGTCTCGCCGTTTTTCAACGTGGTCAAGCCGCGCCTGCAGTCCGGGTTCGATTTCCACCGGCTGGTGTGGCACGGCGATGCCGGCGAAGCGGCGAGCGCCCGCCAGCGCGAACGCCGGCCAGAGCCGCAACCGGTGCACGCGCGCGCTGGCTAGGGCCGGCCGTGGAGGCCTCCACCCCGGTAGCCGATGGCGCGCAATGCCCGGAACACGCGCGCGGCCGCAGGCGGATCCAGCGCTGCGTCCCGATCCGTTTCTCCATACCGGTGCGTATTGTATGGTCGACCGCAACATCTTCAGCTTCGTACGACGAACGGCGTCAAGTTTGAAATGACTGCGGCCGATATCAGCGCATACGCCTTCGTGCCATCGCTACCAGGATTGTTATGAATCCCATCGATTTTCTGCGTCGCCGCATCGCCAACCTGCCGATGACGCGCAAGTTCGTGGTGCTGTGCACCCTGCTCGCCATCGGCGTGATCCTGCTCGCGGTCGCCGCCGCGCGCCTGCAATACCTGGACCTGGTCGCCGCGCGCAAGCAGACCGTGAAGACCCAGGTCGACATGGGCATCAGCGTGATGCAGCACTACGCCGACCAGGCCAGGCGCGGCGAGATCACCCTGGCGCAGGCCAAGCAGGCGGCGGAAGCGACGCTGGCCGACATGAAGACCAACGGCGGCGTGGATTATTTCTTCATCGTCGACCCGCAGATGCGCATCTTGATGCATCCCAAGCGCAAGGTCGGCACCGACATGACCGACTACAAGAGCGATGCCGGCGAATACGTGTATCGCGATATCCGCACCGCGCTGACCAGCGGCGACGGTTTCAGCTACTACAACTCGCCCAAGCCGGGCAAGCAGGAACAGCTGCCGAAGATCAGCTACGCCAAGCTGTACCCGCAGTGGAACTGGGTGCTGGTGATGGGCGTGTACGCCGAGGACATCCAGGTCGAGGCGCTGGGCTTCACCAAGATCCTGACCGGGATCGGCGCGGCCCTGGTCGGCCTGGTGGTCGGGCTGTGCTGGCTGATCGCCAGCGCCATCGTCACCCCGCTGCGCGCGGCCACGCGCACCGCCGAGGCCATCGCCTCGGGCCGTTTCGACAACACGATCAAGGTGGAGTCGCGCGACGAGACCGGGCAGCTGATGGCCAGCATGCAGCAGATGCAGACCCAGTTGCAGCGCTTCAACGGCGAGATGCAGACCCTGGTGCGGCTGCAGCAGGGCGACGACATCAGCCACCGCATGCCGGAGGATTTCCCCGGCGATTACGGCACCCTGGCGCACGGCATGAACACCGCGCTGTTCGAACATCTGGACGCGATCATCGAGGCGATGACGATCATGGGCGAGTACGGCCGCGGCGATCTGCGCCGCGACATGCGCCGCCTGCCGGGCCAGCGCGCCGCGCTGCACGAAGCGCTGGATGCGGTGAAGCGCAACCTGTCGGCGATCAACGGCGACATCGCGCGCCTGGCCGACGCGGCCGCACGCGGCGATTTCTCCGCACGCGGCGACGAGGCGCGCTACCAGTTCGCGTTCAAGGAAATGGTGGAAGCGCTGAACCGGCTGATGCGGCAGGCCGAAAGCGGCCTGGCCGACGTGGGCCGGATCATGGGCGCGATCGCCGACGGCGATCTGTCGCAGCGCGTGGACGTGCGCTACGAGGGCGCGTTCGGGCAGCTGGCCGATGCCGCCAACCGCACCGCCGAGCAGCTGACCACGATCGTGCAAGGCATCCAGCGTTCGGCCGAGTCGATCAACACCGCGGCCGGCGAGATCGCCAGCGGCAACAGCGATCTGTCGGTGCGCACCGAGCAGCAGGCGGCGAGCCTGGAAGAGACCGCCGCGTCGATGGAAGAGCTGACCTCCACGGTCAAGCAGAACGCCGACAGCGCGCGCCAGGCCAACCAGTTGGTGCTGGGCGCCGGCGAAGTGGCCGAGAGCGGCGGCCGCGTGGTCGAGGACGTGGTCACCACGATGGCCTCGATCAGCGCCGCCTCCGCGCGCATCGCCGACATCATCGGCGTCATCGACGGCATCGCCTTCCAGACCAACATCCTGGCGTTGAACGCCGCGGTGGAAGCCGCGCGTGCCGGCGAGCAGGGCCGCGGCTTCGCGGTGGTGGCCAGCGAGGTACGCTCGCTGGCGCAGCGTTCGGCGGCGGCGGCCAAGGAGATCAAGACCCTGATCTCCGACTCGGTGCAGGAAGTGGAGCAGGGGTCGACCCTGGTCGCGCGTGCCGGCACCACCATGGCCGAGGTGGTGACCTCGGTGAAGCGGGTCACCGACATCATGGCCGAGATCTCCGCGGCCAGCGCCGAGCAGAGTTCGGGCATCGAGCAGGTCAGCAAGACGGTGATGCAGCTGGACGAGACCACCCAGCAGAACGCGGCGCTGGTGGAGGAAGCCACCGCGGCGGCGAAGAGCATGGAAGACCAGGCCTCGGACCTGACCCGCGCGGTGGCGGTGTTCCGCCTCGCCGGCGCCGCCCGGCCGGTGGCCGCGCTCGCGCCCAGGCCGGCGGCGGTCCAGGCCCCGGTCCGCGCGGTCGCCGCCGCGCGTGCGCCGGTCAAGAAAGCGCCGGCGCCGGCTGCACGCCCGCTGGCGCGGAGCAAGCCCGGCGGCGCGCTGGTGGAAAGCTCGGAGTGGGAAGAGTTCTGAGTCCGCGCCACGGCGGCGGCAACCGACGCGTGGCCTGAAACGACGCCGATGCCGCAATGCATCGGCGTCGTCGTTTCTGCACAGTGGCCAAGCGCAATGGACGCCGGCGCGGCGGGCAGCACGCCACGCCGCGCGTGTCACGCGTCGTCCTCTTCCTCTTCCGCATCGCCGCCATCGTGCGCCGCGGCAGCGGCGTCCACCGGCTCCAGCAAGGTGTGGTCGTTGCGCTCGCGGCGCTGGTAGGCCGACGACACCGGATAGGCCAGCAGCCGCGGTTACGGTGCCCGCGCCAGCAACGCCGTGGGGAACAGGCGCGGCCCGCGCAGCCAGCTGCGGCAACGCTCGCCGCTCAGGAAGATCGGTCCATCCGCGGTCAGCGGCGGGGGAATCGCGGCGTTGGCATGGGTCAGCACGCTGAAGCTGAGCAAGGCCGGTTCGCCGCGCTCCCACAATCCGGCTGCCAACAGCACTTCGCCCTCGGCGTGGTGGATGTAATACGGCTGCGCCGGCTTTCGGCTGTGGTCCCATTTGCAGTCGCCGGACAGCGGGATCACGCAGTGCTGGCTCTTCCACGGCGCAGCGAAGATGCGACTGCGCGCTGCGCGCTCCAGCCGCGCGGTGACGGTGGTGTAGGGCGTGTCCGGCGTCTTCGACCAGCGCGGCACGATGCTCCATTGCAGGCGCTCCGCCTGGGCGGCCCCATCGCGGCAGACCAGCGCCGTGGCGACGTCGCCCTTGCCCAGGGTGTAGTGGTCAGGATAGGCCGCAAGCCCCGCACGCAGTGGTGGGTCCAACTGCGCGGGCAGGGCGTCCCCGATGCCGAAGGCCTGTACGAAACGTCTCATCGGTTTGCTGCATGCCTTTGCAAAAATGCCCAGGCCCAGGAGCGATTCGGCATGCTGCCGGTGGCGGCGTCCAGGAGCCGCGGCGCCGGGAATCGGCGCCGCGGTGGGGCGATCAGGCGGCCTTGCGCTTCTGCGCGGCCGCCTGGTTGCCGCCTTGCTCGGCGAGCAGGGTCAGCTTTTCGTCGGTGGACTTCTCTTCCTGCAGCGTCTCCAGCAGCAGCTTGAGCGCATCGGCCTTGCCCAGCTGTTTGGCCATCGCCGCCAGCGTGCCGTAGGAGGCGATCTCGTAGTGCTCGACCTTCTGCGCACCGCCGATCAGCGCGGCATCGCGCACCGGGCCGGCCTCGATCGATTCGATCACTTCCTTGCCTTCCTCCACCAGGCCTTCCATCGCCGCGCACTTGATGCGCTTCAGGCGCAGCTCGAGCTTCTCCACGATCTGGTCGATGCGCTCGATCTGGCCCTGGGTTTCTTCCAGATGCGTCTCGAACGCCGCGCGCAGCGCCGGATCGGTGGATGCGCGGGCGAGCTTCGGCAATGCCTTGGACAGTTGCTTCTCCGCGCTGTAGATGTCGGACAGTTCGTGCAGGAACAGGTCGTCGATGGTCTTGATGGCCATGTCGATGGATCTCCGTGGTTGGGTGATGAGGGCGTGCGGGATGGTGCGTGCAACGGTCCTGCCCGGCCGCCTAGTGTTTGGCGGTCCGGCCTTCGGTTCGCTCGCGTTTCAGGAAGGCCAGTATCGTGGCCTCCTGGTGTTCGATCAGCCACTCGGCCATGGCGATCTCCTGGTCGAGAATGGCCGCGCAGATCCGCGCGATCTGCGCTTGCTCGGCTTCCTTGGCGGCGATGACCAGCGCGCGATACGCGGCCACCTCCATGTGTTCGAAGGCATAGCTGATGCCCAGGCTCTTGGCCACTTCGTCGCTCATCATCGAATTGCCGGCGGCATGCAGCGTCGCCAGCACGCTGGCCACGGCGCCCTTGAGCGTGGGCACCGAGCCATCGAGCAGTTCGATGCAGCGCTTCACCTGCTCGGACTGGTCGCGGGTCTCGGCGATGTGCTGCTGGATGCGCGCCTTGAGCTCCGGATAGTGCTCCAGGCGGCCTGCGGTGGCGGTCAGCATCGTGTTCGCTTCCCGTTCCATTGCGTAAGCGTCCTGCAGCCATTTCAACAAGCGCTCGGTGTTGCTTCGGGCCATGAACGTGTCTCCAGATGAGGGCGCCGCGCGTTCGCTGCGACAAGCGTCTGCCGTATTCCCCTGCTGAGGCCCCACGCTAGACCTCGCCGCGTTAGCGCGAATGCAATGCAGGGTGAATGCTTTGCGATGAGCGTCCGCATGGGGGTGCGGCCTGGAAAACGCTGAACGCGGCAATGGGCGCCACCACGGTCGTGGTGGCCGATGCCGGAGGAAGACGCCTCTTCGGCACCGCGGAAACATCGCGCGCCGCAGCGCGGTTTCGCCGTTTGTGTGCATGCTGACGTGCGCGGTGCGCATGGACGCGCGTAACCGCGCTGGCGTGGCCGCTTTTTTCCAGGGTGTGCTACGCGGGGATTCTGCGCAGCGAGGCGAAACCGCCGGTGCGGCGGCTTCGCAATGACGATAGCGGCCAGGGATCGCCGCTGTCGCGGCAATCGGCCGGCCGCGCTGCCGCGGCTACAACGTGACCGCGCCGCCGGCAATGGTGAGCAGGGTGCCGGAGGTGTAGCTGGAGGTATCGGCGGCGAGCAGCACATAGGCCGAGGCCAGTTCCGCCGGTTGTCCTGGGCGGCCGAACGGGGTCTGCGAGCCGAACTCCTTCACCGACTCTTCGTCCATGCCGGCGG
The DNA here is from genome assembly GCA_025666215.1 of Xanthomonas campestris pv. phormiicola. NCBI lineage: Bacteria > Pseudomonadati > Pseudomonadota > Gammaproteobacteria > Lysobacterales > Lysobacteraceae > Xanthomonas > Xanthomonas campestris. The sequence goes on along the minus strand of CP102593.1, from coordinate 4,475,389 downwards.
GAATGAACGGGGTCCAGATCGGACCGGGCAATACCGCGTTGACCCGGATCTTCTTGTCGGCGAGCAAGCCGGCCAGGCCGATGGTCAGGTTGGCGACCGCGCCCTTGGTGCTGGAATAGGGCAGGATGTTCGGGGTCGGCTTCTTCGAGTTGACCGAGGCGGTGTTGATGATCGAACCGCCTTCGGGCATATGCGGCACCGCCAGCTGCACCAGGTGGAACGGCGCGTGCACGTTGGTGGCGAAGGTCTTCTCCCACTCGTCGAGGGTGATCTCCTCGAAACTGTGGAAGTAACGCTGGTAGGCGGCGTTGTTGACCAGCACGTCGAGCCCGCCGAAACGTTCGGCCACGGTTGCGATCAATGCCTGTGCCTGCGCGCGGTCGCTGACGTCGCAGGGCTGCAGCAGCACGCGCACGCCGGCGGCTTCGATGAGCTTGCCGATACGCTCGGCGTCGTGTTGCTCGCTCGGCAGATAGGCGATGGCCACATCGGCGCCTTCGCGCGCATAGGCGATGGCCACCGCCGCGCCGATGCCGCTGTCGCCGCCGGTGATCAGCGTGCGCTTGCCCTGCAGCAGGCCGTGGCCGAGGTAGCTGTCCTCGCCGTGGTCCGGCTTCGGATCCATCTTGTCGGTCAGGCCGGGGAACGACTGCTGCTGCGTCTTGAAGGGCGGGTAGGGATAGTTTGGAACCGGCATGGCGGTGTCCTGCTTCGGGGGAAGGAACACCTTGCACGTCGGTGGGTAAAGGCACGGCCAAGATCGCGTCGTCATCGTGTGTGCAGCGATGCTGCGCCGCGTGCGTGTCGGCTACAGCGGCAGCGACACGCTGAACGCGCTGCCGTGATCCAGTCCGGCGCTGCTGGCGACCACCGTGCCGCCGTGTGCGGTCACGATCTCGCGCACCACGGTCAATCCGATGCCCATGCCGCCGCTGTTGAAACCGATCGCATGCGTGTCCTGCACGAACGGTTCGAACACCAGCGGCAGGGCTTGCGCGGAGATGCCGATGCCGGTGTCGGAGACGATCAGCAGCGCCTGATCGGCGAGCTGCTGCAGTTCCAGCGTCAATTGGCCGTGCTCGGGTGTGTATTTGGAGGCGTTGTCGAGCAGATTGCGCAGTACCTGCGACAGGCGCACGCGGTCGCCGGAAATCTCCAGCGCGTGCTCGGGGGTGTTCAATGCCAGTGTCTGCATGCGCGCGTTCATCGCCGGACGGCAGGCATTGACCGCTTCCATGACGGTTTCGCGCAGGTCCATCGGTTCCTTGATCAAGCGCAGCTTGCCGGTGCGTACCCGCGACAGGTCGAGCAGATCCCCGATCAGGCGCGCCATGTGCGCGACTTCGTGCTCGATGATCCGTTGCATGCGCAGCAGATTGTCGGGGGGCAGGGTGGCCAGCATCGATCCGGCAATGCCGATCGGGGTCAGCGGATTGCGCAGTTCGTGCGCCACGAACGCCAGGAATTCGCTTTGCCGCTGGTAGGCCTTCTCGGCGCCCGCCTGCAGCTCCTGCGCGCTCAACGCGGCCAGCACCAGGTGCTCGTTGGCCTGGCGCAGCTGCGCATGTCGTTCGCTCTCGTGCGCGGAGGCGGTCGGGTCTGCGTCGATTGCCCATGTCTTGGCGCCCAACGCGTTGCGGTGCGCATGCAGTTCGCCGACCAGGCGCGGATCGTAGAACTCGAAGCGCGCCGTCGACAGGCGTTTGGCGCAATACATGGCGTCGTCGGCATGCATCAGCAAGGCTTCGACGTTGTCGGCGTGGTCCGGATACAGGCTGATGCCGATGCTCACGCCGAGCCGCAGCGTGTCCTCGCCGGCGACCGCCGGCTGCGCGAAGGCCTCGATCAGCGCGGTCGCCGTCGCCGCGGCATAGGCCTTGGTGCTCAGCCCGGTCAGCACCACGACGAACTCGTCGCCGCCGTAGCGCGCCACGGTGACATGCGCATCGACGATGCTGCTGATGCGTTCGGCGGCCAGGCGCAGGAACACATCGCCGGTGGCGTGTCCGAGCAGGTCGTTGACCTGCTTGAATTCGTTCAGATCCAGGAACAGCACGGCGATGCGGCTATGTTGCGCGTGCGCCGCGGTGATGGCCTGGTTGAGCCGTTCGAACAGCAGTTCACGGTTCGGCAGACCGGTCAGTGCGTCGCGCTTGGCATGGCGCGTCGCGTCCTCCAGCGCCAGTTCGTAGGTCGCTACCTGCGCCTGGGCGCGCAGCGTGGTCAACACCAGGCGTTCGTTGGCCGCTTTCAGATCGGTCGCAAGCTCGTGCGACGCATGGTCCTTCAGCGCGCTCAGGTCCGCTTGCAGCCGGTGCAACTCCAGCCGCGCGACCAACGATTGGCGGCGCAGATGCGAGAGCTCGAGCCGGGCTACATCGATGGTGGGCTGTTCCGGAGGCGTCTGCATGCTGGGTCAGCTCGTGTCGAGGGCGTCGTGCACGCCGGACTTGCGCATCGGCCGGCCGCCGAGCAGGCCTTCCTGTTGCGGCAGCGCCGCGCCGATGCGGATGCCGGTGTCGTCGATATGGAATTCCCGCAGCGCGTCCGAGTGTGCGCTGGCGCGCACCTTGACCACCGCCATGACCCGGCGCAAGCGGCTTTCCACCTCGATGTAGCGCTGCACGATGATCGCATCGGTCATGAACGCGGTGCCGTACGGGCTGAAGCGCAGGTCGGTGTAGCGGTCTTCCAGTTCCGAGGTCATCAGCACGGTGACGCCGGTCGCGGCCAGGGCCACCACCATGCGCGACAGCGATTCGCGGAAGTCTTGGCGAAACGTCGGCGCCAACGCCAGCTCGAACGCGGACAGCGAATCGATCACCACGCGGGTGGCGCCGAGCCGCTCGATCTCCGCGACCAGCAACAGCAGGATCTCGTCGATCGACAGGTCCGGCGCACGGCTGTCGACCACGCCGACCTGGCCGCTGTCGATCAACGCCGCCAGCGCCGGGATGCGCGAACGCCGCGGCTGCTGCTCGAAGGCGACCAGCACGCCGCTGTCGCCCTGGCGCGCGCCTTCGGCCAGGAACGCGGCGGCGAGCAGGCTCTTGCCGGAGCCGGACGGACCGGCCACCAGCAGCGAATAGCCCTGCGGCAGGCCGCCGCCGAGCATCGCGTCCAGTTCCGGCACGCCCATCGGCAGGCGCGCGCCGGCCTGTGGCGCCGGTGCGCCCAGCGGCAGCGCCGGCACCGGCGCGAACACGCGCACGCCGGAACCGTCGATGCGGAACGTGTGCAGTCCCGGCAGCGACGGCTTGCCGCGCATCTTCATGATCTCCATCTTGCGCACCATCGAGTTGCGCTGCACGCTCTGCCGCAACCAGATCAGCCCATCGGCCACGGTGAACACCGGATTGGGATCGGACTCGACGAAGTATTCGCCGATCAGGAACGTGGTCGCCTGCCAGCTGGTCATCATCATGCCCAGTTGCTGGATGAAGCGCTGCAGGTTGTTGTGCAGGTTGCCGTCGGCGGTGCTGGCCAGCGCCACCGAGCGGAACGAATCGACGAACACCAGCGATGGGCCGTGCGCCTCCACCTCGGCGACGATGCGCGCCAGCACCCGGTCCAGATCGCCGGCCAGGGTTTCCTCGGAGAGGTTGACGAAGTGGATCGTGGCGTTGATCGCGGCGGCGTCGAAGAAGTCGAACTGCTGCTGGTAGCGCAGCATCTTCAGCGGCGGCTCGCCGAGCACGGTGAAGTACAGTGCCGGACGCTCCGGCGTGGCCAGCGCGAACATCATCTGGTGCGCGAGCGTGGTCTTGCCGCAGCCGGGCGGTCCGGCGATCAGGTTGAACGAGAATTCGGGCAATCCTCCACCCAAGACCGCGTCGAGTCCGGGAACGCCGGTCTGCAGGCAGTGAATGGCGACTTTGCTGCTCATGAAGAGATGTCCTGCGCGGGAGGTCCGCTGGAAAAGGTGACCCACACCGACTGCAAAAGCCGTTCGGTGAGGGTTGCGCCGATCATGCTGACCAGCACGCCATGAAAGGTCGAAAGAAAGGCGCCAGCACCAGCGGCCGCGATGGCGGCGCCTTGCCGGCTCAGTACCAGGCCGAAGACGTCGAGCGCCCCCTGTTCGCTGGACGCCTCGGTCGCGGCGAAGGCCTCTTCCAGCCACGGGAAGCGGTCCTTGCTCAGGAACAGGGCGCGTTTGAACAGCGCGGCCACGCCGCGTGCGCCCAGGATCGGCGTCAGCGCCTGTTCGATCTGCCGCCACGTCGACGTGATGGACGCCGCGATCGTCGACGCTTCCGCGCCGTCGGCGGCCAGTCGTGCGAGCGCGGCGACCGTCGCAGATAGCGCGGGGTTTTCCATTTGCCTTGCGCGCACCTGCGGAATATGTGTTCCCACTGTATACCTTCGGCCACGCAAAGCGTGGTGTTCTCCTCACGCGCCCGGCATCCGCCCGCAAAACCGGGGCGAGGCCGTCGGCGGCGGGTCAGGCGCGAATGCGGCGAGGCATTCCGCCCGTCGCCACGGCCCGCCGATCGATGCGCAAGACGGTCTTGTGGACGGATGCGTAGACAGCGACAGACCGTTCAGGGCGGCGGCGTACGGCCCATGCGCCGGCGCGGCGCGGCTACGCCGAGGCGGCGATCGTGCGCGAGCCGAGGATGATCATGCGCAGCATCGCGCTGATCTGGCGGATCAGTTCCGGGTCTTTTTCCGGCGGCAGGTCCATCGCGGTGGCGCCCATCGCGAACACCAGCCGGGTGATCGCCTTGGACACCAGCGCCGGTTCGTGCAGCGGCGCCTCGTCGATCGCGGCCAGGCGGATCAGGTCCACGCGCAGCTCTTCCTCGAAGTAGTTCAGCTCGCGATCCACCGCGCGCTTGAACGCGTCCGAACCCACCGTGCCCTCGCGCAGCAGCACATGCAGCAGCTTGTCATCGGCGCGCAGCTGCTCCATGAAGGTTTCCACCGAGCTGAGGATGACGCTGCGGTTGCTGCCGGCCGCGCGCTGCCGCGCCTGGCCGATGATGGTGCGCAGCGAACTGCCGGCCAGGTCGATCAGCGCCACCGCCAGTTCGTCCATGTCGCGGAACTGGCGATAGAAGCTGTTGGGGGCGATGCCGGCCTCGCGGGTCACTTCGCGCAGGCTCAGCGTGGACACGCTGCGGTGCGGCCCGATCAGCTTCAATGCCGCCGCCAGCAGGTCTTCGCGCGAGATCGCGCTCCTGCGCGCGGGCAGCGCGTCCTCGGGCAGGGGCAGGGGAACGATGGAAGTCATGGGCGGACTGGGCGGGACAAGGCCGCGATCATAACGCCTTCGTGAATATACAACTGTATAGACATCTGTATCTGCGCCTGTATAGTGGTCGCCATGAACGCTGCCCGCCGTCCTGCCTCCGCCCGCTCCGCCACCCGCGCCCTGCGCGCCTGGGTGCAGCCGGAGGTGTTCGATTTCTGGTCCACGCGGATCCACCCGCTGTGGACCTGGCAGCGCCCGCGCGCGCGGCTGCTGCAGCGCGAACGCGCCAGCAGCGACGCGGTGACCCTGGTCCTCAAGGCCAACCGCCACTGGCGCGGCCTGCGCGCCGGCCAGCACGTGCAGCTGGGCGTGGAGATCGACGGACGCCGCCTGACCCGTAGCTACAGCCCCACGCCGCTGCCGGGCGGGCGCCTGGCGATCACGGTCAAGGCGATCGACGGCGGCCGCGTCAGCCAGTACCTGGCCGACAGCGCGCGGATCGGCGAGACCTTCGAACTGGGCCAGGCGTTCGGCGACATGGTGCTGCCCGCCGCGCCGCAGGGGCGCTGGCTGCTGCTGGCCGCCGGCAGCGGCATCACCCCGATGCGCGCGCTGCTGCGCCAACTGGCCGACGCCGGCATGCCGGCCGACGTGGACCTGATCTACTGGGCGCGGCGCCGCGACCAGGTGTGCTTCGTCGACGAGCTGCAGGCGCTGGCCGCCGCGCACCCGCGTTTCCGCCTGCAGCTGGCGATCACCGGCGAAGGCGATGCGCCGGCGCCGCGCGTGGACACGCTGCCGCTGGCGCACCTGGCCGGGCTGGAGCAGGCGCAAGTGCTGGCCTGCGGTCCCGGCGGCTTCGTGCAGGCCGCGCGTACCCGCCTGGAGGGCCATGTCGCGCGCTTCCAGGCCGAGGCGTTCAGCACGCCGCTGCTGGCCGATACCGAACACGGCACGGTCGCGGTGACGCTGGCGCGTAGCGGCCGTGTGCTACAGCTGCCGCGCGGGCAGTCGCTGCTGACCGCGCTGGAAGCCGAAGGCCTGCGCCCGAAGCACGGCTGCCGCATGGGCATCTGCAACAGCTGCGCGTGCGGCAAGCAATCCGGGGCGACCCGCGACCTGCTCACCGGCGCGCACGCCACCGAACCGGGTTCGATGCTGAAGCTGTGCATCAACAGCGCCAGCAGCGACCTGATCCTGGACCTTTGAAGGACTTCCCCATGGCTGCTCCCCGCAACCGCGCACTGACCCCGGCCGACCTGCAGGCCTTCGGCGACGAACTCGACGCGCTGCGCGTGCGCACCGTCGCCACCCTGGGCGAGGCCGACGCGCGCTACATCCGCCGCATCGTCGCCGCGGTGCGCTACACCGGCCTGGCCGGGCGCGCGCTGCTGTTCCTGGGCGCGTTCGTGCACAGCGTGCTGTGGCCGGCGTGGATCGCCGGCGTGGCGTTGCTGACCCTGTCCAAGATCCTGGAGAACATGGAGCTGGGCCACAACGTCATGCACGGCCAGTACGACTGGATGGGCGATGCGCAGCTCAACGGCAACACCTACGAGTGGGACATCGTCGCCACCGGCGACAACTGGCGCAAGACCCACAACTTCAAGCACCACACCTACACCAACGTGCGCGGCATGGACGACGACATCGGCTACGGCCTGCTGCGCATCTTCCCCGAGCAGCGCTGGCGCCCGTTCTACCTGGCGCAGCCGTTCATCGCGGTGGTGTTCGCGCTGCTGTTCGAATGGGGCGTGGCGATCCAGGACCTGCGCCTGGGCCGCTGGTTCGCCGGCAAGATGAAGCGCGGCGAGCTGCGCCGCACCTTCCTGCCGGTCGGGCGCAAGATGGGCCGGCAGATCCTGAAGGACTACGTGATCTTCCCGGCGCTGGCCGGCCCGTTCTTCCTGACCGTGCTGCTCGGCAACCTCGTTGCCAACGTGCTGCGCAGCATCTGGACCTTCGTGATCATCTTCTGCGGCCACTTCACCGCCGATGCGGAGACGTTCCCGAAGGAGTCGATCAAGGGCGAGTCGCGCGGCCATTGGTACCTGCGCCAGCTGCGCGGTTCTTCCAACCTGGCCGGCGGCAAGCTGCTGAACGTGCTGTCGGGCAACCTGAGCCACCAGATCGAGCACCACTTCTACCCGGACATCCCGGCCAACCGCTACGCGGCGCTGGCGGTGGAGGTGAAGGCGATCTGCGCGCGCTACGGCCAGCACTACAACACCGGCTCGCTGCCGCGCCAGTTCGGCCAGGTGATGTGGCGGATCGTGCGCCACGCCTTCCCGAGCCGGCCGCGGCCGGTGCGCCAGGTTCGCCAGCACGAGGCGCTGCAGCAGACCGGTTGAGCGCTGGCCCAAGCCCGGTCACTCGCGCGATAGCCGGGATGCGGACGGCGCGCCGGATATCGATACAGGCGGGGACAAGCGCCGGTAGGCCGCGAGCGGACCAGCCATGCGCCCGCACCCGTGCGGCGATCGCCACCGCTGTCGATGCGCGTTCGGCGTGGGAGAGGGCGGCGTAACCGGGCGAAGTGCCGCATCGCGAGCCCGTCTCGCTGCCGCCTTCGCCGGCGTGGAGCGCCCGCGGCGCTGCTCCACGGAAGTGCCTCAGCTCTCCGCCACGATGCGGCTCACCGTGCCGGGGATCAGGCGCAGCAGCAGCGGAAGCCAGCGCGTTTGCCCCGGAAGCGCCATCGGCCGCTTGCGCGCCAGAGCCGCCAGCGTGACCCGCGCAACTTCCTCAGGGGAAATCTTCCTGCCCTGGCTGTGCGCCGTCGCACGCGTATCCACGCTCGGCGGAAGCACTTCCAGCACCTGTGTCCCGCGCGCGGCGAGTTGCCTGCGGAGTCCTTCCGCGAAACCGTGCAGGCCGGCCTTGGCGGCCCCGTAGCTCGGCGCGCGGCGCGGAGAAACCAACGCGTAGCCGGAGCTGACGATGACGATCGCCTCCATCGATGGCCAGCGTGCGAGCGTCGCCGCCGTCAGTTGGATCGGTGCGGTCAGGTTGACCGCCAATTCGTCGGAGAGGCCGGCCATGTCGGAAACGCCCGCGGCGAAATCCCGCTCGACCAGGCGGCCGGCGTTGTTGACGAGAATATCGAGTCGGCCGAACTGCGCGGCGACGGCGTCCAGCAGCATCGCCTGGTCCGCGGCGTCGGCGACATCCGCTTTGACCGCGAGCGCGTCCGGATGCGCCTGGCGCATGGCATCGAGCGCCTCGCTGGAACGTGCGCAGACCGCCACGCGGTCGCCCTGGGCCAGGAACGCCTCGGCCAGGGCCAGGCCGATGCCGGCGGTGCCGCCGGTAACGAGTACCACCCGGGCGCCCGCGCGTGCGTTCTCAATCATCGGAGCCGCATCCCCCGGGGCGCCGCGACCGCCGGAACTGCGCAGAGTGCTTTCCATCGGGTTCTCGGTCGTTTGCTGGTTGCCGGCATGGTATTGGAAATCGCGTCCGTTGCGAAAGGACATGCTGCGAGTCAAGTGGCCGCATTGCCGCCAGGCTGCGCACAGGTCGAGCGAAGCGCGCGCACCATCGGCACGTTGCCGCGTCGCCGCTGCGCAAGCATGCGCAGGCGAAGCCCGCCCGGCCGGCCCGGCGCTGCAGTTGCCCGAGGCGGGCGCCGCCGCGCAAATGCGCGCGGTGTTGTAAAGGATGGTCGTGCTGATTTGCGCCGCTTCGCTGCGTCTCGCTACGCCGCATGACCATTGCATGCCGAGCGATGGCCGTGACAAAGTCGCGGTGCGGCAACGCCAGTACCTGCGCGCATTGCGAACCGGGCCGTCGGCATCCATGACGCCGGACTTACGCAAGCCGTGGGACGCTGCCGCTCCCCCTCCCGCGGAGCAGCGCACGTGTCGAACCTCAGCATCGCCCGGCATCTGGCCGAAACCCTGCACAGCGCCGGCGTCGAACGCATCTGGGGAGTGACCGGCGACAGCCTCAACGGACTCACCGACGCGCTGCGGCAGATGGACAGCATCGAGTGGATGCACGTGCGCCACGAGGAAGTGGCCGCGTTCGCCGCCGGCGCCGAGGCCGCGCTGAGCGGCAAGCTCGCGGTCTGCGCCGGCAGCTGCGGCCCGGGCAACCTGCACCTGATCAACGGCCTGTTCGACTGCCACCGCAGCCACCAGCCGGTGCTGGCGATCGCCGCGCACATTCCCTCCTCGGAGATCGGCCTGGGCTATTTCCAGGAAACCCATCCGCAGGAACTGTTCCGCGAGTGCAGCCACTACGTCGAGCTGGTCACCAACCCGGCGCAGATGCCGGAGGTGCTGCACCGGGCGATGCGCACCGCGATCCTCAGGCAGGGCGTGGCGGTGGTGGTGATTCCCGGCGACGTGGCGCTGCAGGAGCTGCCCAGGGGCACGCCGACCGCCTGGCCGGCGCTGGCGCCGCCGCGGATCCTGCCGGCCGCTGCCGATGTGGAGCGCCTGCTCGCGTTGCTGCAGGCGAGCAAGGCGACCACGCTGCTGTGCGGCAGCGGCTGCGCCGGCGCGCACGACGAACTGGTGGCGCTAGCCGACCTGCTCGGCGCGCCGATCGTGCATGCGCTGCGCGGCAAGGAGCATGTGGAATGGGACAACCCGTTCGACGTCGGCATGACCGGGCTGATCGGTTTCAGTTCCGGCTACCAGGCCATGCTCAACTGCGACACGCTGCTGATGCTCGGCACCGATTTCCCGTACCGCCAGTTCTATCCGCAGGACGCGGCCATCGTCCAGGTCGATCGCGATCCGGCCGCGCTGGGCCGGCGCACGCCGCTGCAGCTGGGCATCGCCGCCGATGTGCGCGAGACCATCGCCGCGCTGCTGCCGAAACTGCAGCGGCGCCAGGAGCGCGGCTTCCTGGACAAGGCGCTGGCGCATTACCGCAAGGCGCGCGAAGGCCTCGACGAACTGGCCGTGGCGGCCGCGCCCGGCGAGCCGCTGCACCCGCAGTTCTTGACCCGGATGATCGATGCGCTGGCCGACGAGGACGCGATCTTCAGCTGCGACGTCGGCACGCCCACGGTGTGGGCGGCGCGCTACCTGAGCATGAACGGCAAGCGCCGCCTGCTCGGTTCGTTCAACCACGGCTCGATGGCCAATGCGATGCCGCAGGCGCTGGGCGCGCAGGCGCAGTTCCCGCGGCGGCAGGTGATCTCGCTGTCCGGCGACGGCGGCTTCACCATGCTGATGGGCGATTTCATCTCCCTGGCGCAGCTGGGGCTGCCGGTGAAGGTGGTGGTCTACAACAACGCCTCGCTCGGCTTCGTGGCGATGGAGATGAAGTCGGCCGGCTATCTGGATACCGGCACCGACCTGAGCAATCCGGACTTCGCGGCGATGAGCAATGCGATGGGCATTCTCGGCGTGCGCGTGGACGAGTCGGCGCAACTGGAGCCGGCGCTGCGCCAGGCGTTCGCGCATCCGGGGCCGGTGCTGGTCGATGTGCGCGTGGCCACCCAGGAGCTGGTGATGCCGCCGGCGATCAAGCTGGAGCAGGCCAAGGGCATGGGCCTGTACCTGCTGCGCGCGGTGATGAGCGGACGCGGCGACGAGGTGCTCGAACTGGTCAAGACCAACCTGCGCTGAGCCGTGAACGGCGGCAGCGCGTCGCTGCATGCGCGGCGGGGCGCGCTGCTACCTTTGCCCCTTTCGCGTCCCCGGTGGACCATGCCTCGTTCGCTGTTGCGGCAACTGCTGCTGATCTGGATCGTCGTCCTCGCCGCGTGCGTGGGCATGGCGGTGGTGCTGTTCGGCCTGTACCGGCACAGCGAGGGCGTGCGCGTGGGCGAGGCCCATGTGCGGCTGCAGGGCGACTGCGCGCGCATCGTGCAGCGCTACAACGGCGCCAGCGCGGCCGCGCGCGGCAGCGACGGCACCGGCCTGGCCGCGGTGGTGCTGCAACTGGTGCTGGCCGACGCCGCGGGCGTGGAGGGCGGGGTGTGGGAGCGGCAGCGTGGCTTCGTCGCCTATGCCTATCCCACCTACGACGGCAGCGAGCACAAGACCGATGTGCCGAGCGCCGAACGCAACGCCATCGTCGCCACCGCGCAGCGCGGCGTCGCCAGGCAGCAATCGGTGCACTACCGTCGCGATGGCCAGCGCGAGACCTTGCTGATCGCGGCCTGCCCGCTGGATCGCAGCACCGCGGCGTGGACGATGACCCGGGTCGCCGCCACCGGCGAGGCCTCGGCCGGTCGTCCGCTGGCGGTGGGCGTGGCGCTGATCCTGGCCCTGGCGGTGGTGTCGGCGGTGGCGCTGGGCTGGGTGGTGCGGCGCTGGAGCCAGCGCCTGCAGCGCATCCAGCAGGCCCTGGCGACGTCGGCGGAAGTGCCGTCGATTCCGGCGACCGGCGCGCCGGAGCTGGACCGCCTCGGCGCGGCGGTCACCGAGTATGCGCAGCGCAGCGCGCAGGCCCTGGCCGAGGCGCGTCGGCTCGGCCAGGAACTGTCGCGGCACGAACGGCTGGCCGCGCTCGGTCGCATGACCGCGACCGTGGCGCACGAGATCCGCAACCCGATCGCGACCTTGCGCCTGGCCCTGGAAAACCAGATCGCCGCCGGCGAGGGCGGTTTCGACGAGGCGCAGGCGCAACTGATGCTGGCGCAGATCCAGCGCCTGGACGGCGTGGTCGAAAGCCTGCTGGGCATGGTCCAGCCGATTCGCCTGCAACGGCAGACGGTGGCGCTGCGGCCGTGGCTGCAGGCGTTGCTGGATCCGGCCGAATGGGGCGAGCCGGCGCCGCCGATCGCGCTGCAACTGGCGGACGCACCGAGCGAGTGGACGCTGGACCCGCAGCAGGCCGCGCGCGCGCTGCACAACCTGCTGCGCAATGCGCTGCAGCACGCCACGCCCGGCACCGCGGTGACGCTGACGGTCGCAGCCGACGCCGACCTGCTGCGGCTGACGGTGGCCAACCAGGGGCCTCCGGTACCCGCGCCGGTGGCCGCGCACCTGTTCGAACCCTTCGCCAGCGGCCGCAGCGACGGCAACGGCCTGGGCCTGGCGCTGGTGCGCGAGATCGCCCGCGCGCACGGCGGCGAGGTGCATTACGCGCACCACGACGGCATCACCTCCTTCATCCTGGAATTGCCATGGCGCGCATCCTGATCGTCGACGACGACACCGCCTTCTCGAGCACGCTGCAGGCCACGCTGCGCTCGTTCGGCCACGAGGTGATCGCCGCCGCCGATGGCGAGGCGGGCCTGGCGCGATTGCGCGACGGCGGCATCGACCTGGCCTTCGTCGATTTCCGCATGCCCGGAATGGACGGCATCGCGCTGATGCGCGCGCGCCAGGAGCATGCGCAGGCCGCCGCAGTGCCGCTGGTGATGCTCACCGCCCACGCGTCCAGCGGCAACACCATCGAGGCGATGAAGCTCGGCGCGTTCGACCACCTGGTCAAGCCGGTGGGCCGCGCCGACATCGTCGCGGTGGTGGAACGCGCGCTGCAGGCGCATGCCGGCGGCGACGGCAGTGCGGCAGCGCCGCCGGCGCCGGCCGAGGACGCCGGCGCGCTGCTCGGGCACAGCGCGGCGATGCGCACCGTGCACAAGCGCATCGGCCTGGCCGCGGCCTCGGACCTGCCGGTGCTGGTCAGCGGCGAGACCGGCACCGGCAAGGAACTGGTGGCGCGCGCGCTGCATCGCGCCAGCGCCCGCGCGGGCGCAGCCTTCGTCGCGGTCAATTGCGCGGCGATCCCGACCGAGCTGATGGAGAGCGAACTGTTCGGCTACCGCAAGGGCGCGTTTTCCGGCGCCAGCGCCGATCGCCCCGGGCTGATCCGCGAGGCCGACGGCGGCACCTTGTTCCTGGACGAGATCGGCGACATGCCGCTGCCGATGCAGGCCAAGCTGCTGCGTTTCCTGCAGGAGGGCGAGATCTCGCCGCTGGGCGGGCGCGGCGCGCAGAAGGTGGACGTGCGGGTGGTCGCCGCCACCCATCGCGAGCTGGCGCAGTTGGTCGCCGACGGCCGTTTCCGCAGCGACCTGCGCTACCGGCTCAACGTGGTGCCGATCGAACTGCCGCCGTTGCGCGAGCGCGGCGACGACATCGTGCTGCTGGCCCGGCATTTCCTCGAGGACGGTGCCGGCGCGGCGCGGACGCTGTCGGCGGCGGCGCAGGCGCGGTTGCGCGCGTATCCGTGGCCGGGCAACGTGCGCGAGCTGCGCAACGCGATGCAGCGCTGCCAGGTGCTGGTGCGCACGCCGGCGATCGAGGCGCAGGACCTGGACGAGGTGCTGGTCGGCGATGGCGACGCGGCGTTCGCCGATACGTCGGCGCTGACCCTGCCGGATGCGGTCGCGCAGCTGGAGAAGCGGATGATCCAGGCGGCGTTGGCGCAGGCGCAGGGCAATCGTGCGGAGGCCGCGCGCCGGCTCGGCATCCATCGCCAGCTGCTGTATCGCAAGCTTGAGGACTATGGGCTGGGTTAGATGTTCAGTCCCGGCATTTGCGGGAGCGGCGCGTAGGGTTTGCCGAGATTGATGCAGTCGGGACTGAAGTCCCTCCCACGATGCACCCTGCCGGCGATGCGAGCACTGCGAAGCATCCTTGCGGCAGCAACGGCTGCAACGACAGCAACGACAGCAACGACAGCAACGACAGCAACGGCTGCAAGGGCTGCAAGGGCTGCAAGGGCTGTAACGCTTGCGCGAGGGGGCGTAACGCTCGTCGCAACTGATACCCCAAGGCCTGCGAGGCCGTTTCCACAGGATTTGGTTGCCTGGAAACAGAAGAGAGGAAAGGCGCTCCGGGCAGCCGATTGCAACGCCAGGGATGTCCGCAAAGCGGACAGCGCTGCATGATAAGCAGACGCTCGCATCGGCATCGGTTCGATAAATTCTCTTCCATATCAACAAGATCGACGTTGGCACGATTCCCGCGTTGGTCTGCGCACAGGCGCACTCCCTCGCCGCCGTGGAGAACTTCCGATGATCCGTCGTAGCGCACTCGCTTTCTCGCTGGCCATCGCCACCGCGACTGCCGCCGCTCAGCTGCCGACTGCCCCCGCGGTCGCGCCGGCCGCCCTTGCCGGCGTGGCCCCGCCGCCTGCTCCGCCAGCGCCCCCGGCCCCGCCGGCGCCAGGTCAGGTCGCCGCCGCGCCGGTCCGCGTCGAGGGCACGGTCGAACGTTTCATGCTCAATCCCAACGGCGACGTCGATGGGCTGTGGCTGCGCGACGGCACCCAGGTCGGCTTCCCGCCGCAGCTGTCGGCCGACCTGCAGGCCGCGGTGCGGCGCGGCGATGCGGTGACGGTGCAGGGCTATCGCCTGGGCACGCTGCCGCTGCTGCAGGCCAGTGCGATCAGCGCGCGGCGCAGCGGCAAGCAGGTGGTGGATCGTCCGCCCAACCCGCTGGCCGCCCCGCCCGCGCCGCCCGCCCCGCCTGCGTTGAATCCGATGCAGGCGCAGGGCCGCATCGAACGCCTGGTCTACGGCCCGGGCGGCGATACCGCCGGCGTGCTGCTCAGCGACGGCACCGTGGTGCGGATGCCGCCGCACGTGGCCCTGCAGAACGCGGCGTTGTTGCGCGTCGGCGCGCCGTTGAGCGTCAGCGGCTTCGGCGTGGCCACCGCGGCCGGACGCTCGCTGGAGGCGACCCGGCTCGGCCGCGACCGCGCCTCGCAGCGCACGCTGGTCGCGCCGCCGGCCCCGCCCGCACCGCCGGTCGCGCCGCCGCCGCCGGGTGGTCCCGGCACGCCTGCTGCGCCGCCGGTGCCGCGGCCCGCACCGCGCTGATTCCCCGCACCTGGTCTTGCGATTGCGGCGCCCGCTGCCTGTTGCGGCGGGCGCCGTCACCGGCACAACGCCGGTCCCCACTTTTATTGGAGTAACGCCATGCATTGGGTCGATCCCGATTACCTGCCGGAAACCCGCGGCACGCTCGCCCGTTTCCTGCTCAATCCCAAGGCCGAGGTCGATGGCCTGCTGCTCGACGACGGCACCGAAGTGCATACCGCGCCGCACCTGTCGGCGCAGCTGCTGAAAACGCTCAAGCCGGGCATCGCGCTCGGCGTGCGCGGACTCAAGCCCTACGGCGTGGACATGCTGGTCGCGCTGGCGATCGATCCCGACGGCGGCAAGCGCATCGCCGACCGCGGACCGCATGGGCCGCACGCCCAGCACAAGCCGGCCAAGAAGCCGGAGAAATCAGCGAAGCCCGACAAGCACGAAAAACCGGCCAAGACCCAGCACAGCGGGATCGTCGCGCGGCTGCTGCATGGCCCGCACGGGCAGGTGCACGGCGTGCTGCTCGAAGACCACAGCAGCGTGCGCTTCCCGCCGCATGCCGCCGCGCCCTTGGCCAAATGGCTGGCGGTGGGCAAGCCGCTGGCGGTGGCAGGCCACGCGCTGGCCTCGCCGCACGGCATGGTGATCCATGCGCAGGCATTGGGTGCGAAGGTATCGGCGTTGCAGCCGATCGCGCCCAAGCCGCACCCGCCCAAGCCGCATGACGCCGACAAGCCCAAGCCGAAGCCCAAACCCAAGCATTGAACCGGGCGGGGTGGGGGCGGCCGCGGCGACGCGGCCGCCCCTGCGCTGCGTATCGTTTCGCGTCCGTCGCGGTGTCGGCGGCGGCGCTTTGAGGACCTCGCCATGTCGCTTCTCCGCTGTGCGGCTCGCTACGGTGTCTCGCGCCTTTCCGCTTGCGCGGCGGTGCGGCGATGAGCGCGCGGCCGGCCGCCGCGCCTGGCGCCCGCCCGCGCGGCACGCGTGCGTTGGAAGCGCTGAACTTCACCCTGGCCGACGTGCAGGACGGGCTCGGTCCGTTCCTGAGCGTGTTCCTGCAATCCAAGGGCTGGTCGGTGGCGGCGATCGGCTCGGTGATGAGCGTCGGCGGCATCGCCGGCATGCTCGCGACCACCCCCGGCGGCGCGCTGGTCGATGCGACCCGGCGCAAGCGCAGCATCGTGGTGGTCGGCTGCAGCCTGATCCTGCTGGCCTCGGCGCTGCTGTGGTGGTCGCCTAGCTTCGCCGGCGTGGTGACCGCGCAGGTGATGACCGCGCTCGCCGCCGCGGCGCTGGGCCCGGCGCTGTCGGGCATCACCCTGGGCCTGGTGCGGCAGGCCGGTTTCGATCACCAGATCGCGCGCAACCAGGTCGGCAGCCATGCCGGCAACGTGGTCGCGGCGGCGCTGGCCGGCCTGCTCGGCTGGACATTCGGCTTCGGCGCGGTGTTCGCGCTGACCGCAGGCTTCGGCATCCTGGCGATCGTCTCGGTGCTGCTGATCCCGCGCGATGCGATCGACCATCGCGCCGCGCGCGGCCTGGCCGACGCCGGCGCGCACGGCGCGGCGCACGCCAGCGGCTGGTCGGTGCTGCTGACCTGCAAGCCGCTGCTGGTGTTGGCGTTGGCGCTGGCGCTGTTCCATCTGGGCAATGCGGCGATGCTGCCGCTGTACGGCATGGCCGTGGTCGCCGCGCACCAGGGCGATCCCAGTGCGCTGACCGCGACCACGATCATCGTCGCGCAGGCGACCATGGTGGTGGCCTCGTTGCTGGCGATGCGCCTGATCCGCGTGCGCGGGCATTGGTGGGTGATGCTGCTGACCTTCCTGGCGCTGCCGCTGCGCGGGCTGATCGCGGCCAGCCTGATCCATGCGTGGGGCGTGTTCCCGGTGCAGATCCTCGACGGCGTCGGCGCCGGCCTGCAGAGCGTGGCGGTGCCGGCGCTGGTGGCGCGGCTGCTGCAGGGCACCGGCCGGGTCAACGTCGGCCAGGGCGCGGTGATGACGGTGCAGGGCATCGGCGCGGCGCTGAGTCCGGCGCTGGGCGGCTGGATCGCGCAGGACTTCGGCTACCGCACCGCGTTCCTGCTGCTCGGCGGCATCTCGCTGCTGTCGCTGGCGCTGTGGGTGGGTTTGCGCAAGCCGTTGCTGCAGGTGGCGGGGGTGCCGGCGGCGGACGTTGCGGTGGCGCCGGCGTCGGCTTGATCGGCCGTCGCGGTCGCGCCGCGTCGCGCCGAATCAATCCAGCGCCACGCCCGCGACCACGTCGCAGGCGATCCCGGCGGCGGCCAGCTGCGTGGCCAGCTGCGCATGCGGCGCCTGCCGGAACGCATCGCCCGGCTTCAGGCTGACCACGCGCTGCCCGGCCTGTACCTGTTCGACCAGCAGCGCGAAGTGCGCGGCGTCGTCGGCCGGCAGCGGCTGCCGCGTCGCATCGCGGCGCGCCAGGCCCAGCACCGCGGCGTCCACTGCCGGATCGCACAGCAACAGATCGGCCTGGTTCAACGCACGCAGCGCCTTCAGCGTCAGCGCGCCGGGGTCGCCGTTGCCGGTGCCGACCAGCCACACGCTGCCGCGGCGCGGCACGTCCTGCTCGCTGCGCTGCAGGGCGTCGTGGAAGGCCTGCTCGGCGGCCTGGGGCTGGCCGCCCTGCAGCAGCACCTGCACCGGGCCTTCCAGCACCTGTTCGAACCAGCGCCGGCGCTGCGCCAGCTGCGGCAGGCGCGCGCGGATCGCCTCGCGGTGGCGCGCGAACAGCTGCGCCAGCTGCGCGTAGGAATGGTCCAGCTCGGTTTCCCAGCGCTCGCGCAGGCGCCGCGCCAGCATCGGCGCCGCGCCGCTGGAGGAAATCGCCACCAGTAGCGGATCGCGGTCGATGATCGCCGGCACCTGGAACGTGGACAGCTCGGCATCGTCGACTACGTTGACCAGCTTGCGGCGCTGCCCGGCCTGCGCGGCGAGTGCGCGGTTGAAGGCGGTGTCGTCGGTGGCCGCGACCACCAGCCAGGCGTCGTCCAGCCACTGCGCATCGAACTCGCCGTCGACCCGCTGCAGGCGGCCCTGCGCCAGCCACTGCGCCACCGTGGCGTTGAGCGCGTGCGCGTACACCAGCACCTGCGCGCCGGCGTGCAGCAGCGCCTCGATCTTGCGCATCGCCACCTCGCCGCCGCCGACCACCAGCACGCGGCGCCCGGCCAGGTCGGCGAACAAGGGATACAGCGGCATGCGGACTCCTGCGGGAGGGGGGTGAACGGCTCGCTGCGGACGCGGATGGCATGGCGCCATGCGGATCGGCCAACTTCCGTCGGCCATGCGCGGATGCGGCGCGTCCTGCGGGCCAACGATACCGAAAAGCCGATCGGGCAGTTGCGCCAGGCGCTGGCCGACGCCGGCGCCGCGGTGTCGGACGCGGTCGCGGCGGCACCGGCGCCGGGCAAGGCGGTGGCCAGCGCGCAGCGCAGGGCGTGGCAACCGTCCCGGCGATTCGCCGTCGCGTGACACGCTCGCACCACCGGTACTGATCGTCCGCGCTCGCACGCGATCCAGGCGCAGCCGGGCGCAGCCGGGCGCTCTAGCCCGATCCTCTGCAGGCGCGCCTTCAACCGCGAGGAACCACGCCGAAACAAGCGCTCGGCATCGAACAAGGCATCAACGCCGATTGGTGGCCCGACGCAGCCGCGATGGTTGGCGCCGGGTGGCCTGCAGGCTTGCGGACCCGGTCGGGGCCGAAGCCGCTCCTCCACAGGCGCAAGGCCTGTGTCCGCGAAACGGGCAGCGGGCGGTGGCCAGCCACCATCCGCGCCGCTACCGTCGCTTCGCTGCCGCGACGCTCATGCCGCCGCTGCTGGCGGTGCCGCCGCATTCTGGTGCTGGGACGCGGCGACCTTGCCGTCGCGCTCGGCCGCCAGCAGGGTCAGCGAGCGGCAGATGCCATGCCATTGCGAGCCGCCGGGCAAGCCGTGCTCGTGGTCGCGTTCGGCGGTGTCGATCAGCACGCGCCAGTGCTCGCCTTCGACCATCGGCAGGGTGAAGGTCACATCCTCGGTGGCGCCGTTGACGATCATCAGCAAGGTCACGTTCGACGCGGCCTGGCGCAGGCCGCTGGACGGCGCCCTGCCGTCCAGGCGCATCATCAGTGCGCGTGCGTGCGGGTCGTGCCAGGACGCCTCGTTCATTTCCTCGCCGTCCGGCGCCAGCCAGCTCACGTCCTTGATGCCCAGTTCTTCGTCGTAGACGCCGTCGAAGAAGCGCGCGCGGTGCAGCAGCGGATAGTGCGCGCGCAGGTGGGTCAGGCGCGTCACGAACGCGGTCAGCCGCTGCGCGCGCTCGCCGCTTTCCCAGTTCAGCCAGGTCAGGTCGTTGTCCTGGCAGTAGGTGTTGTTGTTGCCGCCCTTGCTGCGCCCGAACTCGTCGCCGGCCAGCAGCATCGGCGTGCCCTGCGACAGCAGCAGCGTCGCCAGCATGTTGCGCATCTGCCGCAGGCGCAGGGCGTTGATCTCGGCGTCGTCGCTCTCGCCTTCCACGCCGTAGTTGGCCGAGATGTTGTTGTCCGAGCCGTCGCGGTTGTCCTCGCCGTTGGCCTCGTTGTGCTTGTGCTCGTAGCTGACCAGGTCGTGCAGGGTGAAGCCGTCGTGGGCGGTGACGAAGTTGACCGAGGCGGTGGGGCGGCGGCCGCGGTGGTTGAACAGGTCGGCCGAGCCGGTCAGGCGCGTGGCCAGTTCGGCCAGCTGGCCTTCGTCGCCGCGCCAGAACGCGCGCACGTTGTCGCGGAACTTGTCGTTCCATTCCGACCAGCCGGGCGGGAAGCCGCCGACCTGGTAGCCGCCGGGGCCCACGTCCCAGGGTTCGGCGATCAGCTTGACCTGGCTCAGCAGCGGATCCTGGCGGCAGGCGTCGAGGAAGCCGCCCTTGGGATCGAAGCCGTGGTGCTCGCGGCCGAGGATGGTGGCCAGGTCGAAGCGGAACCCGTCCACGTGCATCTCCGACACCCAGTAGCGCAGCGAGTCGTTGACCATGCGCAGCGCGCCGGCATTGGTCAGGTCGAAGGTGTTGCCGGTGCCGGTGTCGTTGACGTAGAAGCGGCGGTCCTGCGCCAGACGGTAGTAGCTGGCGTTGTCGATGCCCTTGAACGACAGCGTCGGCCCCAGTTCGTTGCCCTCGGCGGTGTGGTTGTAGACCACGTCCAGGATCACTTCCAGACCGGCGTGGTGCAGCCGCGCCACCATCTGCTTGAACTCGGCGACGGTACGCGTGGCCATGTAGCGCGGCTGCGGCGCGAAGAAGCCGATGGTGTTGTAGCCCCAGTAGTTGCGCAGGCCCTGCTTGAGCAGGTATTCGTCGTCGACGAAGGCGTGCACCGGCAGCAGCTCCACCGCGGTCATGCCGAGCCGCTTGATGTGCTCCACCACCTCGTCCACCTTGAGCCCGGAGAAGGTGCCGCGCCAGGCCTCCGGCACCGACGGGTGGCGCATGGTGGTGCCGCGCACGTGGGTCTCGTAGATCACCGTGCGGTCCCACGGCGTCTGCAGGCGCTGGTCCTTGCCCCAGGTGAAGGCCGGATCGATCACCGCGCACTTGGGCACGTAGGCGGCGCTGTCGCGGCGGTCGAAGCTCAGGTCCGCGTCCTTGTGGCCGATGGTGTAGCCGAACAGGGCGGGCGCCCATTTCAGTTCGCCGACCAGTTGCTTGGCGTACGGATCGAGCAGCAGCTTGTTGGGATTGAAGCGGTGCCCGGCGTCGGGCGCGTACGGACCGTACACGCGGTAGCCGTACAACTGGCCGGGACGCGCATCGGGCAGGTAGCCGTGCCAGATCTCGTCGGTGTACTCGGGCAGCGCGATGCGCTCGACCTCGCGGCCGCGCTCGTCGAACAGGCATAGCTCCACCTTGGTGGCATTGGTCGAGTACAGCGCGAAATTGACGCCCAGGCCGTCCCAGGTGGCGCCGAGCGGATACGAGCGGCCTTCGCGGATGCGGGAGCGGCGGGCGAGCTTGCGAAGCGGCATGCGAAATCCTTACGACGTGGCGGGGCCGTTGCCGGCCGGGGAAAGCGGGTGGTCTTGCGGATCGGCGCGGGCTTCGGCGTCGACCAGGCGTTCGGCCATGGCCCAGTGGCGGGCGGCGCGGCCGTCGGGCCGGCCTTCGGCTTCCCAGATTTCGTGTGCGAGTTGTTCGATGCGGCGCTGGCGGGTTTCTGCGTCCATGGCGGTCTTGTCAGGGGAAGGTGGCGCGCGAGGCCACCGGCGTGTCAGGGAAAGGTGGCCAGCACGGCCACCGGGAAGTCGGCGAGCAGGTCCGAGACCGGCGTCGTTGCCGACGCTGCGAATGCGCGCTCGCTCAGCACATGCCGGTACTGTGCCGCGGGCAGCGTCAGAAAGGTGTTATGCCAGTCCAGCTGCGCGCGCAACGGCGCCGCCGCATCCAGCGGCTGCGCTGCGGCGGTCAACCGCGGCACCACCACCACCAGGGTCTTGTCCTCGTGCTCGCGCGCGAAGCCGAGCAGGTGCTGCGCATGCGCACCTTGCGCCTGCAGCGGCCGGTAGCTGCCGTGCGCGAACAGCGCCGGATGCGCGCCGCGCAGCTGCAGCAACTGTGCGGTCAACCAGGCCTTGACGTGGCCGCTGTGCCAGTCGCGCAGCAGCGCCGACGGCGCGGTGGCGTCGTGCAGCCAGGCCTGGCGCAGCGCGTAGTCCACCGGGCGGCGGTTGTCCGGATCGACCAGCGACAGGTCCCAGCCTTCGCTGCCCTGATACAGGTCGGGCACGCCGGGCACGCTCAGCCGCAGCGTGGTCTGCACCAGGCTGTTGAGCGCGCCGGCCGGGGCCAGCGCGGCCGCGGCCTGCGCCAGCGCCTCGCGCAGCGGCGCGCCGGCCGGCGCCAGCAGCGCCGCATCCAGCAGGGCGCGCGCGCCGTGTTCGTAGGCCTCGTCCGGCCAGGTCCAATAGGTGCGCAGCTTGGCCTCGCGCGCGGCCTTCAGCTGCCAGGCACCGATGCGCTCGGCGTAGTCGGCCAGGCCGGCGGCATCGTCGCCGGCCAGTTCCAGCGGCCAGGCGGCGACCAGCATCTGCCACAGCATCAGCACGTCGCCGGGCAGCGGCGTGGCGCTGCCGGCCGGCAGCAGGTCGGCGGACAAGGCCTGGAAGCGCGCCACCTGCTCGCCCCACCACGGCGCCTGCGCGCTGAGCGCGGTCAAGCGCATGCGCACATCTTCGCCGCGCTTGTGGTCGTGGGTGGCGGTGGCCAGCAGCGCCCGCGGGTGGTGTTGCGCGCGCGCGGCGTTGGCGGCGTGGAAGGCGTCCGGCGCCAGCGCGAACACGTCCGGGTCGCTGCCCACCTCGTTGCGCGACAGCAGCACGCCGTGGCGGTAGAACGCGGTGTCCTCGACCGATTTGGCGTTGAGCGGTGCCGACAGTTGCTCGATGCGCCGGCGCACGATGCGCCGCAGCGCCACCTGCGCGTTGCCGGTGCCGCGGCCGTCGCGGCTCCAGCGCTCGATCGCGTCGATCGCCGCGCACACCCGCGGCTCGGCGCCGTCGCGCGCGCGCTGCGCGGCCTGCGCCAGGCGCGCGGCATCGGTCTCGTCCAGGCCATCGGGCCCGGCGTAGGTGCGGTACACCTCGAACTGCCGCAACAGCGCCATCAGGCCGTGCGCCAGCATCTGCGGGCTGAATTCGCGGGTGGCCGGGTCCAGGTGCGCGGCGGCCGCCAGCGCCTGCACGGTGCGCACGAACTCGGTCTGCAGCGAGCCTTGCAGGATCTCGTCGCGCGCGGCGCGCTGCTCCTGGCCGAAGTCGCCGCTGCGGCCGGTCTCGCGGCGCCACAGCGCGGTCAGCGGCGCGAGACCGGCCGGGTCGTGCAGCACGCCGGCGACCTGGTCCATGAAGTCGTAGCCGGTGCTGCCGTCGCAGGGCCAGTCGCCGCGCAGGGTTTCCTGCGGCGCCAGGATCTTCTCGATGTACAGCGCGATGCCGCCGGCGGCGATGCCGCGGCGGCGCCCGGCGCGGTCCAGCTGCGCGCGCAGCCGCTGCACGTAGCCGGTGGGATCGGCCAGGCCGTCGACATGGTCCACGCGCACGCCGTCGAGGTGGCCGTCGGCGACCAGCCGCAGCGGCAGCTCGTGCACCGCGGCGAAGACCTCGTTCTGCTCCACGCGCAACGCCGCCAGCGAGGTGATGTCGAAGAAGCGGCGGTAGTTGAGCATGTCGTTGCCGACCCGCCACCAGGCCAGCCGGTAGCACTGGCGCTCGATCAGCCGGTGCAGGGCGTCGTCGCCCAGCCGCGCGGCCTCGTTGAGCCGTGCCGCCCAGGCGCGACGCGCGGCCGGCGGATCCTGGGCGATGGCGCCTTCCAGGCGGATCGGGAAACGCTGGTCGTGGTGCTCCAATTGCACCTCGCCGTCCTCGGCCACCTGCAACTGCAGCACGCCCTCGCTCAGCGCCTGCGCGTACGCGCGGTCCAGCACCGGCAGCCACAGCTTGCCGTCGCGCCCGGGGGCGCGCCAGTCGATGTCGAACCAGCCGGCGTGGCGGCTGCGCCGGCCATGCTTGAGCACGTCCCACCACCACGGATTGGCGGCGTGCGCGGCCATGTGGTTGGGCACGATGTCCAGGATCAGGCCCATGCCGTGGGCGCGCACGCGCTCGGACAGGTGCAGCAGCGCCGGCTCGCCACCGAGTTCGGGATTGACCTGGCGCGGATCGGTGACGTCGTAGCCGTGGGTGGAGCCGGGCACGGCGGTGCCGATCGGCGACAGGTACAGGTGGCTGATGCCCAGGCCGGCGTAGTACGGCACCTGCGCGGCGACGTCGAGCAGGGTGAATCCGGCGTGCAGTTGCAGGCGGGCGGTGGCGCGCAGCGGGGTGAAGCTCATGCGTCGGTTCCTTGCGCAGTGGTGGCGGTGCGGCGCGCATGCGCGAACGCGTCCAGGCGGGTGGCGAGCGGCGCGCTGGCGGCCGCCGCGTCCGGCGCCGGCAGGCGCCGGCGCCAGTTCGGGTGGCCATCGACGGTGCCGGGCAGATTGGGTTGCTGGTCCAGGCCCAGCGCGTCCTCGGCCGGCAGCAGCGCCAGCGGCGAGGGCGTGGCGGCGACGAAGCGCAGCGCATCCAGTTCGGGGTCGTGCGCCTGCGGCAGCGCGGCGGCGACGGCGGCGTCCATGCGCGCCACGTCGGCGATGCGGGCCAGATGGTCGGCGCGTTGTTGCGCGGCATCGGACAGCTGCAGGCGGTGGCGCCAGTCGATGTCCTCGCCGCGGCGCCAGCCGCGCAGCGTCGGCAGGTCGTGGGTGGTGGTGGTGGCGATGGCATCGCCGCGCCATTGCGCCGGCGCCAGGAAGGCGCCCTTGGCGTCGCGGGTGAACAGCAGCACGTCGATGCCCATCACCCCGCGCTGCGACAGTTCGGCACGGATGCCGTCCGGCACCACGCCCAGGTCTTCGCCGATCACGATCGCGCGATGCCGCCACGATTCCAGCGCCAGCAGGCGCAGCAGGTCGTGCAGCGGATAGCGCAGGTACACGCCGTCGGCGGAACTGGCGCCGCGCGGAATCGTCCACAGCCGCAGCAGGCCGAGGATGTGGTCGATGCGCACGCCGCCGCGGTCGCGCAGCACCGCACGCAGCAGGTCGATGAAGGGCGCGAAGCCGCTGGCGCGCAGCCCGGTCGGCGAATAGCCGCCAATGCCCCAGGCCTGGCCGTCGCCGTTGAACGCATCCGGCGGCGCGCCCAGTTCCAGTCCGGCCAGCACCGCCTGCGGCCAGGCCGCGGCCTCGGCGCCGCCGGGATCGAAGCCCACCGCCAGGTCGGCGATCAGGCCGATGCCCATGCCGGCAGCGCGCGCCTGCTGCTGCACGCCGGCCCAGCTGCGCGCGGTCAGCCATTGCGCGAAGAGGTGCAGGGCCGGATCGGCATCGCCGAAATCGCGCGCGGCGAACGCGGCGTAGTCGCGCAGCGCGGCGCCGCGTTGATGCTGGAACGCCGCGAAATCCGCATGCAGCGTGGCGTCGGCCTGGGCGAAGTCGGCGTGCAGCTGGCGCAGCCACTGCCACTTCGCGGCAGACGAGGCCGGCCAGTCGATCAGCGCGCGGGTCTGCGCTTCGGCGAAGGCCTGTTGCAGCCCGGCGGCCTGCATGGCGCGCTGCGCCATCGCGGTACCGAGCACGCGCGCCGGGGCGGCCTGCAGCGGATCCAGGAAACGGCGGTCGCCCGGCGAATACGGGCTGTAGTGGGTGCCGATCGGCCGCGCCGCATGTACCGGGCTCAACGCGATCGCATCGCCGCCGGCACGCGCGATGCGCTCGGCCCAGGCGGCGACGCCGTCCGCATCGCCGATGCCGGCGTCGTCCGGGCCTTGCGCCGAATACACCTGCAGCGACAGGCCCCAGCGCCGCGGTGCGTCCTCGCCGACCGCCTCGGCCACGCCGTAGCAACGCGCCGGCGCCACCGCCAGCGTGGTGCGGCGATCGCCGTGCTGCAGGGTCCAGTAGCCGTCGCGGTCGATCGCGGCGACGCGGCCCTGCGCATCGAAGCGGCCGTCGCGGCCGCTGCCGTCCTCGTGCTCGAGCCGGTACGCCGCACCCGGCGTGCCGCCGGCGTCGATCGGCGTGCCGAGGTCGGCGGTCAGCAGCGGCGCGGCGCTGCCGCCGCTGGCCTGCAGCTGGCGCAGGCTGTCGCGGCAGGCGGCATCGTCGCGCGCGTCCAGGCCGAGCGCGCCGAGCGCGCTGCGCAGCGTGTCCGTGCCGACCGTGCGCGGCGTGTCGGAGGCGTCGATCCAGTCGACCAGCAGGCCGGCGGCGGACGCCAGGGTGTGCAGGGGGGTATCGGTCATGGGCGAGTCGGGGCCGCAGCAATGGGGAAAGAAGGACGCACCGCCGTCGCCGCGCGCGCCGCGCACCTGTCAGGCAGGCGCACGGTCGCGGGCGACGAACGGGAGGGGCAGCGTGCCGGAAGCGCTGTCGCGATGGCGTCGCGACAGCCCGCGCTCACGTGGCGGAACCGGCCCGGTAGCGGGCGACGAAGGCGTTCGGCGGCAGCTGCGCCGGGTCGTCGCTGGCATTTTCGGCATGGACCGTCGCGCCAGGCAGATCCAGTGCCACCGGCGTATCGCCGAAGTTGGCGGCCACGTGCCACTCGCCGCCGCCCAGGTTCCAGCCCGCGGTCACCGCCTTCGGCCCCAGCATGCGGGCGCCCACGGCGCGTGCCTGGGGCAACGCCGGTACCAGATGCTGGCGGCGCAGCGCCATCAGCGCCACGAACCAGTCGCGCCAGCGCGCGCCGTCGCCGTGGGTGGCGTCGCTGATGTCGGCGATGGACGCTTCGAACGTGCTCGGCGCGTTCGGGTCGGGAATGGTCGCGCGCTGCTGCGGATCGGCGAACGCGGCGAAATGCGCGAACTCGCGGCGCCGGCCTTCGCGCACCGCCTCGTCCAGCGGCGGCGCGAAGTCGGTGAAGAACAGGAACGGGGTGCGGCTGCCCCACGGCTCGCCCATGAAGAACAGCGGGATCATCGGGGTCAGCGCGGTCAGCGCCAGCGCCGCGCGCAGCGCCGGCTCGGCCACCTGGGTGATCAGCCGGTCGCCGCGCGCGCGGTTGCCGATCTGGTCGTGGTTCTGCGCGAAGATCACGAACTTGTGCGGCGGCAGCTGCGCGCTCGGTTCGCCGCGCGCATGCCCGCGGTGGTCGGCCTGGCCCTGGTAGGCGAAGCCTTCGCCCAGCACCCGCGCCAGGTGCTGCGCCGGCGCGTCGGCGAAGCCGGCGTAGTAGCCCTCGTTCTCGCCGGTCAGCAGCACGTGCAGGCTGTTGTGGAAGTCGTCGTCCCACTGCGCGCTGTAGCCGCGCTCCAGCACGCCGGCCTGGTTGGCCTCGTTCTCCAGCACCAGGTGCACGTGGCGCCCGGCCGGCACGCTGGCCATGATCGCCTCGCGCAGCGTGTCCAGGAACGCGTTCGGCACGATCGCGTGCACCGCGTCCAGGCGCAGGCCGTCGAAGCGGTACTCGTGCAGCCACATCAGCGCGTTGTCGATGAAGTAGCGCTGCACCGGCGCCAGCCGGAAGTCGATCGCCGCGCCCCACGGGGTCGGCGCGTCTTCGCGGAAGAACGGCGAGGCGTACTGGCCGAGGTAGTTGCCGTCCGGGCCGAAGTGGTTGTAGACCACGTCCAGGAACACGCTCAGGCCCAGCCCGTGGGCCTCGTCGATCAGTGCCTTGAGTTCGTCGGGATGGCCGTAGGCGCAGGCCGGCGCATACGGCAGCACGACGTCGTAGCCCCAGTTGTGGCGGCCGGGGAAGGCGGCCAGCGGCATCAGTTCGATCGCGGTGACGCCCAGCGCCGCCAGCGTCCGCAACTGCGCGCGCAACCCGGCGTAGCCGCCGCAGGCGCCCACGTGCAGTTCGTAGAACACCGTTTCCGCCCACGGCCGGCCGCGCCAGGCGTCGTGCTGCCAGCGATAGCCGTCGCTGGCCAGCACCGCGCTGGCGCCGTGCACGCCGTCGGGCTGCCAGCGCGAGGCGGGATCGGGCACCGGCTCGCCGCCGTCGATCGCGTAGCGGTAGCGGGTGCCGGCGGCGCAGGCGAGGGTCGCGGCGAAATAGCCGTCCGCCGCCGCGGCCAGCGGTTGCCGGCGGCCGTCGTCGAACACCAGTTCCACGCTGCCGGCATCCGGTGCCCACAACACGAAGGCGACCTCGCCGTTGGCGCTCGGCCAGGCGCCCTGGCGCAGCGCGGCGGGCGACGTGGCTGCCGCGCCGTCGGTCGAGGTCGTGCTCGTTGCGATGTTCACGTCAATGCTCCGCTTGCAACCAGAGGGTGGACAGCGGCGGCAGGGTCAGCGCCAGCGATTGCGCATGCCCGTGCATCGGCTGCGCGAGGGTGCGCAAGGCGCCGCCGTTGCCCTGGTTGGAACCGCCGTAATGGCCGCTGTCGGTGTTGAGGAGTTCGCGCCACTGCCCGCTGCGCGGCACGCCCAGGCGGTAGTCGTGGTGCACGTTCGGGGTGAAGTTGCTCACCGCCAGCAGCGGCGGTGCGCCACCGGCGCGGTCATGGCGCACGAAGGCGAACACGCTGTTGCGGTGGTCGTCGGCCACGCTCCATTCGAAGCCCTCCGCGGCGCGGTCGCTGCGGTACAGCGCCGGCAAGGCGCGCAGCTGCCGGTTGAGGTCGCCGACCAGCCGCGCCACGCCGCGGTGCTCGGCGCGCTGCGCCTGCGCCCAGTCCAGCGCGCGGTCGTGGTCCCATTCCTGCCACTGCCCGAATTCGCCGCCCATGAACAGCAACTTGCGTCCCGGGTGCGCCCACATGAAGGCCAGGTAGGCGCGCAGGTTGGCGAAGCGCTGCCAGGGGTCGCCGGGCATCTTCGCCAGCAGCGAACCCTTGCCGTGCACCACTTCGTCGTGCGACAGCGGCAGCACGAAGTGCTCGGAGAACGCGTACACCAGGCCGAAACTCATCTCGCTGTGGTGGTGCTGGCGGTGGATCGGGTCGCGCCGCATATAGCTCAGCGTGTCGTGCGCCCAGCCCATGTTCCACTTGTGGCTGAAGCCGAGCCCGCCCTGTTCCAGCGGCGCGGTCACGCCCGGCCACGCGGTGGATTCCTCGGCCATCACCCGCACCCCGGGAAAGCGTTGTGCGATCTCTGCGTTGAGCCGGCGCAGGAACGCGATCGCCTCCAGGTTCTCGCGCCCGCCCTGGGCGTTGGGCACCCATTCGCCCTCGTTGCGGCCGTAGTCGCGGTACAGCATCGCCGCCACCGCATCCACGCGCAGGCCGTCGACGTGGAAGCGCTCGATCCATTCCAGCGCGCTGCCGATCAGGTAGGCGACCACTTCGGCGCGGCCGTAGTTGTAGATCAGCGTGTTCCACTCGCGGTGCACGCCTTCGCGCGGATCGGCGTGTTCGTACAGCGCGGTGCCGTCGAAGCGCTGCAGGCCGTGCGCGTCGTCGGGAAAGTGCGCGCCGACCCAGTCCAGGAGCACCCCGATCCCGGCCTGGTGGCAGGCATCGACGAAGCGCGCGAAACCGTCCGCGTCGCCATGCCGCGCGGTCGGCGCGTACAGGCCCAGCGGCTGGTAGCCCCAGGAGCCGCCGAACGGATATTCGGTGATCGGCAGCAGTTCGATATGGGTGAAGCCCAGCTCCTGCACGTATGGGATCAGCTGCGCGGCCAGCGCGTCCCACTGCAGCGGCTGGCGGTGCGCGTCGTGGCGCCAGGAGCCGGCGTGCAGTTCGTAGATGCTCATCGCCTGCGCGGCGCCGGCGCGCGCCTCGCGCTGCGCCAGCCATGCGCTGTCGTGCCAGGCGAAGTCGGCGGCGCTCGGCACCACCGAGGCGGTGTCCGGCGCGCGCGTGCTGTGGCGGGCGACCGGATCGGCCTTGCGCGGCAGCGGCATGCCGTCGGCGTCCAGGATGTCGTACTGGTAGTGTTCGCCGCCGCGCAGCCCGGGCACGAACAGTTCCCACACGCCGGCGTCGCGATGCAGGCGCAGCGGATGGCGGCGGCCGTCCCAGCCGTTGAAGTCGCCGACCAGCGCGACCCGCCGCGCATGCGGCGCCCACACCGCGAAGCGCACCCCGTCGACGTTGCCGACGCGCGCGTGGTGCGCGCCCAGCGCGGTGCGCAATGCGGCGCCGTCGCCCTCGGCCATGCCTTGCAGCCAGGCCTCGTCCAGCACCGGGCCGAACGCGTAGGGATCGTCGATTTCCTGCACGGAATCCGGCCACACGATGCGCAGCCGGTACCCGGTGTCGGTCTTCAGTTCGCCTTCGAACAGGCCTTCGGCCTGCGCGTGGGGGCGCATCCGCGCCACCAGCTTGCCGTTGCCGTCGAGCAGGCCCAGCGCATCGGCGCCCGGGACCAGCGCGCGCACCCGCACCGCGCCGTGCGCATCGGCATGCGGACCCAGCCAGGCGAAGGCGTCCACCGCCTCGCCGCGGGCCAGCGCCTGCAGCGCCAGCCGCTCGCGTTCGTCGTTCGCCGCTTCCAGCGGCGCGTCCCACACCGGGATCGCGTCCGGCGCCTGTTCCCGTTCGCTCATGCCACCGCCGGCGACAACGGGGCAGTGCGGTCGTACAGGGCCATGTACTTGCGTCCGGCCAGATCCCAGCCGCTGGGCCGCAGCATCGCCGCGCGGCGCATCGCCTGCAGCAGGCCGGGCAGGCGGAAGGTGCGGAACACCCGCTGCAGGCAGCGGCGCAGGCCATCGGCGGACGGTTCCTCGAACAGGAAGCCGGTCACGCCATCGTCCACCGTATCGATCAGGCCGCCGGTGGCGTGCGCGATCGGCAGGCTGCCGAAACGCTGCGCGTACATCTGGCTCAGCCCGCAGGGTTCGAAGCGCGACGGCATCAGCAGGAAGTCCGAGCCGGCGAACATGCGCCGCGCCAGCCGTTCCTCGAAGCCGATATGGGCGCCGACATGGCCGGGAAAGCGCCGCGCCAGCGCCGCCACCGCCTGCTCGATCTGCGGCTCGCCGCCGCCGATCAGCACGATTTGGCCGCCGGCGGCGACGATCTGCGGCGCCACCTCGCAGATCATGTCCAGGCCTTTCTGGTGCACCAGCCGCGACACTACCGCGAACAGCGGGCCGTCGCTGTCGATCAGGCCGAACGCGCGGCGCACCTGGGCGGCGTTGTCGCGCTTGCCCTGGACCTGGTCGATGCCGAAATGGGTGTGCAGATGGTCGTCGGTGCGCGGGTCCCAGCTGGCGTCGATGCCGTTGACGATGCCGCTGAGGCGGCCGCTGGCGGCATGCCGGGCCAGCAGCGTGTCCAGGCCGCAGCCCTGCGCCGGGCCGGTGATCTGCGCCGCGTAGCTGACGCTGACCGTGTTGACGTGGTCGGCGTGGACGATGCCGGCACGCAGGAACGACATCTGCCCGTAGAACTCCAGGTCCTGCAGGCCGTTGTCGGGGATGCCCAGCGTGCCGGCCATCGCGTACGGGAACAGGCCCTGGTAGGCCAGGTTGTGGATGGTCAACAGGCACGGTGTCTTGCCGCCGGACCAGCGCACATAGGCGGCGGCCAGCGCGCACGGCCAGTCGTTGAGGTGCAGCAGGTCCGGATTCCAGTCCAGCCCGGCGCGGCCGCCGGCGATCTGCGCGGCGGCGTGCGACAGCGTGGCGAAGCGCAGCGCATTGTCTTCCCAGTCGCGGCCTTCGCTGGACACATACGGCGAACCCTGGCGCTCGAACAGCTGCGGGCACAGCAGCACATACACGCACAGGCCGTCGGGGCGGTCCGCCCGGCCCACCGCGCAGGCCGGCAGCCCGGCGTGGGCGGCGATGTGGCCGACGATCTGCAGCGGCCCGGTCTTGCGCAGCACCGCCGGGTAGCCGGGGATCAGCACGCGGATGTCGCAGCTGCCGCGCAGCGCGCGCGGCAATGCCGCCGCGACGTCGCCCAGGCCGCCGGCCTTGATGAAGTCGGCCATTTCCGAGGTCACGAACAGGCTGGCGCGGCGCGGTGCCGGCTGCAGCTTGACGGTGACCTCGGCGCTGCGGATGAAGCGTCCGCGCGCGTCGCGGTGGCGGCGCCGGGGCGCACGCAGGACCGGATGGGTATCGCGTTGTCTATCGGGCAGATCGGCGGGCGGGGGAGGCGACATGGCGGTTCCGTCGGGGAGGGGGGGACGGGCACACGGAAAGCTGTTGCCGTCGCGTGCCCGCAGCGGGCGCGCGACGTGAAACCAGAAACAAAGAAGGACAGCGGAAACAGGCGGGTCAGCGTCTCTTCAGCAATGTACGAACGCGGCAATAAAAGGGGCGTGAAGCGAACAGCTTGTCTACGCTGCGCCCGCACCGTTACCGCATAGTGATTTCGCCACATTTCAGGCGCTTGGCCCGTGCAGGACCGATGAACCGTTTAGCTTCGTTTCCGGTACCACCGACCGCCACGCCAATCGGCATGAATGCGCAGGTTGCGCTGTCTTCATCGGGCCTGTGCTGCAATGCCGGGATGAATCCATCGGACCCACGGATGCGACGCGAGCTGGACGGCTTCGTGCTGGATGCCGTCCTCGCCGCGGCTCCGGACGGGGTGCTGCTGCCGCAGATCCGGATCTCGGACGCGCAGGGCGCCGTGTTGAGCCGGCACGCGTTCGATGGTGTGTATTTCGGCGATGTTCGCGCGGGAGAGCACTTCGTCGCCGAACGGCTGGCGGCGATCCGTTCGGCGCAGTATGGGAGGTTGGTGTTCGGCTGAGCGGCGGCGTGCTGTCCGCCGGGGCGGCGAAGGCCGTGCACCGGCCATGCGCTAGTGCGCGGGCTGCAGGCGCTGCAGCGCCGCCAGCAGGCCGGCATGGCTATACGGTTTGGGCAGGAAGCCGGTATGCGTCGGCAGCGCCGCGGCGTCGGGATGTTTCATGCCGGAGGTGAGCAGCGCCGGGATCGTGACCGCGCGCCGGCGCAGCTCGCGCACCATGCTCATGCCATCGCCGCCGGGCATCTGCACGTCGCTGAAGATCAGATCCACATCCGGATCCTGTTCGAGCAGGGCGAGCGCCTCCTGGGCGGTGCCGGCGGACAGGACCCGGTAGCCGTCGGCGTCGAGCATCATCCGGGCCAGTTCGCGAATCGTCTGGTCATCCTCAACCAAAAGAATGGTGGTGAGGGCGCAAGTGCCACGCATAATGCTGCTACCGCCGCGTTTTCAATACTGGCAGCTTCACGATTCGGCGGTGAAGCGCTGGTGACGCTGCGGTGATGCCGATATGCTGGCCCCACTCATCGCGAGACCCCGCTTGTCCACTCACGCCCGCTATCGACAGATCGTCGAACTCTCGCACGATTGCATCAAGGAGATCGGCCGCGACGGTGTCGTGCGATCGATCAACACGCGCGGTCTGAGCCTGCTCGGCGCGGCCGAGCCCAAGCATGTCGTCGGCCGCGCGTGGCAGGATCTGTGGCCGGAGGAGATGCGGCCGCTCGCCGAAGCGGCGTTCGCCGCCGCCTTGCGCAACGAGCAATACGAATTCTGGGCGCAGCGCGAAACCTTCGACGGCCGGCCACGCTGGTGGCACGTGCAGGCCAGCCCGCTGACCAACGCCGACGCCGAAGTGGAAAGCGTGCTGGTGATCAGCCGCGACGTCACCCAGCACCGCCAGATCGAGGAGGCCCTGCGCACCCTGGGCGACCTGCCGCAGGCCGGCGCCGGCGTGCCGGTGCAGCGCGTCAGCGAGACGCTGGGGCAGCAGTTGCAGGCCGAGCACATCGAACTGCGCGGGCAGCTGGACATCGCCCTGGCCGCGCAACGCGTCGCCGAGCGGGCGATGACCCAGGCGCAGAAGGGCGAGGCGATCGGGCAGATGCTGGCCGGCATCGTCCACGACTTCAACAACATGCTGCAGACCGCGATGACCTCGGTGAGCATGGTCGCCGAGCATCCGCAGCGCCTGCAGCCGGACCAGCGCAAGCTGCTCGGCATCGCCGGCGAGGCGCTGCAACACGGCGCGCGGATGACCCGGCGCCTGCTCGGCTTCGCCCGTGCGCACCCGGTCAAGCCGCAGTGGCTGGATCTGTGCGAGGTGGTCGCGCACATGCAGCCGCTGCTGGCGCAGGCGTTGGGCGGGGAAATGAAACTGCAGCTGGCGACCTCGCCCGGCGGCGCCACCACCTATGCCGACCGTGGTTCGGTCGAGCAGGCGGTGATGAACCTGGCCTTGAACGCCCGCGACGCCTGCCAGCCCGGCGACATGGTGTCGATCCGCTGCGCCAGCCTGCAGGTGCCGCCGGCGCAGGCCGCGGCGATGCGCCAGCCGGGCCGCTACGTGACCCTGTCGGTCAGCGATCAGGGCGAGGGCATGTCCGAGGACACCAAGTCGCGGCTGTTCGAGGCCTATTTCACCACCAAGCCCGAGGGCAAGGGGACCGGCCTGGGCCTGGCCCAGGTCTACGGCCTGGTGCGCCAGGCCGGCGGCTTCGTCGACGTGGACTCCGAACTGGGGCGCGGCACCACCATCACCCTGGCGTTCCCCTATGTCGCCGAAGCGCCACCGGGCGAGGGCGGCGACAGCGCGGTATTGCCCTCGCCGGCCTGAGCCGGCGGCTTGGCGTGTCGGCAGCAGTTCGCCCCGGCTGGCCGTTTGCGCCTGGTGCAGCAGGCGCGTGCGCGCTGCTGGCGCGACGCGTTGCAAACCGCGCCCCGCAGCGGCGCCCGATGCATTCGGCCGCCTGCGGCAGCCCCGGGTCGAACCCGGCGCCGGCGTTGCCGCGCAACGTTGCATTTGGCTTCGCAGCCCTTCATCGCGGTCGCGCGCTGGCGCTGCAGGGCTGGCGGTTGCGACGCTGAGGTAACGCGACCTTTTGCGCGGTGCGCGTGCTGGAGCGCGCGCATCTCGCCGCTGTCCGGGGCGATGCGGCTCCGCTCCGCCGCGGTTCGGACCGCATTGGCCTGCCTCCGCGCGCTTCTGCGCACGCAGCGAAACGCCGCTCGGCGCTGGCGAATGGCTGAACGGAGCTGCCGGCGGCGGCGTGGCGCGCGCTCGGCCATCTTCGCGAAAGCTTACTATTCGGGGTTTACAGTGGCGGCCGTATTTTGCCCGCCCGAGAGGAGAGAACGTGGGTACGAGTGGCAATCACAGCAGGACGGTGCCGATCACGGTGCCAGTGCGCGCGGCGGCGCGCCCGTGCGCAATTTCCAGGTCGCGTCGCCGCGCTGTCCGACGAGGCTGGCGGAACGCATGAGCATGGTCGCCCCCCCACCGACTTTGCCCGACTCCGCTTCCCTCGATGCCGGCCACGCGGTGTTGCCGCCCGGGGCGCCGTTGCCGATGCCGGTGCAATCGCTGCGCCAGGGCAAGCTGCGCAACAAGCGCCTGCCCAGCACGCCGCCCGGCATGGTCTGGCGGCGGCTGTACGTGTTCGGCAGCACCGCGCTGATGACCGCCTACGCCAGCGTGCTGATCGGCAAGGTGCTGCTGATCGGCGGGGTCAGCGTGCTCGAAGGCTGCCTGATGGCCTTGTTCATCCCCCTGTTCGCGTGGATCGCGTTTTCGTTCGTCAGCGCGCTGGCCGGATTCGTGACCCTGGTATTCGGCGGCGGGCGCAAGCTCGGCATCGATCCCGACGCGCCGCTGCCGGCCGTGCGCAGCCGCACCGCGTTGCTGATGCCCACCTACAACGAGGACCCGCACCGGTTGATGGCCGGCCTGCAGGCGATCTACGAATCGGTCGAGGCCACCGGCCAGATCGAGCACTTCGATTTCTTCATCCTCAGCGATACCACGCGCGCCGCGGTCGGGGCCGAGGAAGAGCAGGTCTACGCCGAGCTGGTCGAACGCACCGGCGGCCACGGCCGCATCTACTACCGGCGCCGCGCCGACAACGCCGAGCGCAAGGCCGGCAACATCGCCGACTGGGTGCGCCGTTTCGGCGGCGCCTATCCGCAGATGCTGATCCTGGACGCCGACAGCCTGATGACCGGCGAGACCATCGTGCGCCTGGTCGCGGGCATGGAAAACAGTCCCGACGTGGGTCTGATCCAGACCTTGCCGGAAGTGGTCAACGGCAACAGCCTGTTCGCGCGCATGCAGCAGTTCGGCGGCCGCGTCTATGGCCCGGTGATCGCCTACGGCGTGGCCTGGTGGCACGGTTCGGAGAGCAACTACTGGGGCCACAACGCGGTGATCCGCACCCAGGCCTTCGCCGAACAGGCCGGCCTGCCGGCGCTGCCGGGGCGCAAGCCGTTCGGCGGCCACGTGCTCAGCCACGATTTCGTCGAGGCCGCGCTGATGCGCCGCGGCGGCTGGGCCACGCACATGGTGCCGTACCTGCAGGGCAGCTACGAGGAAGGCCCGCCGACGCTGACCGACCTGCTGGTGCGCGACCGCCGCTGGTGCCAGGGCAACCTGCAGCATTCCAAGGTGGTCTTCGCGCGCGGCCTGCACTGGATCAGCCGCATGCACATGATGATCGGCATCGGCCATTACTTCACCGCGCCGATGTGGGGCCTGCTGATGCTGATCGGCATCGCGATCCCGCTGCAGAGCAACGGCATCGACCTGGTCGCCACGGTGGTGTCGCCGTTCTCGCCGGCGCGCTACTGGCACCAGCAGGATTCGACCCGGGTGTTCTGGGTGTTCGCGGTGACCATGTTCGTGCTGCTGGCGCCGAAGGTGCTGGGCTACTTCGCCATGTTGCTGAAACCCGAGGAACGGCGCGGTTGCGGCGGTGCGCTGCGCGCGCTGCTGAGCATGCTGCTGGAAACGGTGCTGGCGGCGCTGATGGCGCCGGTGGTGATGTACGTGCAGTCGCGCGGCGTGGCCGAAGTGCTGGCCGGCAAGGATTCGGGCTGGGACGCGCAGCAGCGCGACGACGGCCGCCTGTCGTGGCTGGCGTTGGCGCGCAGCTATGGCGGGCTCAGCGCGTTCGGCCTGATGATGGGCGCGATGGCCTATGTGGTGTCGCCGTCGTTGGCCGCGTGGATGGCGCCGGTGGTGATCGGCATGGCGCTGGCGATCCCGGTGGTGGCGGTGAGTTCCTCGCGCGCGGCCGGGCTGTGGCTGCGCCAGCTGCGCATCCTGGCCATTCCCGAAGAGCAGAAGCCGCCGGCGGTGCTGCTGCGCGCCGGCGAATTGCGCCGCGCCGCCGCCGCACGCCGCGCCGCCAGCTGACCCGGCGGCAGACGCGGCAGGCATAATGCGCCCCATCTCGATGGGGACCGCACGCATGCTGGAAACAGTGGAACACGAAACCGCCGCTTCGCCGGCCTGGACCGTCCTGTGGCTGCACGGGCTCGGCGCCGACGGCCACGACTTCGCGCCGCTGGTGCCGGAGCTGCTGCGGCCGGGCTGGCCGGCGCTGCGTTTCGTGTTCCCGCATGCGCCGGTGCGTGCGGTGACGATCAACAACGGCGTGCGCATGCGCGCCTGGTACGACATCGTCAGCCCGGATTTTTCCAACCGCGCCGACAGCGCCGGCGTGGCCGCATCGGTCGCCCAGATCGAGGAACTGATCGCGCGCGAACACGCGCGCGGCGTGCCCGCCGAGCGCCTGCTGCTGGCCGGTTTCTCGCAGGGCGGGGCGATCACGCTGGCCACGGGGCTGCGCCGCGAACGGCCGCTGGCCGGGTTGATCGCGCTGTCCACGTATCTGCCGGAGGTGGCCGACGTGGCCCGCTGGCATGCGCCGGCGGCCCTGTCGCAGCCGCTGTTCATGGCCCACGGGCAGGGCGATCCGGTGATCCCGCAAGCCTATGCCGAGCAGACCGCGCAGGCGCTGCAGGCGCTGGGCATGCCGGTGCAGTGGCAGCGCTATCCGATGGCGCACCAGGTCTGCGCCGAGGAGATCGCCGATCTGCAGGACTGGATGAGCGCGCGCTTCGCCGCCGGCTGAGGCGCGGCCGCGGCGCCGTGCCGGGTGCGCCGGAGCCGAGGCGCCAGGCGCTGCGGCGCGGATGACGGCCCGCCGGCAGCGGGGCTACTATGCGGCGAGACCGCGCTCCAGCCCACTGAGGTGACGTACGTGAAGGTGGTGATCGCCGACGACGAACCCCTGGCGCGCGAGCGCTTGCGCGCGTTGCTGGACGAGCATGCCGGCGTCGAGGTGGTGGCCGAGGCCGGCAACGGCCTGGAGACGCTGCGCGCCTGCGCCGAGTTGCGCCCGGATCTGGTGCTGCTGGACATCGCCATGCCCGGCGTCGACGGCCTGGAGACCGCGCGCCACCTGGCCAGCTTCGAGCCGCGCCCGGCGGTGGTGTTCTGCACCGCCTACGATGCGCACGCGCTGTCCGCGTTCGAGGCCGCGGCGATCGACTACCTGATGAAACCGGTGCGCGCCGAGCGGCTGGCGGCGGCGCTGGAGCGCGCACGCACCTTCATGGCCGGCCGCGGCAGCGCTGCGGCGGTGTCGTCGGCGCAGCGCCGCAGCCATCTGTGCGCGCGGCTGCGCGGCAGCCTGCGGCTGATCCCGGTCGACGACATCCACTACCTGCAGGCCGAGGAGAAGTACGTGGTGGTGCACCATGCGCGCGGCGAGGACCTGATCGAGGAGTCGCTGAAGTCGCTGGAAGAGGAATTCGCCGAGCGCTTCGTGCGCATCCACCGCAACTGCCTGGTCGCGCGCCACGAACTGGTCGAGCTGCGCCGCCTCGGCGAGGGCCAGGTGCATGCGGTGCTGCGCCATGGCAAGCAGCCGCTGGAGGTGAGCCGGCGCTGCGTGGCGCAGTTGCGGCAGGAGATCCGCCATCTTTGAAGGCCGGGATTGGGGATTGGGGATGAGCAGCCGTTCGGCTGTGGAAAGTGGGGATGGGGATGACCGGCCGTTCGGCTGAGGGAAGGCCGGGATTGGCGGCAATGGCAGTCGGCCTCGGTGCCAGCGGCTTGCGGCGGCGCTTTCCGCGATAATGGGCCGATGAAGATCCTGCGCATCGCTACCCGCAAGAGTCCGCTCGCCCTGTGGCAGAGCGAACATGTCGCCGAACGCCTGCGCCAGGCGCACCCGCAGCTGGAGGTGGTGCTGGTGCCGATGAGCACCCGTGGCGACGAAGTGCTGGACCGCTCGCTGGCGGCGATCGGCGGCAAGGGCCTGTTCCTGAAGGAGCTGGAGCTGGCGATGCTGCGCGGCGAGGCCGATTGCGCGGTGCATTCGCTCAAGGACGTGCCGATGGAGCTGGATCCGCCGTTCGCGCTGCCGGCGATCCTGGTCCGCGCCGATCCGGCCGATGCGCTGGTCTCCAATCTGTATGCATCGCTGGAAGCGCTGCCGCTGGGCGCGCGGGTGGGCACTTCGTCGTTGCGCCGGCAGGCGCAGTTGCGCGCGCGGCGCCCGGACCTGCAGTTGCTGGACCTGCGCGGCAACGTCAACACGCGCCTGGCCAAGCTCGACAACGGCGGCTACGACGGCATCGTGCTGGCCTGCGCCGGCTTGCAGCGGCTGGGCCTGGAGGCGCGCATCACCCAGCGCCTGCAGGCGCCGGACTGGCTGCCGGCGCCGGCGCAGGGCGCCATCGCGGTGGAATGCCGCGGCGACGACGCCGCGGCGCTGGGCCTGTTCGCCGCGCTCGACGATGCGCCCACCCGCAGCTGCGTGGAGGCCGAGCGGGCGATGAACCGCGCGCTGCACGGCAGCTGCCACGTGCCGGTGGCCGCGTTCGCGCACTGGCAGGGCGAAGACCTGTTGTTGCAGGGCATGGTCGGTGGGGTCGCCGACGGCCGCCTGGTGCGTGCCGACCTGCAGCGCAGCGCGCAGGACCCGCAGGCGCTGGGCGAGGCGGTGGCCGAGGCGCTGCTCGGCGCCGGCGCCCGCGAGCTGTTGGACGCCGCACTGCCGGCCTGAGCGCAGGCTGGCACACATCCAGCAGCCAGCCCGTAGAGCGGCTTCGGCCGCGACAGGCTCCATCGGCAATGCCTGTCGCGGCTGAAGCCGCCTACAGAACCGCCGTCAGCTGAAATGCCGGGATCGACCCCAACGGCTGGCCGACCATGCACCGGCTCGATCGCCGCCGCCGCACCTGCCTTTGCCAATCCCCAATCCCGACTCCCGGCCTTCCTTACTTGAACTTGTAGACCACGTTCATCGTGGTCAGCGTGTCGGTCTTCTTCTTGTCCTCGCTGACATCGCTGTTGTAACGCGCCTGCCAGGCCGCCTTCAGCGCCAACCGCGAGTTCATGCTGACCGAGATGCCCAGGTCGTTCTGCGCGGAGGTGTTGTACGAACCGGATTCGACCAGCAGGGTGTTGCCCAGTTCGGTGTTGGCGGTCAGGCCGTACTTCACGTCGACCAGGCCGCGGCCGATCAGTCCGGTCTCGGTGCGGTCCTCGGACACGTCGTGGGCGCGGCGCACACCGGGGCCGATCTGCACGTCGATGCTCCTGCGGTCGCCGTCCATGATCCGCGTGCCGTAGCCGATGCCGATCGTGGCCAGTCGGTCGTAGGTGGCGAAATCGTCGCGCTCGTAGCGCAACGAGGCGGTCAGCTGGCGGTGCTCGCCCAGCTGCAGCGCGCTGCCGGCGCTGCCGGTGTAGCGGTTGGAGGTGGTCTGGCGCACGCGCTCGGTGCTGCCGTCGTCGTTGGTGTTGGTGTATTCGGCGCTGGCGCGCAACGCGAACAGGTCGATGCTGTGGATCCAGTCGCCATCCAGGTACTGGCCCTTGAGCCGGC
This sequence comes from Xanthomonas campestris pv. phormiicola, assembly GCA_025666215.1. Classification (NCBI taxonomy): domain Bacteria; kingdom Pseudomonadati; phylum Pseudomonadota; class Gammaproteobacteria; order Lysobacterales; family Lysobacteraceae; genus Xanthomonas; species Xanthomonas campestris. Next base: position 4,435,384 of record CP102593.1, on the reverse strand, counting down.
CGTTCAAACTCTCGTTGGAGCTGTTGCCGCGCGAGGAGGCGAAGCCCAGCTCGCCGGAGCCGCTCCACGGTGAACTGCCTGGTTCCGCCGGCGGGGCGGGCACATCGGCGGCCCAGGCCGGGGAGGTGCACAGCAGCAACAAGGTGATGGCGGATACTACGGTGGCGCAGCGGGGCATGGCTTTACTCTCCGGTTGGGGACGCAGCCTTCGGCTAACGGAATGGAAACGATTTCATCATACCGGATCCACATGACGCCCCGGCCGGCGCCAGGCCCCGGCTTCATCGCCGGTTCGGCCGCGCCGCGGCAGTCCGGGGCGCATGCCCGGCTGCGGCGCGTTTTCCGCCACGGACTTCGGACATAATCGGGGCCATGGACCGCTACGAACGCATCAACGCACTGCACCGGCTGCTCAAGTCCGCCCGCTACCCGGTGACGGTGGCGCGCCTGCAGGACGAATTGAGCTGCTCCCGCGCCACCGTCTACCGCGACCTGGCATTCCTGCGCGATGCGCTGATGGCCCCGGTCGAGGGCGACGGCGAGGCTGGATTCCGCTACGAGTCCGGCGAGAGCGACCGCTTCGAGCTGCCCGGGCTGTGGCTCAGTTCCGAGGAGCTGCACGCGCTGCTGGCCTCGCAGCAATTGCTGGCGCGCACCGGCGGCGGGGTGCTGTCCTCGGTGCTGGCGCCGCTGCAGCAGCGCATCGAGAGCCTGCTGGCGGCGCAGGCCGGGGCCACCCACTGGCCGGTGGAGCGGGTGCGGGTGATCCCGCACCGCGGCCGCAAGCTCGACGAGGCCAGCTTCCGCACCGTCGCCTCGGCGGTGCTGGAGCGCAAGCGGCTGTCGTTCGACTACCGCGCGCGCTCCACCGACGAATCGACCAAGCGCACGGTGTCGCCGCAGCGCATCACCCACTACCGCGACAACTGGTACCTGGACGCCTGGGACCACGGCCGCGATGCGGTGCGCAGCTTCGCGGTGGACCGGATCAACCATGCGCGGCTGCTCGACCAGGCGGCGCAGGACGTGGCCGACGAGGAGCTGGATTCGCAGCTGGCGGCCAGCTACGGCATCTTCTCCGGCGCCCCCAAGGGCTGGGCGACGATCGTGTTCAGCCCCAAGGCGGCGCGCTGGGTCGCCGACGAGCACTGGCATTCCAAGCAGCAGGGGCGCTTCCTGGCCGACGGCCGCTACGAACTGAAGGTGCCGTACAGCGTCTCGCGCGAGTTGCTGATGGACGTGCTGCACTACGGGTCGGATGCGGAAATCGTCGAGCCGCGCTCGCTGCGCGAACAGGCCAAGTCGCTGCTGTCGCTGGCGCTGAGCAACTACAGCGACGACTAGCGGATTTCCGATCCAGGCGCCGTGCCTTTGCGGCAGCGGCTTCAGCCCCGGCTGCTTCCCAAGCCGGGCAGCTGGCCGGCTCGGTTCGTCGCGACTGAAGTCGCGACGGTGTCGGCCGCAGCGCGCTTGCCGCCGCTGCGCTCGTCGCGCTTGGAACCGCTTCTACGCTTCATCCAGCGGTGCGCCGCCGCTGCTGAGGATGCTGCCGATGTTGGTTTCGATCCAGTCCACCAGTGCCTGCACATGCGTCGCCGCATCCTCGCCCAGCGGGGTCAGCGCGTATTCCACGTGCGGCGGGACGACCGGATAGGCGGTGCGTTGCACCAGGCCGTGCGCTTCCAGCGCCTGCAGGGTCTGCGACAGCATCTTCTCGCTGACCCCTTCGAGCTTGCGGCGCAGGTCGCCGAAACGATGCGTGCCCTTGCGCAGGGCCACCAGCACCAGCACGCCCCAGCGGCTGGTCACATGGCTGAGCACGGCGCGCGAGGGGCAGTGCTGCGCGAACACCTGGCCGCGCGTGGGATCCGCGGCGGGAGCGCGCGGCGCAGTGCAGAGGATGTCGGAGGGGACGCTGGCCAATCGGTGTACCTGTCTGGGGGGGCGGACCGGTCCGATCATACGTGGGCCGGCTGGCGCTTCGCTGAGCGGGGGGGATCGGTGCGGCAACCTGTTTGCGCAGTGATGGCACGCCCTAGGGCTTGCTCGGCACTTCGAACCCGAGCTTGCCGACCTGGTCGCGGCGCTGCGCCACGCGCTTGAGCTTGTCCACCTTGATCCCGTAATCGTGGTCCAGCTTGCCGACCAGTTCGCGATACTGCTTGTAGTCCATGTCCGGCGTGCGCGAGAACACCCAGGCCAGGTCGCGGCCGGGATAGTCGATCAGCGCCCAGGAATAGTCCGGCGCCACCTCGAGGATGCGGTACTTGGTCGGGACCACGGCGAAGAACCAGGTGGTCCAGCGGCGGTCGCCGGTGCCGTCCTTGACCGTGGCGCGCGAGGTGACTTCCTTGACCGGCTCGTCGAAGCCTTCGCGGTACTGGTAGCGCACGGCGATCTTGCCGTCTTCCTTGAGCGTGTACTCGTCGCTGCTGGCGACGTGGCCGCGCTCGGCGAAGTAGGGCACGTGCGCGATCACGTACCAGCGGCCCATGAAGCGCTGCAGGTCGATCGGCGGCTGCTGCGAGGGTTCCTGCTCCGGGGATTTCGCCCGCGCCGCCGGCAGGGGGACGGCCATGCCCAGCAGCAGCACGGAGGCGAACAGGGAAAGCAGGCGCATAAGGCAGGATCCGGAGGCTCGAGGGGGCACGCTACTCAGTATCGGGCGAAAGTGATGTCAATAGTGGGTCGCAGCCGTTGAGATGGCCGCGCGGCAGGCTGCGCCCCTCAGCCCTGCTCCGGAGTCGCCGCCATGCCGATCGCCCGTTCGTCCCGCCCCGCCCACGCGCCGCACCCCGCGCTGCGCCGCCTGGTGCGGCAGGCGCTGCTCGCCGGCCTGGCCCTGGTGCTGGTGTGGCCGGCGGCGCGCGGCCACAGCGAATGGCTGGGCTGGCGGCCGCTGTGGCTGCTGGGCATGCCGCTGAGCGCGTGGTGGGCGCTGCACCGCTTCCCGCTGCCGCTGCGGCCGCTGCGGCGGATCCTGGCGCGGGTGCGGCCCCGGGTGCAGGCGCGGCGCCGGCGGCATGCGCCGGCCTGGCGGCTCACCCGCGCGGCCTGACCTTCGGCAGGGGAGGGCCGCGGCCCTGCATGCTACGGTTCGGGGCTGCTCTCCTGGACCTGTCCCATGCCCTCTCTTGCCCATGCCTGCCTGCTCGCCGGACTGATCGTCTCCGGCACCGCCGCGGCCAAGGAAACCGCAATGCCCCAAGATCCCTATGCCTGGCTCGAAGACGTCACCGGCGCCAAGCCGCTGGACTGGGTCAAGGCGCAGAACGCCAGGACCGAGGCGCGGCTGACCGCGCAGCCGGGCTTCCAGGCGCGCGAGGCCGGCATCCGCGAGGTGCTGGACTCGGACGCGAAGATCCCGGCGGTGCAGAAGATCGGCCCGTACTACTACAACCTGTGGAAGGACCGCGAGCACGAGCGCGGGCTGTGGCGGCGCACCACCCTGGAGGAGTACCGCAAGCCCGAGCCGACGTGGGAGACGGTGCTGGACCTGGATGCGCTGAACAAGGCCGAGGGCGAGAACTGGGTATGGCACGGCGCCGATTGCCTGCGCCCGGACTACCGCCGCTGCCTGATCGCGCTGTCGCGCGGCGGCGCCGACGCCGACGTCACCCGCGAGTTCGACCTGGGCAGCAAGCAGTGGGTCAAGGACGGCTTCTTCCGTCCCGAGGCCAAGGGTGGCCTGGGCTGGATCGATGCCGACACCGTCTACCTCTACACCGATTTCGGCGCCGGCTCGCTGACCAGCTCCGGCTATCCGCGCGTGGTCAAGCAGTGGAAGCGCGGCACCCCGCTGCAGAGCGCGAGCCTGGTCTACGAAGGCAAGCCGGAAGACATGTACATCGCCGCGATGCACGACGACACGCCCGGCTACGAGCGCGATTTCGTCAGCCGCACGCTGGCGTTCTACAACGACGAGCTGTACCTGCGGGGCGCCGATGGCCGCCTGCGCAAGATCGAGGCGCCCAACTCGGCCAACAAGCGCGTGCACCGGCAATGGCTGACCCTGGAATTGCGCGATCCGTGGACCGTGGACGGCACCACCTATCCGGCCGGTGCGCTGCTGGTCGCCAAGTTCGACGACTTCATGGCCGGCAAGCGCGCGTTCCAGGTGCTGTTCGCTCCGACCGAGACCGCGTCGCTGGCCTCGTTCGCGTGGACCAGGTCGCACCTGGTGCTGAACGTGCTCGACAACGTCAAGAGCCGGCTGTGGGTGCTGACCCCGGGCGAAGGCGGGGGCGAGTGGACGCGCACGCCGTTCCCGGTCGGCGACCTGGCCTTCGGCAGCACCAGCGTGGATGCGGTCGATGCCGACGAGAACGACCAGGTGTGGCTGACCTCCACCGATTTCCTGACCCCGACCACGCTGATGCTGGCCGACGTGCAGCGCGGCCCGCAGAGCATCGAGACGCTGAAGGCGATGCCGAGCTTCTTCGATGCGTCCAAGGACGCGATCGAGCAGCACTTCGCCGTGTCCAAGGACGGCACCAAGGTCCCGTACTTCCTGGTCCGGCCGAAGCAGCTCAAGCTGGACGGCAGCCATCCGACCCTGCTGTACGCCTACGGCGGCTTCGAGGTCTCGATGACCCCGTTCTATTCCGGCGGCCTCGGCCGCGCCTGGCTCGACCAGGGCGGCGTGTACGCGCTGGCCAATATCCGCGGCGGCGGCGAGTACGGCCCGCGCTGGCACCAGGCGGCGCTGAAGCAGAACCGGCACAAGGCCTACGAGGACATGGCCGCGGTGGCGCAGGACCTGGCCGCGCGCAGGATCACCTCGGCCAGGCACCTGGGCGTGCAGGGCGGCAGCAACGGCGGGCTGATGGCCGGCAACATGCTGGTGCAGTACCCGCAGCTTTTCGGCGCGGTGGTGGTGCAGGTGCCGCTGCTGGACATGAAGCGCTACAGCCACCTGCTGGCCGGCGCCTCGTGGATGGCCGAGTACGGCAATCCGGACACCGACGACTGGACCTACATCCAGACCTTCTCGCCGTACCACCTGTTCGACCCGAAGAAGACCTATCCGCCGGTGATCTTCCTGACCTCCACCCGCGACGACCGGGTGCACCCGGGGCATGCGCGCAAGATGGCGGCGAAGATGATCGACGCCGGCAAGGACGTGAGCTACTACGAGAACACCGAAGGCGGCCACGGCGGTGCGGCCAACAACGCGCAGGCCGCGCACATGCAGGCGCTGGCGTATGGGTTCCTGTGGGAGCGGCTGGCCAAGTGATCGCTGCGGTCCGCTTCCGGGCACGGAAGCGGACCTTCGTCTTGTGGTGGCACGAAGAGAAAACGCGATGCTGCTGAATCTGGCGCTGGCCCTCGCGGCCAGCCACTGCACGGTGGAGCGCGCGCGCTATGCGTTGCGCGACGATCCGGCGCTCACCGCGCGCTTCGTCGCGGTGGCGTCCGGCCCGGCCTGGCCAGCGCATTTGGCATTGCGCCTGCAATCGGCGCGCAGCGGCCGCGCGTATTGGTTCCTGCCTGCCGATGGCGGCAGCGACGGGCGCCAACTGCTGGCCTCGACCACCGATCCGACCCTGCCGGCTTGGCAGGCGCCGGATCCCGACGGCGGTGCGCGTCCGCTCGGCGAGGCCGAGTACATCGGCACCGACGCCGACTACACCTTGCTGGATCGGGTGCCGCGGCGCGGCGGCGATGCGCCCGCGCACTTCCTGGTGCCGGAGTTGCGCGAACTGCTGTGGTACCGCACGCCACCGGATCGGCGCGAAGCCAGCGCGCGGCAGTTCTTCGACCAGGTGGGATGCGGCGACTGAGCGGCTAGGGCTTGTCATCATTTGCTGAGATAGGCGATGCTTGTCGCCCCCTCCCGCATCGCCCTGCAATGAGACGTCGCTACGCCCTTCGAGACGATCAGTGGGATCGCATCCGCGATCTGCTTCCCGGCCGAGCCGGCCATGTCGGTGTGACCGCCAAGGACAATCGACTGTTCGTCGAAGCCGTGCTGTACCGCTACCGCGCCGGCATTCCCTGGCGGGACCTGCCTGAGCGCTTCGGTGATTTCCGCGTCATCCACCTACGACATACCCGCTGGAGCCGGTCAGGCGTCTGGCAACGGGTGTTCCAGGCCCTGTCAGAAGACGCGGACAACGAATACGCGATGATCGACAGCACCATCGTCCGGGCGCATCAGCACAGCGCCGGGGCAAAAGGGGGGAGCCGCAGGCCATCGGACGCAGCCGCGGCGGACTGAGCAGCAAGATCCACGCGGTGGTCGATGCGCTGGGCAATCCGGTGGCATTTCATCTGACCGCAGGCCAGGCCTCGGATCTGGAAGGTGCAGATGCCTTGTTGCCGCGATTGTCGGTCGGCGCCTTGCTCGCTGATCGAGCCTACGACGCCAGCGCACGGGTCATCGAGCCGATGCGGCGACAGGAGACGCAGATCGTCATCCCCTCCCATCCAACACGCAAGGTGCAGCGTGACTACGACCGGGTGTTGTACAGGGATCGACACCTGATCGAGAACTTCTTCGCCAGACTCAAGCAGTACCGGGCCATTGCCACCCGCTACGACAAGACAGCCTGCAACTTCCTCGGCGCGATCTACTGGATCGCCTCGGTCATTTTGCTAAATTGATGACAGGCCCTAGCGCTCGCGTCAGCGCGACCAGCGCACCAGCCCGCGCGCGATCCGCGCCACCGCTTCCTGCAACCGCGGCAGGCTCTGCGTATAGGCGATGCGCACATGCTGGCGCGCGCGGTGCTGGCCGAAGTCCACGCCCGGGGTGAACGCCACGTGCTCGGTTTCCAGGAAATGCGCGCAGAACGCCTGCGCGTCGTCGGTGAACGCGCTCACGTCGGCGTACAGGTAGAACGCGCCCTGCGGTTCCACTTCGATGCGCAAGCCAAGCGCGCGCAGCGCCGGCAGCAGGTAGTCGCGGCGCTGGCCGAATTCGGCGCGGCGCGCTTCCAGGATCTGCAGGGTTTCCGGCAGGAAACAGGCCAGCGCCGCATGCTGGGCGATGCTCGAGGCGCTGATGTACAGGTTCTGCGCCAGCTTCTCCAGCGACGCCACCGCCGCGCGCGGCGCCACCAGCCAGCCCAGGCGCCAGCCGGTCATGCCGAAGTACTTGGAGAAGCTGTTGAGCACGTAGGCGCTGTCGTCGACCTCGAGCACGCTGGGCGCGTCGGTGCCGTAGCTGAGGCCGTGGTAGATCTCGTCGACCACCAGGTGGCCGCCGCGCGCGCGCAGCGCCTGCGCCAGCGCGGCCAGTTCGGCGCGGTCCAGCACGGTGCCGGTCGGGTTGGCCGGCGAGGCCACCAGCGCGCCGACGCTGTCGGCGTTCCAGTGCGCATCCAGCAAGGCCGGGGTCAACTGGTAGCGGCTGTCCGGACCGACCGGCACCAGCTGCGCCGCGCCTTCCACCAGGCGCAGGAAATGCCGGTTGCACGGATAGCCGGGGTCGGCCATCAGCCAGCGCTTGCCCGGATCCACCAGCAGCGCGCTGGCCAGCAGCAGCGCGCCGGAACCACCGGGGGTGATCAGGATCCGCGCCGGGTCCAGGTCCACGTCGTGGCGTTGCCGGTAGAAGCCGGCCAAGGCCTCGCGCAGGGCTGGCAGTCCGCGCGCGGCGGTGTAGCGGGTATGGCCGGCGGCCAGGGCGGCCTGGCCGGCGGCGACGATCGGCGCGGCGGTGGTGAAGTCCGGTTCGCCGATCTCCAGGTGGATCACGTCGTGGCCGGCCTGTTGCAGTTCGTTGGCGCGGGCCAGCAGCGCCATCACGTGGAACGGCTCGATGTCGCGGCTGCGCTGGCTGTAGGCGGGCAGCGCGTGCGGCGCAGTACGGAGTTCGGTCGGAAGCGGGCTCATGGCCCGATGATAGAGGAGCGCGGCGCACGAAACCGTTGCGCGCGCTTGCCAGGATGCGGCGTTGCGCGGAGACTCGGCCGGCACCGTGCGGCGCCGCGCCGCATGCCTGCCGCCTCCCGGCCCGGGCGGCGCGTCCTTCGTTGCGTTACTGCCGCCGGAGCCCCATTGATGCACCACCGTTCCCTGCTAGCGAGCTTCCTGCTGCTCATGACCGCGCCCTTCGCTTCCGCCCTCGCCACCGATGCCACCCCGCCGCACCCGGCCAAACAGCCGCACACGGTCGCCGCGCCGTTCGGCGCCACCCGCCAGGACGACTATTACTGGCTGCGCGACGACAAGCGCGAGCATCCGCAGATGCTGGCGTATCTCAACGCCGAGAACGCCTACGCCGACCAGGTGCTGAAGCCGCTCAAGCCGCTGGAGGACACGCTGTACAAGGAGATCGTCGGCCGCATCAAGCAGGACGACAGCAGCGTGCCGTACCGCGAGCGCGGTTACTGGTACTACACCCGCTTCGAGAGCGGCAAGGACTACCCGGTGCATGCGCGGCGCAAGGGCAGCATGGACGCGGCCGAGGACATCCTGCTCGACGTCAACGCGATGGCCGCAGGCAAGGGCTATTTCAGCCTGGGCGATGCGGTGGTCAGCCAGGACAACCGCCTGCTGGCCTGGACCGAGGACGACGTCGGCCGCCGCCAGTACGTGGTGCGCTTCAAGAACCTGGAGACCGGCGAGGTCTACCCCGACCGCGTGCCCGGCGTGTCGCCGGAGGTGGTCTGGGCCGACGACAACAAGACCCTGTTCTACGTCGAGAACGACCCCGAAACCCTGCTCACCGTGCGCGTCAAGAAGCATGTGCTGGGCACGCCGGCCGCGCAGGACGCGCTGGTCTACGAAGAGAAGGACGACAGCTTCTACATGGGCGTGGGCCGCACCCGCGACGACAAGTACATCGTCATCGGCGTGGAAAGCACGGTGGCCTCCGAGCAGCGCTACGCGCCGGCCGCCGACCCGCAGCATTTCACCGTGCTGGCGCCGCGCGAGCGCGACGTCGAGTACAGCGCCGACCATTTCGACGGGCGCTGGGTGATCCGCACCAACTGGAAGGCCAAGAACTACGCGTTGATGACCGCACCCGACGGCGCCACCAAGCGCTCGCAGTGGCAGGCCTGGCTGCCCTACGACGAGAAGGTGTTCATCGACGGCTTCGAGCTGTTCGACGGCTTCACCGCGATCGCCGAGCGTTCCGACGGCCTGGAGCGGATCCGCCTGCACTTCGCCGACGGCAAGGAGGACTACGTCAAGGCCGACGAGCCGGCGTACTCGATGGGCCTGTCGGTCAATCCCGAGCCGGACACGCCGTGGCTGCGCTACAGCTACACCTCGCTGACCACGCCGGCCACCACCTACGAACTCAACACCCGCACCGGCGAGCGCAAGCTGCTCAAGCAGCAGCCGGTGATCGGCTACGACGCGAGCAAGTACCAGACCGAGCGCGTGTGGGTGACCGCGCGCGACGGGGTCAAGGTGCCGGTGTCGCTGGTGTACAAGAAGGGCTTCAAGAAGGACGGCACCGCGGCGCTGTACCAGTACGCCTACGGCAGCTACGGCATGTCCACCGATCCCAACTTCAACCTGCCGGTGGTCAGCCTGCTTGACCGCGGCGTGGTCTACGCCATCGCGCACATCCGCGGCGGCCAGGAGATGGGCCGCGACTGGTACGACCAGGGCAAGCTGCTCAACAAGAAGAACACCTTCACCGACTTCATCGACGTCACCCGCGGCCTGGTCAAGCTGGGCTATGCGGCGCCGGACCGCGTCGCCGCGGCCGGCGGCAGCGCCGGCGGGCTGCTGATGGGCGCGGTGGCGAACATGGCGCCGCAGGATTACCGGGTGCTGGTGGCGCAGGTGCCGTTCGTCGACGTGGTCACCACCATGCTCGACCCGAGCATTCCGTTGACCACCAACGAATACGACGAGTGGGGCAATCCGGAGCAGAAGCAGTACTACGACTACATGCTCGGCTATTCGCCGTACGACAACGTCACCCGCCAGGCGTATCCGGCGCTGTTCGTCGGCACCGGCCTGTGGGATTCGCAGGTGCAGTACTGGGAGCCGGCGAAATGGGTGGCGAAGCTGCGCGAGGACAACACCGGCACCCGCCCGATCGTGTTCCGGGTCAACATGGAAGCCGGCCACGGCGGCAAGTCCGGGCGTTTCCGCCGCTACCGCGAGCAGGCCGAGTCGTACGCGTTCATGCTCGACCAGTTGGGCGTGGAAAAGGCGACGAACTAAGGCGGACCGGCGCGGCGCCCTGTCGCGGCCGACGCCGCTCCTGCACGAAGCAGGCCGGGTGCACTGTAGATACCGTCTTCCCCTCTAACAGGCAAGGGCCTTTTGAGGATCGAAGGGGGGGCGTGATGTGAGCACGCCGTAGGCGATGTGCAGTAGCTTGCGCATGGCGGCGCAGATGATCTGCTTGCTGGCCTTGCCGCGTTCGCGCATGCGCTGCTTCAGCGCCCGCAGGACCGGATTGTGGGTCATGGCGACCAGCGCGGGCATGTAGAGCCCGGCGCGCAGGCGTGGGGAGCGGCTTCAGCCGCGACGGGTTCCGAAGCCGATGACTGTCGGATTCCGCGTCGCGACTGAAGTCGCTCCCACAAGGGCAGGGCGCGCCGAGTGCCGGCCGGGTGCATTGTGGGAGGGACTTCAGCCCCGACTGCATGACGCCCGGCAAGCACGGCGCTCCGCTCCTCGCGACTGAACTCGCCCGCGCAAGCGGCGGGCATCAAGGGCCTATTCCCGCATCGCCATCCGGCCGCGGCTTTATCATGCGCCGATGGAACCTCCTTCCCGTTTCCGCTGGGCCTGGTGGCTGCTGGCCTACGTCAGCCTGGCCACGGGCATCGTCGGCATCTTCGTGCCGGGCTTGCCGACCACGGTGTTCGTGCTGATCTCGGCCTATGCCGCCTCGCGCGGCTCCGAGCGCCTGCGCCGGCGGTTGCTGGAGGATCCGCGCTTCGGCGCCAGCATCCGCGACTGGGAAGCGCACGGCGCGGTCAGCCGCCGCGGCAAGTGGATGGCCACGCTGACCATGGCGGTGTGTGCGCTGGTGTTGCTGCTGTTCGTGCACAAGCCATGGGTGCAGGTCGTGGCGATCGGCTGCATGAGCTGCGTGGCGCTGTGGCTGTGGCTGCGCCCGGAGCCGCCGCCGCGCGATTGAAGCGGGAGCGCGCGTCTGCATGGACCCAGGCGTGGCTGCGCCTGGCCGCAGCGTGGCAGGCGGCACAGCCGGTTCATGCCCTTCTGGCTATACTCGGCGCATGAGCACATCGTTCCGTCATCCGATCCGTATCGCCCTGTTCGGCGCCGCCCTGCTGGCGCTGTCCGGGTGCGGCAACAAGGGCCCGCTGGTGATGCCGCAGAAGCCGGTTCCGGTGGAAGCCGCACCGGCCGCCGCGCCCGACGCGACGCCGCCGGCCAGCACCGATCCGGCCGGCCAGGCGCAGCCGGTCGATGGCCAGCAGAAGCCGGCCGACGCCACCAGCACCACGCCCACCGATGGGAATGAGTGAGGCCAGCGTCGCGGCGCGCCTGCGCTTTTCCAAGATGCAGGGCGCGGGCAACGATTTCGTCGTGCTCGACCTGCGCGACGGCACCCCGCCGCCGGACGCCGCGCTGGCGGTGCGCCTGGCCGACCGCCACTTCGGCATCGGCTGCGACCAGCTGCTGACCATCGAAGCGCCGCGCTCGGCGGACGCGGTGGCCAGCTACCGCATCTGGAATACCGATGGCAGCCTGGCCGGGCAGTGCGGCAACGGCGCGCGCTGCGTCGCCGCCTGGCTGGTGCGCGACGGCGCCGCCGGCAGCGATCCGTTCGTCATCGACAGTCCGCTCGCCTCGCATCGCATCGAACGCGGTGCCGATGGCCAGTTCGCAGTGGCGATGGGGGTGCCGCGTTTCGCCCCGCAAGAGGTGCCGTTGATCGGCTTCCCGCGCGCGCGCGAGGAATACGTGCTGCCGCTGCAGGGCGGCAGCGTGCGCTTCGGTGCGGTGTCGATGGGCAATCCGCACGCGGTGCTGGAAGTGGGCCTGGTCGATGCGGCGCCGCTCGAACGGCTGGGGCCGTTGCTGCAGCAGCATGCGTCGTTTCCCGATTCGGTCAATGTCGGCTTCGCCCAGGTGATCGACCGCGGCCATGTGCGCCTGCGCGTGTACGAGCGCGGCGTCGGCGAGACCCTGGCCTGCGGCAGCGGCGCCTGCGCGGCCGCGGCGGTGCTGATCCAGCGCGGCCGCGTGGACCGCGACGTGCGCGTGGTGCTGCCCGGCGGCGAGCTGCGCATCCGCTGGCCGCACGACGCGGCGCCGGTGGTGATGTCCGGGCCGGCCGCATTCGTTTTCGATGGGGAGTGGATCCGATGAGCGAGACCCAGGACAAGATCGGCGCGCACGAAATCGCCGCATGGCTGCGCCGCCACCCCGCGTTCCTGAAACAGTTCCCCGACCTGGCGCTGACCCTGGTGGTGCCGCGCGACGACGGCCCGACCGCGTCGCTGGCCAGCTACCAGCTGGAAGTGCTGCGCGACAAGAACCGCGAGCTGTCGCGGCGCCTGTCCGAGTTGGCCGCCAATGCGCAAGTCAACGAGCGTCTGGCGGTGCGCACTCACCAGCTGACCCTGGCGCTGATGCGGCAGACCAGCGCCGCCGACAGCGTGCGCGCGATGGCCGCCTCGCTGCAGGAGGATTTCCAGGGCGACCTGGTCAGCATCGTGCTGCTGCAGCCGCTGCCCGGGCTGGAGCCGGCGCCGTGGCTGCAGATCCTGGCGCAGGACGATCCGCGGCTGGCGCCGTTCCGCGACTGCCTGCGCGACGGCGAGCCGATCTGCGGCCGCCTGCAGCCGGAGAAGCAGGCGCTGCTGTACGCCGAGCGCGTCGAGGACGTGCAGTCCACCGCGCTGTTGCCGCTGCCGGGCGTGGGCCTGCTGGCGGTCGGCAGCCGCGATCCGAACCGCTTCTATCCCGGCATGGGCACCTTGTTCCTGCGCATGATGGGCGAGTCGCTGACGGTGGCGCTGCAGCGCTTCGCATGAAGGTCGGGACGCGGGACTCGGGACTCGGGACCCGGAAAAAGCGGGCCGACGCGCGCGCCGAGACTTCGGCCGACGCAGCCGAGTCCCGAGTCCCGGGTCCCGAGTCCCGCTTCCTCGCCTATCTGCAGGTCGAACGGCGCATGTCCGCGCATACGCTGGACGCCTACCGCCGCGATCTCGCCGCGCTGGCGGCGTGGGCGGCGGACAATGCCGGCGGCGAACTGGTCGCGCTCGGCGCCGAGCAGCTGCGCCATTTCATCGCCGCCGAGCACCGCCGCGGGCTGTCGCCGAAGAGCCTGCAGCGGCGCCTGTCGGCGTGCCGCAGTTTCTATGCCTGGTTGCTCAAGCACGGCCAGATCGCGGCCAGTCCGGCCGCCGCGCTGCGTGCGCCGAAGGCGCCGCGCAAGCTGCCGCAGGTGCTGGACGCGGACGAGGCGGTACGCCTGGTCGAAGTGCCGACCGACGTGCCGCTGGGCCTGCGCGACCGCGCGCTGCTGGAGCTGTTCTATTCCTCCGGGCTGCGCCTGAGCGAGCTGTGCGCGCTGCGCTGGCGCGACCTGGATTTCGCCAGCGGCCTGGTCCGCGTGCTCGGCAAGGGCAACAAGCAGCGGCTGGTGCCGGTCGGCTCGCACGCGCGCAAGGCGCTGCTGGAATGGCAGGCGGAAACCAAGGCGGCGGCCGAGGCGCCGGTGTTCCCGGGCCGTGGCGGCGCGCCGATCGGCGCGCGTGCGGTGCAGATCCGGATCAAGCAGTTGGCCGGGCGCCAGGGCCTGTTCAAGCACGTGCACCCGCACATGCTGCGGCACAGCTTCGCCAGCCACATCCTCGAATCCTCCGGCGACCTGCGCGGCGTGCAGGAGCTGCTCGGCCATGCCGACATCGCCACCACGCAGATCTACACCCACCTGGATTTCCAGCATCTGGCCAAGGTCTACGACGCCGCGCATCCGCGCGCCAAGCGCAAGTCCTGACGCCTGAACGGGCGCGCCACGAGCGCCCGATGCTCGCCTGCGTTTGTCTTCGATCAAGGCGCGCCTCGCCGCCGCTGCGGACACTGCCCACCGGAGTGCGCCGAACAGGCAGGACGATGGCCAAACCCTTTCCGTTGCAGCCCAAGCATCCCGAGCGGATCTGCCGGGGTTGCGACCGCGACTGCGCGGCGGACGATCTGGCCTGCGGCAACGGCTCGGGGCGGGTCATGCACCCGATCGAGATGCAGGGCGGGGACCGGTATCTGTGCTGGGGCACCGAAGCGGAGCCCCAGCGTCCGAGCCACGCCAAGATTGCCAACGGCTGACAAGCGGATGCTTGAACGGGCCGTCGCCTGCCCCCACACCTGAAGAACCGCTCAGGAGGCCGCATGGACCCCAGTCAGAATCCCAACGTTTTCCACGCCACCACGATCCTGTCGGTGCGCCGCAACGGCCACGTCGCCGTGGCCGGCGATGGCCAGGTGACGCTGGGCCACACCGTGATGAAGGGCAATGCGCGCAAGGTGCGCCGGCTCGGCCGCGACGGCCAGGTGCTGGCCGGCTTCGCCGGCGCCGCCGCCGATGCGTTCACCCTGTTCGAACTGTTCGAGGCCAAGCTCGAAAAGCACGGCCAGCTGACCCGCGCGGCGGTGGAACTGGCCAAGGACTGGCGTACCGAACGCCGCCTGGGCAAGCTCGAGGCGCTGCTGGCGGTGGCCGACAGGGAAACCTCGCTGATCATCAGCGGCACCGGCGATGTGATCGAGCCGGAGGACGGCATCATCGCCATCGGCTCCGGCGGCTCCTACGCGCTGTCGGCGGCGCGCGCGCTGCTCGGCCACACCGAACTGGACGCCAGGACCATCGCGGTCGAGGCGCTGAACATCGCCGGCGACATCTGCATCTATACCAATCGCAACGTGGTGGTCGAGGAGCTGTGATTCGGGAGTCGGGATTGGGGATTCGCAAAAGCGCTCCTCTCCCTGTGCCCGGACACGCCTCGATCGTTCCTACTCCGCTCTTACGAATCTCCAATCCCCCAATGCCCAATCCCGACACCTCAACCATGACCCCGCGCGAGATCGTGCAGGAGCTGGACCGCCACATCGTCGGCCAGCACGACGCCAAGCGCGCGGTGGCGATCGCGCTGCGCAACCGCTGGCGGCGCATGCAGCTGCCCGATGCGCTGCGCAACGAAGTGATGCCCAAGAACATCCTGATGATCGGCCCCACCGGCGTTGGCAAGACCGAGATCGCGCGGCGCCTGGCGACGCTGGCCAATGCGCCGTTCGTCAAGGTCGAGGCCACCCGCTTCACCGAGGTCGGCTACGTCGGCAAGGACGTGGAGCAAATCGTGCGCGACCTGGCCGACACCGCGGTCAAGCTGTACCGCGAACAGGCCAAGACCCGCGTGCGCACCCAGGCCGAGGAGCGCGCCGAAGACCGCATCCTCGACGCGCTGCTGCCGCGGCGCAGCGCCGGCATCGGCTTCGATCCGGAAGCCGCGCGCAACGAGCCCTCGGCGCAGGACAACGACACCCGCAGCAAGTTCCGGCGCATGCTGCGCGCCGGCGAACTGGACGAGCGCGAGATCGAGCTGGACGTGGCGGTCAACGTCAGCATGGACATCATGACCCCGCCGGGCATGGAGGAAATGGGCCAGCAGCTGCGGCAGATGTTCTCCAACCTGGGCGGCAGCAAATCGCAGTCGCGCAAGCTGACGATCAAGGCGGCGCGGCCGCTGCTGATCGAGGAAGAGGCGGGCAAGCTGGTCAACGAGGAAGACGTGCGCGCCGCGGCGATCGAGGCCTGCGAGCAGCACGGCATCGTGTTCATCGACGAGATCGACAAGGTCGCCAAGCGCGGCGAGGCCGGGTCCTCCGGCGGCGACGTGTCGCGCGAAGGCGTGCAGCGCGACCTGCTGCCGCTGGTCGAAGGCTCCAACGTCAGCACCAAGTACGGCACGGTCAAGACCGACCATATCCTGTTCATCGCGTCGGGCGCGTTCCACCTGGCCAAGCCCAGCGACCTGATCCCGGAGCTGCAGGGCCGCTTCCCGATCCGCGTGGAACTGTCGGCGCTGTCCAAGGACGATTTCATCCGCATCCTCACCGAGCCGAAGGCGGCGCTGAGCAAGCAGTACGAAGCGCTGCTGCTGACCGAAGGCGTGACCCTGAGCTTCACCGAGGATGCGATCGACCGCCTCGCCGAGATCGCGTTCCTGGTCAACGAGCGCCAGGAGAACATCGGCGCGCGGCGCCTGCACACGGTGCTCGAGCGCCTGCTCGATACGTTGAGCTTCGAGGCGCCGGATCGCGACGGCCAGAGCGTCGTCGTCGATGCCGCCTACGTCAACACGCACCTGGGCGAGCTGGTGCAGGATCCGGATCTGAGCCGCTACATCCTGTAACTCCGGCGTGCCGGCTGGGCGCAGGCGAGCCTGCGCCGCAGTGCGCGCAACTGCTTGCTTGCGGTCGGTACAGTTGTGGGAGCGACTTCAGTCGCGACGGGCTTTCCCGGGAAAGCTGCGTCGCGACTGAAGTCGCTCCCACAGAATTCATCTGCAAACCGCAGATGCAAGAACGCACGCCTCGCAGCGCGACGGCGCTGCTGGCTGGTATGCGGCCACGAATGCCTGCCAGGGCGTCGTTCTCCGGAACCCTGTAGGAGCGGCTTCAGCCGCGACCGGGGGCGTTACCGGTGATGCCCGGTCGCGGCTGAAGCCGCTCCTACAGGGTCCGTGGCGGTGACCCCTGCGCTCAGTACAGCGGCGTCCCCGCCTGGTACGCGGCCACGAAACCCTGCCAGTCCAGCTGTACCTGCGCGGCGTAGTCGAACGCGAACTGGCGCAGTTCCGACTTCAGCCCGCTCTTGCTGCTGGCCGCGGCATCGATCTGCTTGTCGATGCTGTAGCTCACCACCGCCGGGTCGTAGTCCTGGTCGGACAGCGCGTGCGCCGAGGCCAGCGCCTGGCCCAGGTAAGTGGCGGCGGTGGCCAGCTTGCCGGCGCTGCTCAGCGCGGTCGGGTCCAGGTCTTCCTGGAACGGCGATTTCTCGTGCACGTAGAACGGCACGCCGGCGACGCTGGCGTAGCCGATCAGCACGTCGGCATCCAGGGTCTGCGCCTTGGCGGTGCGCGCCACGCGCTCGCCTTCGTGGTTGTCGTAACTGGAGGCCGGCATCTGCGACGGCGCGGCGACGGCGACCACGCTGGCCGCTTCCTGCTTCCATTCCAGGATCACGTCGTCGCCGGTCGCGCTGCTCGCGCCTTCGACCAGCACGTACAGGCGCTGCCGGCCCAGGCTGCCGGTGCCCGAGCCGAGCTTCTGGCGCACGTCCTTGATCGTGTAGTAGCTGGTCGCATAGCGCTTGGATGCCGCGATCGACGCCACATAGCCGTTCATCGCGCTGGCGACCGCCGCGTAGGTGGCGCTGTCCACCGCGACCAGGTTGTCCAGATTCTGGAACGTGCGCTTGCCGCCGCTGACCGCCGTGTATTTCGCCAGCAGGCTGCTGCGGCTCTTGCCGTCGGCGCTGTCGATGGCCTTGGCCACCACGCCGCTGGTGTTGCTCTTGGCCAGCTGGAAACTCTTCTCGGCGTCGCTGCCCTTGAAGTCGCCGATCTTGTCCAGGTAGGCGCCGACCATGGTCTCGATCGCGCTGCCGATGTCGCTGTCGGACAGGCCGTTGTCGCGCCCGGCCAGGACCATGCTCGCCGCCAGCCGGCGCAGGTCCCACACGTACTGGCCGAGATGGCCTTCGTCGAAGTCGGCGACCTTGAACACCGCCTTGCCGCCGCTGTCGCGCGCGGCATCGAAGTTGCCGATGTGGGTGTCGCCGCCGAGCCAGGTGTAGCCGGTCTGCGGGCTGGTCCACAGCGAGGCCGGCAGGGTCTTCATGTCCTGGTAGAACAAATGGTCGGTGCCGCGATAGAACGCGTAGGCGCTGCCGGCCATCGTCGCCATCTTGGTGTCCAGCTCGGCCTGCTGCGCGGCATAGGGATGGTTGTAGTCGTGGATCTGCTGCACCACCCAGGCGTCGCGTGTGACGGCAGTGGCATCGGCGGTCGCGGCGATGGACGCGAGCAGGCCGGCGAGCAGAAGCAGCGAGGAGCGACGTGCCATCGGGCGGCATCCGTGCGGGAACGAGAAGCGCAGTCGAGCACGCGTGCATTGCAATTGCGTGAAGCCGGCGCGCATCATGCGCCCGGCGCTACGCCGCGCCCACGCCCGGCGGCGTGATGCTGCCGGCATTGCCGTAATGCGCGTGCTGTAACTGCCGGGCCTGAATCTGGCGATGTCGCGCGCTGTAGCGGCGCATCAATTCGGCGTGGAGCAGGATCGAGGTCTGCTCGGCGAAGGCCATGAACATCGGCGAGCGCGCCTGGTCGCGCGCGGCGGCGGCGCGTGCCGCGTCCAGGCCGCGATCGCGGTCGGCCAGCACCATGGCCTGCTCCGGCTGGGCCTCGACGCAGCCGCCGGACACATGGATCTCCAGCGCCTGGGCGTCGTGCGGGTGCACATGGACGCCCTCGCGCAGGGTCGCCAGCAGCGTGGTATGCCCGCGCAGGACGCCGAATTCGCCGGCGGCACCGGGCAGGGTCACTTCGCGGACGCGGCCCGGCCATGTCGGTCCGGTCAGGCCGACGATCTCCAATTGCATGCGGTCATTGGCTCCGAAGGGCAGGCGTGCGCCGTGTCCGCAGTGCGCGCGCGATCCTGGCCGCTGTGCGTGTCCGTGCGCGGCCGCGCGACCTGGACGCAGCATCGCGCTGCCGCGGCGTCCGCGCCTTGATCGACATCAACGTCGTGCGCTGTGCGGCAGCGCGCCTGCAAGCGGCGCCGTGAGCGTTCGGAGCCGGTGCAGCAGGTCGCGCGCGGCCGCGTTGGCGGCAGGCTCGGCGGGCCGTGGCTGCGCAGGGCAGTGGCGATGTTGAACCGGCCCACGGCGGCTCAGTCCTCGCCGATATCCTCGTTCCACACCTCCGGATTGGCCGCGATGTAGCCGCCGAGCAGGTCGATGCATTCCTGGCTGTGCAGGTCGATCACCGTGACCCCGCTGTCGCGCAGCCAGTCGATGCCGCCCTGGAAGGTCACCGATTCGCCGACCACCACGGTGCCGATGTTGAACTGCCGCACCAGGCCGCTGCAGTACCAGCACGGCGCCAGCGTGGTGACCATGAGGGTGTCCTGGTAGCGGCGCTGGCGGCCGGCCTTGCGGAACGCATCGGTCTCGCCGTGCACGGAGGGGTCGCCTTCCTGCACGCGGCGGTTGTGGCCGCAGCCGAGCAGGCGGCCGTCGTTGTGGTACAGCGCCGCGCCGATCGGGATGCCGCCTTCGGCCAGGCCCTGGCGGGCCTCGGCGATGGCGGTGTCGAGCAGGGCGCGGTAGTCGGGCGTGGCGATCATCGAGTGCGGCTTCCGTAGCGGGAGAGCGCCATAGTGCGCACGGCTGCGCGGGCTGTCACCACCTGCCGCGGACGGGGCGCGGCAACCGCGCGCAGGGTCTTCGCGCCCGGCGCCGGCCCGCGCGTGGCGCCGATGCGCATTGCGCCGGCGTCGGCGTGCTGCTTTACTTGCCGCGCAAATGGGATTGTGAACGCTCTGACCCCACCCCCAGCGGAGGCGGCGACGCCGGCCGCAGACCATGACGGCGCCAGCAGTGCGATAATCCCCGCCATGAGCGAATCTCCCTACACCTCCGGCACCACCCATTTCGGCTTCCGCGACGTCGCCGCCAAGGACAAGCAGAAGCTGGTCGGCGAGGTGTTCACCTCGGTCGCCGGCAACTACGACCTGATGAACGACCTGATGAGCCTGGGCATCCACCGGGCCTGGAAGCGCTATTTCGTGGCCACCGCGCAGGTCAAGCCGGGCGACCGCGTGCTCGACCTGGCCGGCGGCACCGGCGACATCGCCGCGCTGCTGAAGGAGCGGGTCGGCGACGAGGGCGCGGTGGTGCTGGGCGACATCAACGCCGGCATGCTGTCGGTGGGCCGCGACCGGCTGACCAACCGCGGCCTGGTCGCGGGCCTGGACTACGTGCAGTGCAACGCCGAGGCGCTGCCGTTCCCGGATCAGAGCTTCGACCTGGTCACCATCGCCTTCGGCCTGCGCAACGTCACCGACAAGGACGCGGCGCTGCGCGAGATGTACCGGGTGCTGAAGGTCGGCGGGCAGGCGCGGGTGCTGGAGTTCTCCGAGGTCACCGCCGACTGGTTCAAGCCGATCTACGACTTCCATTCGTTCAAGATCCTGCCGCGCCTGGGCAAGCTGTTCGCCAAGGACGCCGACAGCTACCAGTACCTGGCCGAGAGCATCCGCAAGCACCCGCCGCAGGACGCGCTGAAGGGCATGATGGCCGAGGCCGGCTTCGCCCGCAGCCACTACAAGAACCTGACCGGCGGCATCGTCGCGATCCATTCGGGCTACAAGATCTGAGAAGCCGGGATTCGGGATTCGGGATTGGGGATTCGTAAAGCGGGGCAATGCGCTCTTTGCGAATCCCCAATCCCGAATCCCCAATCCCAGCCTTCAAGGTAAACTTCCGGTTTCCCCGAACCGGTGCTGTCCGCCATGCGTTCCCCGTTCCTGCTGCTGTCCCTGGCCGCGGTCATCGCGACCGGGTGTTCCCGCGAAGCTCCGACCGAAGCCGCCGCTCCCGCCGCCAAGCCCGCTCCCGCCGCCGTGAAACCCGCCGACCGCAGCCACGACGAAAGCTCCTACGCCGAGCCGGGCAAGGTCGTGATCAAGGACCTGGCGCTGGACCTGAAGCTGGATTTCGACAGCAAGCAGATCGGCGGCACCGCCACCTACACGCTGGACTGGAAGGACAAGGGCGCCAGGCAGCTGCTGCTGGACACGCGCGAGCTGACCATCGAGAACGTGCAGGGCGACGACGGCAAGGGCAACCTGGCGCGGCTGCAGTACGCGCTGGCGCCGGCCGACAAGATCTACGGCAGCAAGCTGACCATCGAGGCGCCGAACCAGCCGCAGAAGGTCACCATCGCCTACCACACCGCGTCGACCGCCTCGGGCCTGCAGTGGCTGGAGCCGTCGATGACCGAGGGCAAGACACTGCCCTTCATGTTCAGCCAGTCGCAGGCGATCCACGCGCGCAGCTGGGTGCCGCTGCAGGACACGCCGAGCGTGCGCTTCACCTACAGCGCGCACGTCGTCTCGCGTCCGGACGTGATGGTGCTGATGAGCGCCGACAACGACCCGAAGGCGGCGCGCGACGGCGACTACACGTTCAAGATGCCGCAGCCGATTCCGTCCTACCTGCTGGCCATCGCCGCCGGCGACCTGGTGTTCAAGCCGATCTCCGAGCGCTCCGGCGTGTGGGCCGAGCCGGCCATGGCCGACAAGGCGGCCAAGGAGTTCGAGGACACCGAGAAGATGATCGTCGCCGCCGAGACGCTGTACGGTCCGTACCGCTGGGGCCGCTACGACATGCTGGTGCTGCCGCCGTCGTTCCCGTTCGGCGGCATGGAGAATCCGCGCCTGACCTTCGCCACCCCGACCGTGATCGTCGGCGACAAGTCGCTGGTGTCGCTGATCGCGCACGAGCTGGCGCATAGCTGGTCCGGCAACCTGGTGACCAACGCCAGCTGGAAGGACATCTGGCTCAACGAAGGCTTCACCACCTACGTGCAGGCGCGCATCACCGAAGCGCTGTACGGCGCCGAAGCGGCGGAGATGGAGCGCGAGATCGACCAGACCGACCTGCTCGCCGAGGTCAAGGACATGAGCCCGGCCGACCAGGCGCTGGCGCTGCCGGCGCTGACCGAGCGCGATCCGGACGACGCGCTGAGCCAGGTCGCCTACGTCAAGGGCGCCTGGTTCCTGCAGTTCCTGGAGCAGCGCTTCGGCCGCGCCACCTTCGATGCGTTCCTGCGCGGCTGGTTCGACGACCACGCGTTCCAGAGCGCCAACACCGACCAGTTCGTCGACTATCTGAAGAAGAACCTGCTGGCCAAGAAGCCCGATGCGGTCAGTCAGGCCGAACTGCACGCGTGGCTGGACGAGCCGGGCATCCCGGCGTTCGCGCAGAAGGCGCGTTCGCGCAACTTCGCGATGGTCGATACCGCGCGCATCGCCTGGGCCGGCAGCGGCACCCTGCCGAGCAAGCAGGTCACCGATGCGTGGAGCACGCAGGAATGGACGCGCTTCCTCAGCGGCCTGGGCGCCACGCTCAAACCCGAGCAGCTCAAGCAGCTGGACGCGGCCTACCACTTCACCGGCACCGCCAACGGCGAGATCGCCATGCGCTGGTATCCGCTGGCGATCCGCAGCGGCTACGCCGAGGCGCGCCCGGCCGCCGGCGAGTTCATCGCCCGCGTCGGCCGGCGCAAGCTGATCCTGCCGATCTACGCCGAACTGGTGAAGACCCCGGACGGCCTGGCCTTCGCCAAGCAGGTCTTCGCCCAGGCCAAGCCCGGCTACCACCCGATCACCACGGTGTCGGTGGCAGACATGCTGGCCAAGGCCGACAAGGGCGCCGCCGCGCACTGAGGCGGCGCGCCATAGAGGCAGCCCCTGTGGGAGCGACTCCAGTCGCGACGGCTTTCCCGGTAGCGCCCGTCGCGCCTGACGTCGCTCCCACATTGGCGAGTGGAACGTCCCGCAGTCCCTCCCGTGCAGGACTTGGCGCAAACCGGGCCGCATGCGAAGGTAGGCGCATGGCACGTTTCCGGTTCCCGGCTTTTTCATGTTGCTGCTGACGTTGTTGCTGCTGGTGGCGTTCACCGCGCTGGCCGTGGGGCTGGCGCTGCTGCTGGGCGTCGTGCTGCTGCTGCGCAGCAGGCCGTTCCTGCTGGTGCGCCTGGAAAGCTGGCGCCTGCGCCGGGGCAGCGGCCTGCGGCGCTGCCAGGCGCAGGTCGCCGGGCATCGCTGGATCTACCTGCACCGCGCCGCGGCCGATCCCGCCGCCCCTGCGCTGCTGCTGGTGCACGGCTTCACCGGCAGCAAGGAAAACTGGTTGCCGCTGGCGCGCGCGCTCGGCGATCGCTATCACCTGGTCATTCCCGATCTGCCCGGCTGGGCCGAGAGCCAGCGCATCGACGGGCAGGACTACGGCTTCGCCGCGCAGGCCGAGCGCGTGGCCGCGTTCGCCGCGCAGTGCGTGCGCCGTGCGGGCAGCGAATGCGTGCTGATCGGGCATTCGATGGGCGGCGGCATCGCCGCGCTCGCCGCCGCGCGCCATCCGCAACTGTTCGACCGCGTCGGCCTGCTCAACGCCGCCGGCGTGCGCTTCGCCGACAACGCCTTCGGCCAGGCGGTGCTGGACGGCGACAATCCGTTCGCGGTGTACGACGCCGACTCGCTGCGCCGCTATATCGACACGGTGTTCCTGCTGGCGCCGAGCAAGCCGCGCATTCCGTCCTGGGCGGTGTCCTCGATCGTCGCCTGGCGGCGCAGCGAGGCTGGTTTCGAACAGCAGGTGCTGGCGCGGATCGGACGCAGCGAGGACGCCTTCCTGCCGTTCGACGAGGCCGCGCGCATCCGCCAGCCGGTGCTGCTGCTGAACTGCGTGCAGGATGCGGTGATCGATGCCAGCGCGCTGGCGCTGTACGCGCAGCGCGTGCCGCAGGCGCTGCAGGTGCTGCTCGACGGCAGCGGCCACATGTCCATCGTCGAGAAGCCGGCCGAGGTCGCGCAGGCGATCGCTACGTTGATCCAACGAGGAGTCCCCCGATGAAACGCATGCTGCTCGGCGCGCTGTGCGCCGTCGCCCTGGCCGGTTGCGGCGACCACGAGGCCGAGCGCAAGGCGCAGGCCGCGGCCGAAGCGCAGGCCAAGGCGCAGGCCGCCGACGACCTGGCCAAGCAATACGACGCCGCGGCGAAGTCCGGCAACTGGGATCTGGCGCGGATCCATGGCGCGGCGCTGCTGGAGCAGTATCCCGGTTCGGACGCGGCCGCGCGCATCGAGCCCGGCTACGCCGAGGTCAAGGCCAAGGGCGAGGCGGCGCGCGAACTGCGGCGCATGCAGGCCGCCTGGGAGTATTCGCAGGTGCCGGCCGGCAAGGGCACGCAGCGCTCGGCGATGCTGTACAGCCGCGACAAGGTCGATGTGGACGGCAGCGGTCCCAAGCCGGTGCAGCTGGTGTTCCGCGACCATCCGGAATGGAAGCGCAGCGCCTACCTGGTGTTGCAGGCCGGCGATTTCCGTTGCGCCGGCGGCTGCAAGGTGCAGCTCAAGGCCGACGCTGCCGCGCCGCGCGCGGCCGCGGCATGGCGCCCGAACACCGACGAGGCGATCGCGATGTTCATCAGCGACGACAAGGCGCTGTGGAAGCTGGCGCGCAAGACCACGGTGCTGCAGATCGAATTCCCGGTGAAGGCCGGCGGCACCCGCACCGCGGTGTTCGAGACCGGCGGCCTGGATGGATCGCAGATGCCGGGATGGGACTGAGCGCCACGGCACCCGGCGCGCGCCTGCGCCAGGTGCGGCACTGGGTGTTCGACATGGACGGCACGCTGACCCGCGCCGTGCACGATTTCGCGCTGATCCGCCGCGAACTGCAGATCCCGCAGCAGGCCGACATCCTGCAGCACCTGGCCGCGCTGCCGCCGCAGCAGGCTGCAGCCAAGCACGCCTGGCTGCTCGAGCACGAACGTGCACTCGCGTTGGGGGCGGTCGCCGCACCCGGCGCGCAGGCGCTGCTGCGCACGCTGCACGCGGCCGGTTGCCGGCTGGCGGTGCTGACCCGCAATGCGCAGGAACTGGCGCGGCTGACCCTGCGCGAGATCGGGGTCGAGCACCTGTTCGACGATGCCAGCATCCTCGGCCGCGACGAGGCCCCACCCAAGCCGCATCCCGGCGGCCTGCAGCACCTGGCCGCACAGTGGGGCGTGGCGCCGCACGCGCTGGCGATGCTCGGCGACCACGCATACGACCTGCAGTGCGGGCGCCACGCCGGCGCGACGACGGTACTGCTGCACACGCACAACCCGTGGCCGGCGCTGGCCGACCTGCACTTCGCCGACTGCGCCGCACTGCTGGCGTGGTGGCAGGACGTCGCCGCGTAAGGCGTCTTCTCTGTGGGAGGGACTTCAGTCCCGACGCCTGACCCAGAAAGCGTCGGGGGCTGACGACTCTCCTACAGGAGCGGAAGGCGCAGGCTGCGACCCATCCAACAAGCCCTGGCGCCCACCGGCGGCGCGACGGCGGATTGACGCCGCGCCTGCGCGTCTTTCCTCGCAAGTGCCGCCGGCGGCAAGCGATCGGCTCCCGCTCCGTCTCCCGCTGCGCCAATCGCGATACAGGCGCGTGGCACAAAGTGTCACGTTGTCGATACAGCGTCGCCGCGCCAGACGACCGCGCCGATAGCGGCGCGACAGCCGATGCCTGCGGCGCCTGGATGGCGCACTGCAGCAGCACGCTGGCACGTGGGTTGCTCACTCTTTCCCCGATGTTTCCACATCCCGCCGCGCCGACCTTTTGACGGCGAGCGCCACGGCTCTTCAACGAGGGGAGTAGAACGATGCACAGTCATCCATGTCGTACCCGTGCCTGGACGCTGCTCGCGCTGGCAACCGCGCTGGTGCTGGCAGGTTGCAAGAAGCACGAAGACGCCGCCGCGCCGGCCGCACCCGTTGCCGCGCAGCAACCGGCTCCTGCCGCACCGGCGGCGGTGGCCGACACCGACAGCGAATTCGCCACCACCGCCAGCAATCCCGACAACTGGGGCGGCATCGGCCGCGACTTCGGCCTGAACCGGCACAGCCCGCTGGCCGAGATCAATCGCGACAACGTCAAGAACCTGAAGATGTCGTGGGAAATGAAGACCGACGCCACCCGCGGCCACGAAGGCCAGCCGCTGGTGATCGGCAGCATCATGTACATGGTCAGCGCGTATCCGAACAACGTGTTCGCGATCGACCTGGCGGCGCAGGACGACGGCGGCAAGGTGCTGTGGAAATACACCCCGCAGCAGGACGAGCGCTCGGTGGCGGTGGCGTGCTGCGACACGGTCAACCGCGGCGCGTCCTACGCCGACGGCAAGCTGGTGTTCGGCAGCCTCAGCGGCGACGTGATCGCGCTCGATGCCAAGACCGGCAAGGAAGTGTGGAAGCAGAAGCTCGCCTATCCGGAAAAGGGCGAGACCATCACCATGGCGCCGATCATCGCCGACGGCAAGGTCGTCGCCGGCATCAGCGGCAACGAGTTCGGCGTGCGCGGCCGCGTCGCCGCGTATGCGCTGGCCGACGGCAAGCAGGCCTGGTCGTGCGAGGCCACCGGCACCGACAAGGACATCTGCCTGGGTGCGGATTTCAACAAGGCCAATCCGCAGCACGGCCAGCTCGGCGACCTGGGCGTGAAGACCTTCCCCGAGGAAGGCTGGAAGCGCGGCGGCGGTGCGGCGTGGGGCTGGTACAGCTACGACCCGAAACTGAAACTGCTCTACTACGGCACCGGCAACCCCGGCCTGTGGAGCCCGTCGTACCGCTGCGGCAAGACCACGCAGAAGGAATGCGATACCGGCGAATACGACAACAAGTGGTCGATGACCCTGTTCGCGCGCAAGATCGAGACCGGCGAAGCGGTGTGGGGCTACCAGAAGACGCCGTTCGACCAGTGGGACTACGACGGCATCAACGAGCCGATCCTGGTCGACCTGACCATCGACGGCAAGCAGGTGCCCTCCGTGGTGCAGTTCGACCGCAACGGCTTCGCCTATGTGCTCGACCGCCGCGACGGCACCCTGCTGCGCGCAAACAAGTTCGTGCCGGCCAACTGGGCCGAGAGCATCGACATGAAGACCGGCCGCCCGATCAAGGTCGCCGCGCATTCGCCGCTGGAGCGCGGCAAGAAGGTCGAGGCGTTCCCGTCGGCGATGGGCGGCAAGGACCAGCAGCCGTGCTCGGTGGATCCGGCCAATTCGGCGGTGTTCTTCTGCGGCACCAACAACTGGCACATGGAACTGGAGCCGCAGGAACGCGGCAACACCATGATGGGCCTGCCGTACGTGTTCGCCAACGTGATGATGAAGCCGAACGAGCCCGGCGCGCTGGGCATCGTCAAGGCGTTCGACGTGGTCGAAGGCAAGTCCAAGTGGGAGATCAAGGAGAAGTTCCCGGTGTGGAGCGGCACCCTGGTCACCGACGGCGGGCTGGTGTTCTACGGCACGCTCGACGGCTGGTTCCGCGCGGTGGACAAGGACACCGGCAAGAAGCTGTGGGAGACCAAGCTGCCCTCGGGCATCATCGGCAACCCGATCGCCTACAAGGCCAACGGCCACCAGTACGTGGCGGTGTTCTCCGGCATCGGCGGCTGGATCGGCCTGCCGGTCGCCGGCGGCCTGGATCCGGGCGATCCGTACGGCGCGCTGGGTGCGGCGGGTCTGGCCTTCAGCAACGGCTTCGACAAGATCCCGTTGGGCGGCATGGTGCATACCTTCCGCATCGACGGCGCCGGCAAGACCGTCACCGCCAGCGCAACCGCCACCGCTGCGGCCGGTGGCGCACCGGCCGCAGCGGCGAAGACCGCACGATGAGCCGGCGGCGACGCGTCCACGTGGCGAGCGAGCGCCGCCAGGCGCTCGTCCCGCGGCGCCTGCACCAGGGCGCGCGCGCCGTGTTGCTGCTTTGCAGCCTCGGACTCGTCGCCGCAGGTTGCACGCGCGAGCCGTCGTCCGCGACGGCTCGCGTTCCTGAGGCAGCCTCCACCGCGGCCGCCAAACCAGCGGCGGGCACCGCGCCCGCCCCCGCGCCTGCCGCCGATGCGGCGGTGCTGCGGGTCTGTGCCGACCCGGGCAACATGCCGTTGTCCAATCGCGCCGGCGCAGGCTTCCAGAACAAGATCGCGCAGGTCCTCGCCGAGGCGATGGGCCGGCGCCTGGAATACGAATGGCGCACCTACTACCAACGTGGGTTGGCGCGCAGCACGATCAACGCCGGGCGTTGCGACGTGCTGATGGACATGAACAGCGATTTCGAGATGGGCCTGCCCACGCAACCGCTGTACCGCTCCACCTACGTGCTGGTGACCCGCAAGGGCCTGGCCTTGCAGCCGGCCTCGCTGGACGATCCGGCACTGAAGAAACTGAAGATCGGCGTGTTCCAGAGTTCGCCGGCGCGGCAGGCGCTGTTCGACCACGGCGTGTCCGGCGATGTGCAATACCTGTTCTACGACTCGGCGACCTCGCCGCAGGATCACCCGGGCAAACTGGCCGAGCGCGTCGCCGCCGGGCAGCTCGACGCCGCCGAATCCTGGGGCCCGGTCGCCGGCTACTACGCCGCGCGCGGCGGCCTGGGCGTGGTGCCGCTGAACGTCATCGATGACGAAGTGCTGGAGTATTCGATGGCGTGGGCGGTGTCGCGCAAGAACGCCGAGCTGCGCGATGCGCTGAACGCGGCGATGCAGCGCAGCGCCGGCAAGATCGGCGCGATCCTGCGCGAATACCACGTGCCGCTGGTGGCCTGCGCCGACTGCATCGTCAACGGCGATCTGCGCTCGCACGGCAGTTACGACACGCCCGCCGACGACACCGCCACGCCGAGCGCGCAGGCCTCGTCGGAGATGCTGGCGCAAGTGCAGCTGCGCATCGCCGGCGGTGCCGATCCCAACCAGGAGCTGGCGCATGCGCTCGATGCCGGCGATGGCGTGCGCGTGGCCTGGCTGCTGCGTCACGGCGCCAGCGCCGACCGGCCCAACCTGCTGGGCGAGCCGCCGCTGCACCAGGCGATCCGCAACCAGGCGCCGACCCTGGTCGGCGAGTTGCTGGCCGCCGGCGCCAATGTGGAAAGCCGCGACGGCAACGGCTGGACGCCGTTGATGAAGGCGGCCTGGGGCAACGACGCGCAGAGCAGCAAGCTGCTGCTGGCGCGCCGGGCCAAGGTCGATGCGGTGTCCAAGGACGGCTGGACCGCGCTGGACCTGGCGATCTCCTATGCCGATCTCGAACTGGTGCAGGCGCTGCTCGGCGCCGGTGCCGACGTGCGCCGCAGCAACCCGGCCGGCTTCACCCCGGTGATGTTCGCGGTGGCGCGCAACGATCCGCAGATGCTGGATGCCTTGCTGGCGCGCGGTGCCGAGGCCGACCGGCCCAACCGCGCCGGCGTCACCCCGCTGATGCTGGCCGCCGCGGCCGGCCGCGAGGCCGCCAGCCGCCGCCTGCTCGCCGCCGGCGCCAACGCGGCCACCCGCGACGCCGACGGCAAGACGCCGGCGGCGCTGGCGCAACAGCGCGGCGATGCGTCGCTGGCGCAACTGCTGACGGAGGCCGAACACCGACGCACGCAATGACCGCCACGCCTTACCTGCTCGCGCCGCCGCCGCGGCGTTCACGTCCCCTCAGTCCGTCCCGCAAAGGTTCTTTTCCCATGCGCAATGCCGTCGTCCGCCGCTCCGTCGTGCCGAAGCTGCTGCACCTGTCCCTGTTCGCGTTGACCCTGGCCCTGTCCGCTTGCGGCAAGGAGGCACCGCCTTCCGCCCCCGCCGCCGCCCCGCCTGCCGCTCCGTCGGCGGCACCCGCGCCCGCCGCTGCGCCCAGCACCGCTCCGGCCGCCCCGGTCGCTGCCCCGGTCGCCGCCGCGCCGACCCCGCCGCCGGCCGCGGTCACCCCGATTCCGAAAGGCCCGCCGGTGAAGGTGACCCCGGAGCTCGCCGCCGAAGGCAAGAAGATCTTCCTGTCCGCCGGTTGCAGCGCCTGCCACGGCGGCACCGGTGGCGGCGGCATGTGCCCGCCGCTGACCAACGACATCTGGGTCTACGGCCACGACGACGACACCTTGCGCACGCTGATCAGCGAAGGCACCGCCGGCATGGCCGCGCACGGCAAGGTCCGCATCGGCCACGAGAAGGTGGTCGGGCAGATGCCGCCGTTCGCGCCGGTGCTCAAGGACGGCGACACCGAGAAGCTGCTGGCCTTCATCCATTCGATCAACAAGACCGCAGGCGCGGCTCCATGACCGCAGGCGCGCGACGCACGTTGCGCACCGCTGCGATCGCGCTGCTGCTGGCCGTCGCGGCCTGCCAGCGTGCGCCGGCGCCTGCCGGGAGCGCGGATGCGAACGCCGCCGCGACGCCGTCCGCCACGCCGGCGGCAGCGCTGGCGTACGTGCCCAACCAGCGCGCCGGCACCATCTCGGTGATCGATACCGGTACCGATTCGGTGTTGCGCACGCTGTCCGCGCAGGGCCAGCTCGGCAAGCGCCTGCAGCAATTGCTGCCCGGCCCGTCCGGCCATCTGTACGTGATCGATGCGCAAGGGCACCGGCTGCTGGAACTGGATACGGTGCAGGACAAGGTGCTGCGCAGCGTGGACATCGGCGAGAACGCCGAAGGCATCGCCGCGTCGCCGGACGGCCGCCAGTTCGCGGTGTGCGTGGAAGGGCAGAACCAGGTGATGCTGATCGATCCGGCCAGCTTCGCGATCGGCGCGCGCATCGCCACCCGGGGCCAGGCGCCGGAGCACTGCGTGTACAGCCCCGACGGCACGCTGTTGCTGACCAGCAACGAAGGTTCCGACGATCTGGACGTGATCGACCTGAAGGCGGGCAAATCCACCGGCGTCATCGCCACCAGCGGCCATCCGCGCGGCATGGCCTTCGCCCCGGACGGCAATACCGTGTACGTGGCGCAGGAATCGGCCAGCGTGGTCGACGTGATCGATCTGGTCGCACGCCGGCGCGTGGCCAGCATCCCGGCCGGGCAGCGCACCGCCGGCATCACCATTTCGCGCGACGGCAGCCGCGTCTACGCTTCCAACGGCGGTGCCGGCACGGTCAGCGTGATCGACCCGGCGGCGCGCACCACCCTGGCCGAGATCCCGGTCGGGCAGCGCCCGTGGAATCCGGCGCTCAGCCCCGACGGCAAGAAACTGTACGTGGCCAACGGCCGCTCCAACAGCGTCAGCGTCATCGACACGACCACCATGAAGGAGATCAAGCAGATCGCAGTGGGCGACATGCCCTGGGGTGTGGTCATCGCGCAGTGAGGCGAGGAGCGCATGCGGCACAGCGACAGGATGCGGGGAGACGGGAATGAAGACGCGAGCCGCGGTCGCCTGGGCGGCGAACCAGCCGCTGGCCATCGAGGAAGTGGACCTGCAACCGCCCAAGGCCGGCGAGGTGCTGGTGCGCCTGGTCGCCAGCGGCGTCTGCCACAGCGACGCCAGCACCCTGTCCGGCGCCGATCCGGATGCCGCATTCCCGGTGATCCTGGGCCAGGAAGGCGCCGGCGTGGTCGAGGAGGTCGGCATCGGCGTGAGCAGCGTGCGCCCCGGCGACCACGTGATCCCGCTGTACATGCCCGAATGCGGCGTGTGCAAGTTCTGCCGCTCCGGGCGCACCAACCTGTGCCAGGCGATCCGCGCCAGCCAGGACCGCGGGCTGATGCCCGACGGCAGCAGCCGCTTCTCCCTGCGCGGGCGGCCGATCCTGCACTACATGGGCACCAGCACCTTCGCCGAGTACACCGTGCTGCCGGAGATCGCGGTGGCCAAGATCCATCCGTCCGCGCCGCTGGACAAGGTCTGCCTGCTCGGCTGCACGGTCACCACCGGCATCGGCGCGGTGCTCAACACCGCGCGGGTGCGGCCCGGCGACAGCGTGGCGGTGTTCGGGCTCGGCGGCATCGGCCTGTCGGTGGTGCAGGGCGCGGTGATGGCGCGCGCCGGGCGCATCATCGTGGTCGACATCAACCGCGACAAGTTCGAACTGGCGCGCGCGCTGGGCGCCACCGACTGCCTGGACCCGAAGGATTTCGGCGCGCCGGTGCAGCAGGTGATCGTCGATCTCACCGACGGCGGCGCCGACCACAGCTTCGAGTGCGTCGGCGACGTGCGGGCGATGCGTGCGGCGCTGGAGTGCTGCCACAAGGGCTGGGGCGAGAGCATCATCCTGGGCGTGGCGCCGAGCGCGCAGGAGATCAGCACGCGGCCGCTGCAACTGGTCACCGGCCGCGCCTGGCGCGGCAGCGCGTTCGGCGGGGTCAAGGGCCGCAGCGAACTGCCGGCCTACGCCGAGCGCTACCTGGCCGGCGAGATCCGCATCGACGAACTCATCAGCGAGACGCTGCCGCTGCAGGACATCAACCGCGCCTTCGATGCGATCCGCGCGGGCAGGGGCATCAAATCGGTCGTCCTGTACTGATATCAAAGGAGCATGCATGGCTAGCAGACAAGGTCGCGGTATTTCGCAGGCGAGCGCGCACGTGCTGGCCGCCGCCATCGTCGTCGCATTGGCCACGGCGCCGGCCGGGGCACAGACCACGGTCAATGCCGACGACGCGCAGATCACCGCGCTGGACCGGGTCGAGGTCACCGCCACGCCGATCCCCGGCACCTTGATCGATGCCGACCACCTGCCGTACACGGTGCAGATCGCCACCGCCGACGACATCGCGCGCAGCCAGGCCGGCAACCTCACCGATTTCCTGCTGCGGCAGATGAACGGCGTGGACACCAACGAGGTGCAGGGCAGTCCGTTCCAGACCGATCTCACCTTCCGCGGCTTCCGCGCCTCGGCGCTGCCGGGCGCCTCGCAGGGCGTGTCGGTGTACCTGGACGGGGTGCGCATGAACGAACCGTTCGCCGACATCGTCAGCTGGGACATGATGCCGGAGGCGGCGATCCGCAGCGTCGTGCTGATGCCCGGCTCCAACCCGCTGTTCGGCCCCAACACGCTGGGCGGCGCGCTGGCGTTCACCACCCAATCGGGCCTGAGCGCGCCGGGCCTGCGCGCGGATCTGTCGTTCGGCAGCGGCGCGCGCAAGCGCCTGGACGCCTCCTACGGCTATGCCGGCCGCGACGGCCTGCATGCCTTCGTCGCGGTCACCGGGTTCGACGAGGACGGCTGGCGCGACGCCTCCGAAGGCCGCCTCGGCACCGTGTTCGCGAAGGGCGGGCGGCAGGGCGAGAACATCGACTGGGACGTGTCGCTGCTGCATGGGCGCAGCCGCCTGATCGGCAACGGCCTGCTGCCCGGCAGCCGCTACACCGACGACGGCATCGAGTCCGGGCTGTACGAGGCCGACCGCGACGCGGTCTACACCTCGCCGGACCTGACCCGCAACCGCAACACCCTGCTGACCGCGCAGCTGGACCACCGCTTCGACACGGACACGTCCCTGCACCTGCTGGCCTATTACCGCGAAGGCCGCCGCGACACGGTCAACGGCGACATCAACGAGGACTACGAGGAATTCGTCGAGGACTGCGCCGACGGCTACGCCGCCGACGGCACCCCGCTGGACGACGACTGCACGGTCTCGCGTGCCGATGCCGACGCCTTGCACAGCGGCGTGCTCAACACCACCCAGATGCGCCAGAGCGCCGAGGGCGTGGCATTGAATTTCAGCCGCCAGGCCGGCGCGCACGCGCTCAGCCTCGGCGCCACCTACGACCGCAACCGGGTGCGCTACCGGCAATACGCACAGGAGGCTTTCGTGGAGGACGACCGCGCCGTCGTCGCCGATCCCGACGAGGAGCGCGCCTTCTTTTCCGGGGTCAGCGGCCGCAGCAGCACGCTGGGCGTGTTCGCCGCCGACACCTGGGAGGTGGGCGAGGCCACCCACGTGACCGGCGCGCTGCGCTGGAACCGGGTCGAGGTCAGCAACGTGCTGTCCACCGCCGAGGACGGCGCGCTGCCGCGCGAGCGCTTCGTGTTCGCCAAGGCCAATCCGTCGCTGGGCATCACCCAGCGCCTGGGCGGCGGCGTCACCGCCTTCGCCTCGGCCTCGCAGAACAGCCGCGCGCCGACCGCGATCGAACTGGGCTGCGCCGATCCGGAACAGCCGTGCCGGCTGCCGACCGGGCTGCAGGCCGACCCGCGCCTGGAGCAGATCGTGTCGCGCACCTACGAAGTCGGCGTGCGCTGGAACCCGTCGCCGGAGCAGGCCTTCAACGCCTCGCTGTACCGCGCCGACAACCGCGACGACATCCTGTTCCTGCGCGCGCCGAACACCCAGCTGGGCTATTTCGACAACGTCGACCGCACCCGCTACCAGGGCGCGGACCTGAGCTGGCGCGCCAGCAGCGGTGCGCTGCGCTGGTTCGCCGCCTACAGCTACCTGGATGCGACCTACCGCAGCGACGGCGAACTGCTGTCCGGCGAGCGCACCATCGAGCTGCATCCGGGCATGCGCATCGCCGGCCTGCCGCGCAACACGCTGAAGCTGGGCGTGGAGTGGCAGGCGCTGGCGCAGCTGGCGCTGGGCGCGGACCTGCGCGCGATCTCGCGGCGCGTGGCCAGCGGCAACGAGGACGGCCTGGTCGAGGATCCCGAGGACGGCGAAGACGCGGTGCGCCACGACCTGTCCACCGGCGGCTACGCGTTGGTCGACGTGCACGGCACCTGGCAGATCGCCGACGGCCTGTCGTTGTACCTGCGCATCAACAACCTGTTCGATCGCCGCTACGAGACCTATGCGGCGGTCGCCGAGGACCTGTTCCCCGACGGCGCGCTGGCGCGCCCGCAGGACGCCGCGGTCGAGGACGGCCCCTCGCGCTTCGTCGCCCCCGGTGCACCGCGGCAATACCAGGTCGGCTTGCGCTGGCGGTTCTAGGCTGGCCGGTGATTCTGTGCACCGCTCCGCCTGCTTCCTTCGGGCAAATGCTTTTGTGGGAGCGGCTTCAGCCGCGACATCGAAGCCGGAAGTTGTCAGGCCACTGCTCGGTAGTGGCGTGTCGTGCCAAGGCTGTTGTGGGAGCGGCTTCAGCCGCGACATCGAAGCCGGAAATTGTCAGGCTTCGGTGGCAGTCGGGACTGAAGTCCCTCCCACAAAAGCCATGTAGATAGCCGCCGACGCCGTCGTTGCATCGAACGCGCGAGCGGGCCCGCTGCTCGGTAGTGGCGTGTCGTGCCAAGGCTGTTGTGGGAGCGGCTTCAGTCGCGACACCGAAGCCGGAAATTGTCAGGCTTCGGTGGCAGTCGGGACTGAAGTCCCTCCCACGAAAGCCGTGTAGATAGCCGCCGACGCCGTCGTTGCATCGAACGCGAGAGTGGGCGCGCTGCTCGGTAGTGGCATGTCGTGCCAAGGCTGTTGTGGGAGCGACTTCAGTCGCGACATCGAAGCCGGAAATTGTCAGGCTTCGGTGGCAGTCGGGACTGAAGTCCCTCCCACGAAAGCCATGTAGATAGCCGCCGACGCCCTTGTTGCATTGCAACTGAAGTCCCTCCCGCAACAACGCCGCAGATGCACATCGCGGCACCAGGAGACGGCTTCTTTGTGGGAGCGACTTCAGTCGCGACACCGAAGCCGCTGGGTATCCGGCTTCGATGTCGCCGCTGAAGGCGCTCCCTCAGGGAGATGGCGCACGAGGGAGGCATGACCGAGCGGCTTCGCGCGCGCACTCAGGCCGTCGCCAACCCATGCTTGCGCAGCTTGCGGTACAGGGTGTTGCGGCTGATGCCGAGCGCGTCGGCGGTGCGGCTGACGTTCCAGCGGTGGCGCTCGAGCTGCTGCTGCAGCACGCTGCGCTCGGCACTGTCCAGGGCGACGCGGCCGGGCACGTCGTCGGCGGCGACCGCGTCGCCGTTGACCAGGCACGGGCCGCTGTCGGCGTCGACGATTTCCTGCGGCAGGTTGGAGATGCGGATCATGCCGTCGGCGCACAGCACCGCGGCGGTGCGCAGCACGTTGCGCAATTGCCGCAGGTTGCCCGGCCAGGCGTAGCTGAGCAACTTGTGCAGCGCGTCCTCGCTGATGCGCACATGGTGCTCGCCGCTCTCCTCGCGCAGCAGGGTACGGATCAGTTCGGCCTTGTCGCTGCGCTCGCGCAGCGGCGGCAGGTGCAGCACCACGCCGTTGAGGCGGTAGTACAGGTCCTCGCGGAACTCCCCGGCGGCCACCATCTGCATCAGGTCGCGGTGGCTGGCGCTGATCACGTGCAGTTCCAGCGGCATCGCCCGGTCGCTGCCCAGCGGGGTCACGCTCTGTTCTTCCAGCACGCGCAGCAAACGCGTCTGCAGCGGCAGCGGCATGTCGCCGATCTCGTCCAGGAACAGGGTGCCGCCGCTGGCCTGCAGCAGCTTGCCGTGGCGGCCTTCGCGCGCGGCATCGGTGAACGCGCCGCGCGCATAGCCGAACAGCTCGCTCTCGATCAAGGCTTCGGGGATCGCCGCGCAGTTCACCGCCACGAACGGTCGCGCCGCCCACGGCGAGCCGCGGTGCACCGCCTTGGCGAACTCCTCCTTGCCGGTGCCGGTGGCGCCGCACAGCAGGATCGACACCCGATGCGCGGCCAGTTTCAGCGCGTTGTCCAGGTTGTGGCGCATGCGCGGATCGGAACCGACGTGCTCGCGGGAATAGGCGGCCTCGCCGCTGTCGGCACTGGCGGCGCGCGCCCGGCCGGCGGCAGCGTCGCGGCGCGGCGGCTGTGCCAGGGCGAAGAAGCGGCGCCCGTGGCAGGCGCAGCGGATCGACCACAGCGTGCTGGCGTCGTTGCGCGCGCGCTGCTCCACGGTGTCGAAGTCCAGCTGCATCACCTGCGAGATGTCGCGCCCGACCAGCAGGCTGCGGTCGGCCTTGCCGAGCTGTTCCAGCGCCGCTTCGTTGACCGCGAGCACGCGGCCGTCGTCGCCGATCGCCATCAGCGCCTCGTGCAGCAGGCCGGCGAACTCCGGGCGGCTGTGGAAGCGCAGGATCCACGCGTGCCGGTACTGCTCCAGGAAATACGAACGCGCGATCTGCGCCGCCGACATGCGCACCAGCGCGCTGGTGTGGCGCTGCACCAGCTTGGTGTCGCGCGCGTCGGGCGTGGAAGCGTCCAGTACCGCCAGCAGCTGTCCGTGCGGGTCCAGGATCGGCGCGCCGCTGCACGACAGCGGCAGGTGCCGGACCAGGTAATGCTCGCCGCGGTGCACGCCGAGCGCGCTGCGTTCCACCGCGCAGGTGCCGATGCCGTTGGTGCCCTGGTAGCGTTCGGCCCAGCTGGCGCCGCAGAACAGCCCGGTCTCGCGGAATTCGCGCAGCAGCGCCGGGTCCTGCACGCTGTGCAGCAAGGTCGCCTCGGCGTCGGCGAACACCACCGCGTAGCCGCCGCCGGCGATCTGCTCGTAGAGGTTCTCCATCTCCACCTTGGCGATGCGCAGCACCTCTTCGAGCCGCTGCTGGCGCTCGCGCAGCCCGCTGCCGTCGTGGACCATCGGCGAAGGCGGGGCGTCCGGGCTCAGCCCGTACTCGTCCAGGCAGCGCTGCCACGAGCGCGCCAGCGCCGGCGGCAGCGGTTCGATCTGGCGGAAACGGCGCATCCGCGCCAGCCACGCGGATTCCGCCTCGGCAGCGGACGACGGCCCAGCCGTGGCCTGCAGGAGGTTGGCGACAGTCAGTTCCGACACGTGGCGCATCCTCGGTCCCCACCCGGGACCAGAGTGGCAGTGACGCACAAACCGGGCCTTGGCTCAAACCGCAGTGCAGCAAAAGTGGGGAGTCGGGAATGGGGAATGGGGAATGGCAAGAGCGGCTTGGCTGGTGCGCATCCCGTTCCGCCTTGTAGCCAAAACGAAAAACTGCGCGAAAGCGCGGTTCTTTGTGGTCTCAGGAACCCGGGTTCCCGCTTTTACGATTCCCCATTCCCGATTCCCCACTCCCGGCTACAGCGCATACCCGAACTGCTGCTTGAACTGGTCGTTGAACTCGTCGAAGTCGAAGCGCTGGTTCTGCGTGCCCGGGTGTTCCACCTTCAGTGCGCCCATCAGGTTGCCCATGCGCCCGATGGTCAGCCAGTCGCAGCCGCGCTGGATGCCGAAGATCAGGCCGGCGCGGAACGCGTCGCCGCAGCCGGTCGGGTCGACCACGCGACGCTCGTGCGCCGGCGGGATGTCGTAGGTCTTGTCGGGGGTGTACACCAGCGCGCCCTTCGGCCCCTGGGTGGTGATGTAGGCCTGCACCCGCGAGACGATGTCCTGTTCGTTCCAGCCGGTGCGCTCCTGCAGCAGGTTGGACTCGTAGTCGTTGACCACCACGTAGTCGGCCTGTTCGATGAAGGTGCGCAGCTCCGGGCCGTTGAACAGCGGCATCGCCTGGCCGGGATCGAAGATGAAGGGGATGCCGCTGGCGGCGAACTCCTCGGCGTTCTGGATCATGCCTTCGCGCCCGTCCGGGCCGACCAGGCCCAGGGTCACGCCCGGCACGTCGCGCACGTGGTTCTCGTAGCTGCGCATCATCGCGCCGGGGTGGAACGCGGTGATCTGGTTGTTGTCGTGGTCGGTGGTGATGAACGCCTGCGGGGTGAACAGCTCCTCGATCACCTTGACCCGCGACAGGTCGATGCCCAGCGTCTCGAAATGCTCGCGGTACGGGCCAAAGTCCTGGCCCACGGTACCCATCGGGATCGGCTCGCCGCCCAGCAGGTGCAGGTTGTAGGCGATGTTGCCGGCGCAGCCGCCGAACTCGCGGCGCATCCGCGGCACCAGGAACGACACGTTCAGGATGTGCACCTTGTCCGGCAGGATGTGGTTCTTGAACTGGTCCGGGAACACCATGATGGTGTCGAAAGCGAGGGAACCACAGATCAGTGCGGACATCGGGCAGGCCTTGGCGGAGGGATGAGCCCGCATTCAGGCGGGCAGCGCGCGGGGTCGCCGCGGCGCAAAGGGTAACGGCTGCGGCCGGGCAGGGCCAGACGCACGATGCACGGCGGCCCTGCGAGCGCGCGCAAGGCGCGGTTTTAGCGAGAATTTTCCTTGCCCGCACCCAGGTGGGTTGTTACGCTAGCAGACTTCGTTTTCTGCCCATTTTTTCGCCATTCGGCGACGGCACGCGACTCCCCAGGACTCAATTCCCCGATGTTCAAGAAACTCCGCGGCATGTTCTCCAACGACCTGTCCATCGATCTGGGCACGGCCAACACCCTCATCTACGTGCGTGGCCAGGGCATCGTGCTGAACGAACCGTCGGTGGTCGCGGTGCGCCAGGACCGGGCGATCGGCGGCACCCGGTCGGTGGCCGCGGTCGGCGCCGAGGCCAAGCAGATGCTCGGCCGCACCCCGGGCCACATCACCACCATCCGCCCGATGAAGGACGGCGTCATCGCCGACTTCACCTACACCGAGGCGATGCTGAAGCACTTCATCAAGAAGGTACACAAGTCGCGCTTCCTGCGCCCCAGCCCGCGCGTGCTGGTGTGCGTGCCGGCCGGCTCGACCCAGGTCGAGCGCCGCGCGATCAAGGAATCGGCCGAGGAGGCCGGCGCGCGCGACGTGTACCTGATCGAGGAGCCGATGGCCGCGGCGATCGGCGCCGGCATGCCGGTCACCGAGGCGCGCGGTTCGATGGTCATCGACATCGGCGGCGGCACCACCGAGGTGGCGGTGATCTCGCTGAACGGCATCGTCTACTCGCAGTCGGTGCGCATCGGCGGCGACCGCTTCGACGAGTCGATCACCAACTACGTGCGCCGCAACCACGGCATGCTGATCGGCGAGGCCACCGCCGAGCGCATCAAGCTGCAGATCGGCTGCGCCTATCCGCAGGAAGAGGTGCAGGAGATGGAAATCTCCGGCCGCAACCTGGCCGAGGGCGTGCCGAAGATGATCAAGATCAACTCCAACGAGGTGCTCGAGGCGCTGCACGAGCCGCTGTCGGGCATCGTCTCGGCGGTCAAGCTGGCGCTGGAGCAGACCCCGCCGGAGCTGTGCGCCGACGTGGCCGAGCGCGGCATCGTGCTGACCGGCGGCGGCGCGCTGCTGCGCGACCTGGACCGGCTGATCTCCGAGGAGACCGGCCTGCACGTGCAGGTCGCCGACGACCCGCTGACCTGCGTGGCCCGCGGCGGCGGCCGGGCGCTGGAGCTGGTGGACATGCACGGCAACGAGTTCTTCGCGCCGGAGTGATCGTGAAGCCGGGAATGGGGAGTGGGGAATGGGGAATCGAACGGCCCCTCCGCACCGACACTGCCGGCGCCGCCGCCGCTACCTTGCCTGCGCCCCGGCCTGATCAAGCCGGGGATG
Source organism: Xanthomonas campestris pv. phormiicola (assembly GCA_025666215.1). Lineage (NCBI taxonomy): Bacteria > Pseudomonadati > Pseudomonadota > Gammaproteobacteria > Lysobacterales > Lysobacteraceae > Xanthomonas > Xanthomonas campestris. Next base: position 4,395,584 of record CP102593.1, on the reverse strand, counting down.
CGCTGTTGCTTTCCGATTCCCCATTCCCGATTCCCCAATCCCGGCTTTAACTGTGCCTCCCTACGCCGGTCCTCCCGTCACTGCCCGCCCGGGCGAAGCCGCCAGCACGCCGCGCCTGCTGGCGTACCTGGCCCTGGCGGTGGTGCTGATCGTGCTCGACGCGCAGGCCGGCTGGCTGGCCCAGCTGCGCAGCCAGACCAACCTGCTGGTGCAGCCGCTGTGGGCGCTGGCCGGGCTGCCGGGCCGGCTCGGCTCGCAGGTGCAGGAGAATGCCGCCAGCCATGCGCAGCTGGTCAGGGAAAACCGCGCGCTGCGCAACGAGCTGCTGATCGCCAAGGCGCGGCTGACCCGGCTGCAGACCGCGGCGCTGGACAACGCGCAGCTGCGCGAGCTGCTGGGCGTGGCCGAGCGCCGCGGCCTGGACGTGCAGCTGGCGCCGATCCTGGACATCGACCTGGACCCGACCCGGCAGCGGCTGGTGCTCGACGCCGGCGGCCGCGACGGCGTGCACGTCGGCCAGGCGGTGATCGACGCCGGCGGGCTGATGGGCCAGGTGATCGAGGTGACCCCGCTGCACTCCACCGTGCTGTTGCTGACCGACCCGGACCACGCGGTGCCGGTGACCGTGGCGCGCAACGGCGTGCGCCTGATCGTCTACGGCCGTGGCGACACCCTGGAACTGCGCGATGTGCCGCTCAGCGCCGGCGTCGAGGTCGGCGACGAGATCGTCACCTCCGGCCTGGGCGGGCGCTTCCCGGCCGGCTTCCCGGTCGGCACGGTGGCCACGCTGCGCCCGGACGACACCCACGCCTTCCTGGTCGGCGTGCTGAAGCCGGCGGCGAAGCTGGACCGGGGGCGGGATGTGTTGCTGCTGAAGCCGGGACTCGGGGTGAAGCCGGGACTCGGGACTCGGGACTCGGGACTCGGACAGCAGTCGGGACTGGGGACTGGGGACTCGGGACACGGCAACGACAACGGCGATGCGGCGCATGTGGTGGCGCGAGGGCGCGGTTCTGTGCCTGCTGGCGCGTCTGCGCCGGCCGCCGGCCCGGTATCCGGCCATGTCCCGGCTTCTGATCGAGTCCCGAGTCCCGAGTCCCGAGTCCCGGCGGCTCCGAAGGAGCCGCAATGAGCCGCCCCCGCAGCAAAGGCTGGGTGCTCCCGGTCAGCGTGATCCTGGCGCTGCTGCTGGGCCTGTTGCCGTTGCCGCTGTTGCTGCAGCCGCTGCGGCCGTACTGGCTGGCGCTGGTGGTGGCGTACTGGGTGATCGAGACCCCGGACAAGGTCGGGCTGGGGTTCGCCTTCGCCATCGGCGTGGTCGCCGACCTGCTGTACGGCGGGGTGCTCGGCGAGCAGGCGCTACGGCTGGTGATCCTGAGCTTCATCCTGCAGCGCTTCCGCGCGCGGATCCGCTTCTTCCCGATGTCGCAGCAGGCGCTGGCGATCGGCGGCCTGCTGGTCAACGACCGCATCGTCGCCGCGGCGGTGCACCTGGCGGTGGGCGAGCCGACGCTGCCGTGGAACTACTGGTGGGCGCCGCTGCTGGGCATGGCGCTGTGGCCGCCGCTGTTCGTGCTGCTGGACGCGCTGCGGCTGGGCCGGCGGAGCAAGTAGCGTGGCCTTCACCCGCCGCACGCAGAAGAATCCGCACGCCGAGGCCGAGCAGTTCCGGCGCCGCACGGCGCTGGGCTTCTTCGGCGTGCTGGTGGCGCTGCTCGGCCTGGGCGCCTGGTACTTCAAGCTGCAGGTGCTGGACCACGACATCTACGCCACGCGCTCGGACGCCAACCGGATCAAGCCGCGGCCGGTGGTGCCGGGGCGCGGCATGATCTACGACCGCAACGGCCGCCTGCTGGCCGAGAACGTGCCCGCGTTCCGGCTCGACGTGACCCCGGACAAGGTCGCCGACATGGACGCGCTGCTGGCCGAGCTGGGCAAGGTCATCGCGCTGTCGGCCGAGGACATCGAACGCTTCCAGGCCGCGCGCAAGGCCAGCCGCAGTTTCCGACCGGTGACCCTGAAGCTGCGGGTCAGCGAGGAGGAGCGCGCGCGCTTCGCGGTGGACCGCTGGCGCTTCCCGGGCGTGGAGCTGGAGCCGTACCTGACCCGCCACTACCCCTACGGCGACCTGTTCGCGCACATCATCGGCTACGTCGGCCGCATCGACGAGAAGGACCTGGAGATGCTCGGCGAGGGCAATGCCGCGCTGACCCACATCGGCAAGTCCGGGCTGGAGCGCTATTACGAAGAGGAACTGCGCGGCAAGGTCGGCTACGAGCAGGTCGAGACCAACGTGCAGGGCCGCGCGATCCGCACCGTCGGCCGGGTCCCGGCGCAGTCCGGCGCCGACCTGCGCCTGTCCATCGACGCCGACCTGCAGCGCGCGATGGTCGCCGCGTTCGGCGACTACCAGGGCGCGGCCATCGCGATCGATCCGCGCACCGGCGAGATCCTGGCGATGGTCAGCCTGCCGTCCTACGATCCCAACCTGTTCGTCAACGGCATCTCGCACGCCGACTTCCAGGCGCTCAACAGCGATCCGTCGCGGCCGCAGTTCAACCGCCTGGTGCTGGGCGGGGTGGCGCCCGGCTCGACCATCAAGCCGTTCATGGGCCTGGCCGGGCTGGACAGCGGCACGCGCCGGCCGGAGGACAAGATCCTGTCCACCGGCATGTTCTACCTGCCCGGGGTCAGCCGCGGCTGGGGCGACTCGCATCGCGGCGGGCATGGCTGGACCGACCTGCGCAAGTCGATCGCGCAGTCGGTCAACACGTATTACTACAAGCTGGCCGTCGACATGGGCATCGGCAAGGTCGACCAGTACATGAACCGCTACGGCTTCGGCGCGCCGACCGGCATCGACCTGATGGGCGAGATCGGCGGCATCGTGCCGTCGCCGGCCTACAAGGCCAAAAGCCGCAAGGAGGCATGGTATCCCGGCGATACGGTCAACATCGCCATCGGCCAGGGCGACTGGAAGGTGACCCCGCTGCAGCTGGTGCGCGCGGTGGCCGGCATCGCCGATGGCCAACTGCGCACCCCGCACCTGGTGATGGCCCAGCGCGGCGCGTTCGACCAGCCGTGGGCGCCGGTGGCGCTCGGCCCGGGCAAGCCGATCAGCGACAATCCCGGCAACCTGCAGGCGGTGCGCGAGGGCATGATGGACACCATGCGTCCCGGCGGCAGCGGGCATGCGATCGCGGTCAGCGCGCCGTACCAGATGGCCGGCAAGACCGGTACCGCGCAGGTGGTCAGCCGCAAGGGCCTGGCTGCGGTGGATCCGCGCAGCCTGCCGATGCACCTGCGCCATCGCTCGCTGTTCGAGGGCTTCGCCCCGGCCGAGCAGCCGACCATCGCGCTGGCGGTGGCGGTGGAAGGCGGCGGCTACGGCGCCAGCACCGCCGCGCCGATCGCGCGCAAGATCTTCGACGCCTGGCTGCTCGGGCGCCTGCCCGCCGGCATCGAGCCGCTGGACAGCCTGCGCGGCGCCACCGCGTTCGGCAGCCAGCTGTACTACGCCGAGGATCCGGGCTCGCGCGGCGCGGCCGACGCGGTGGCGCTGGCCGCCGGCGAGCGCCCGGTGCTGATCGGCCCGGTCGAAGTGGAGGCCGCCGCGGTGCCGCTGCCGGCGGCGCCGCCACCGATCCCCGACGAGATCCCGGACGAACGATGAAGGATTTCCTGCGCTGGCTGGCCGATCTCGGCGGCCGTTTCGCCCGCACCCTGGACTGGCCGATGTGCCTGGCCCTGGGCGCGCTGATGGTGATCGGCCTGGCCGTGCTCAAGAGCGCCGGCGGCCAGGCCGGCGGCAACCACCTGATGCTGGCCCAGGCCATCCGTTTCGCGATCGGCGCGGCGGCGATGTGGGGCCTGTCGCGGGTCTCGGCGCTGCGCCTGCGCGCGTGGACGCCGCTGATCTATGCGCTGTCGATGCTGCCGCTGCTGGCGGTGTTCGCGCTGGGTACCGGCAAGTACGGCCGGCAATGGCTGGACCTGAAGGTGTTCTACCTGCAGCCGGCCGAGCTGCTGAAGATCAGCATGCCGATGATGGTGGCCTGGTACCTGCACCGCGTGCCGCTGCCGCCGCGCGTGCCCACGGTGCTGGTCAGCGCGGTGATCATCGGCATTCCCACCGCGCTGATCATGCTGCAGCCGGACTTCGGCACCGGCGTGCTGATCGCCGCCAGCGGCGGTTTCGTGCTGCTGCTGGCCGGGCTGCCGTGGTGGTGGGTGGGCATCGCGGTGGGCGGCGTCGCCGCGGCCGCGCCGGTGGCCTGGCTATGGCTGCTGCGGCCGTACCAGAAGGACCGGATCATGATGTTCCTCAATCCGGAGAACGATGCGCTGGGCGCGGGCTGGAACATCATCCAGTCCAAGATCGCGATCGGCTCCGGCGGCCTGCACGGCAAGGGCTGGGGGCTGGGCTCGCAGTCGCATTTGAACTTCATTCCCGAACAGACCACCGACTTCGCGTTCTCGGTGCTCAGCGAGGAGTTCGGCTGGATCGGCGTGGCCATGGTGCTGACCCTGTACCTGGTGGTGATCGCGCGCTGCCTGTGGATCGCCGCGCAGGCGCGCGACACGTTCTCGCGCCTGCTCGCCGGCGCCACCGGCCTGGCGTTCTTCGTCTACGTGCTGGTCAACGGCGGCATGATCTCCGGGCTGCTGCCGGTGGTCGGCGTGCCGATGCCGCTGATGAGCTATGGCGGCACCTCGGCGGTGTCGCTGCTGGCCGGGCTGGGCCTGGTGATGGCGGTCAAGGCGCACCGCCCGGTGCACGGCTACTGAGCCGCGCTCGCCGCCGGCGCGCGCTGGCTTAACCGCAAGTATGCGGTGATGTGGCAGACGATTGCGGCATGTGTCGGCGCTAAGCACAATTCGCGTCGATGCCACGTCGCGGCGCCGGATTTTCCGGTCCGCTGCGAGCGCAGGATCCGTTCCGGGTGAGCCACGCGCGGCCTCGATGCCGCCCAGCCGACCCGCGTCCACCGAGGGGAGCCAACGCAGCGCAGCGTCGATCCGGGCCAGGCCCGTATCGTGTCCTTGCGTCCGTCCGCCTGCACCAGTTCCTCTCTCGTCTTCCCCGTGGTTCCTGTCCGCTCGGCTGTGCCGACATGGATGTGTGTCGATGAAATTCCTGAAATTCCTGCTGTTGCTGAGCGTTGCGCTCGGCCTGGGCGGCTATGCGTTGATCCGCTACTACTTTCCGGTCGGCGCCATGCACAGCCACGGCTACGGCCGGGTCGCGCTGACCCAGCCGGCGGGGCCGCCGCAGGGCATGGTGATCCTGTTCGCCAGCGGCAACCGCGCGCAGCGCCGGGCCGCGGCAGCGCGCATCGCCGCGACCGGTGCGCTGGTGGCGACAGTCGATGGCGACCGTTATCTGGCGCGCCTGCAGCGCGCCGGCAGCGGCTGCGGCCATGCCTGGCACGATGCCGAGCAGGTGAGCCGGCACCTGCAGCGCGACCTGCACGCAGACCGCTACTTCCTGCCGATGCTGGCCGGGACCGGCGCCAGCGCGACCTTGGCCGAACGCATCGTCGGCGCCGCGCCGGCGGCGACCCTGGGCGGCGCCATCGGCATCGCCCCGGCGCCGACCGAGGTCTGCGCCGGCACCGCCCAAGCCAACAGCGCGCAGGGCTTCGTCGATCTGGCCGCGGCACCGCCGGGCGCGGCGCCGCAGACGGCGCTGGCCGCGCGCGTGGCCGCGCACCTGCACACGCCGGGCAGCGGCGGTGCGCTCGACGATTTGCCGTTGACCGAACTGCCGGTGCGCGTGCCCGGCGCGCCGCTGGCGATCGTGCTGTCCGGCGACGGCGGCTGGCGCGATATCGACAAGGGGATGGCCGAGGCCTTGCAGCAGCGCGGCATCGCGGTGGTCGGCTGGGACAGCCTGCGCTACTTCTGGCGCACCAAGCCGCCGGCGCAGGCCAGCGCCGACCTGGCGCGGGTCATCGACCACTACCAGCAGCGCTGGCACCCGCAACGCGTGCTGCTGGTGGGTTATTCCTTCGGCGCCACCGCCATGCCGTTCATGTACAACCGCCTGCCGCCGGCGCAGCGCGCGCAGGTCGGCCTGCTGGCCTTGTTCGGCGTGGACCACAAGGCCGATTTCCAGATCCGCGTGCGCAACTGGTTCGACCTGGGCGACGCCGACGACGCCAGGCCGGTGCTGCCGGAACTCGCGCGCATCGCGCCGTCGCAGCTGCTGTGCGTGTACGGTGACAAGGAGAAGGACACGGTGTGCCCGCAGCTGCGCGACAGCGGCGCGCAGATCGTCGCGCTGCACGGCGGCCACCATTTCGACCAGCATCCGGCCGGCTTGGCGACGATCGTGGACGATCGCTGGCGGCGACTCGCGGAAGACGCCGGTCGTCCTGTTGCTGCAATCGATTTCAGGCACTCTCGCGCAGCCGCGGTGCAGCCCGTGCCGCTGCGTACCCCACCTGGAGCTTTGCAATGACCTCCCGTACAACTTTCCCGGTCCTCGGCTGCCTGCTGGCGCTGGCGACGCTCGACGCATCCGCCGCCACCGGCGATACGCGCATGGTCGCCGAGCCGACCGTCCCCAGCGTCTGCGGGCAGTCGCTCGTCGCCGTGCTGCAGACGGGCGATCGCACCTTCAGCGCCGCACAGGAACAGAGCCCGCCGGATACCGCGCGCATCCAGGCCGCGTTGGACAGCTGCGCGGCCGCCGGCGGCCGCACGGCGGTGCTGTTGCGTGCCGGCGCCGGCAACGCCTTCCTCAGCGGGCCGCTGACCATCGGCAGCAACGTGACCCTGGTGATCGACGCCGGCGTCACCCTGTTCGGCTCGCGCAAGCCGTCGGACTACCAGGTCGCCGGCGCCAACGCCTGCGGCAAGGCCGCCGGCTCCAGCGGCGGCTGCCGTGCGCTGATCAACCTCAAGGGCAAGTCGCTGGGAGTGATGGGCCTGCGCGACAGCGCCGGCCGCCAGGGCACCATCGACGGCCGCGGCGACCTGCCGATGCTCGGCGGCAGCGACAGCTGGTGGCAGTTCGGCGAGAAGGCCAAGGCGAGCAACCTGACCCAGAACAGCCCCGACCTGATCAAGGTGCAGAATTCCAGCGACGTGAGCTTCTACCACGTCAATCTGATCAATGCGCCGTACTTCCACCTGTTCGCGCACATCGCCGACGGTCTCACCATCTGGGGCGTGCGGGTCCAGGCGCCGGCCAGCAGCCCGAACACCGACGGCCTGGACCTGGACAGCGTCAGCAACGCCACATTGAACGACAACGACGTGATGGGCGGCGACGACGGCGTGGCGATCAAGACCATCGCCTCCAGGTCGGCCAACATCAGCGTGCGCAATTCGCGCTTCTACGGCACCCACGGCCTCTCCATCGGCAGCGAGGTGATGTACGGCGTGGACAATGTCCTGGTCGAGGGCAACAGCGTGGTCGGCAGCGATGCCAACGGCACGCCCAGCACCGACAACAACGGCCTGCGGATCAAGACCGGCCTGGCCAAGGGTGGCGCGGTCAACGACGTGACCTACCGCAACACCTGCCTGTTCGGTGTGGCCAATGCATTGGTGATCAACCCGCTGTACAGCGGCGGCAGCAGCGGCACCGTGCCGACCTTCACCAAGATCGTGGTCAACGGCCTGAAGGCGCAGGGCTCGCCGAAGGGCAAGGGCAATGCGGTGCAGGGCTACAACGCGTCGGCGCCGCTGGACCTGGTGCTGGCCAACGTGTCCGCGGACGTCACCGCATTGAAGGCCAGCAACGCACGCATCGGCGTGGACCGCTCCAACCTGCAACTGACCGCCGACAGCACGGCCAGCACCTATGCGACCTCGGTGTCCGGCGCGGTGCCGGCGTGCAGCGCCAAGCCGGTGTTTCCCGCGCTGTAGGGTCCGTTGCCGCGACGCCGGCGCCGCCCCGGCCATGGCCGGCCTGGTCGCCGCCGGCGTCGTCCAGCGCCTGTACCGCAGGCCAATGCGGCGGCCGCAATTGATCGCAATCAATGTTCGCGCCTGGCCGCGAGCGCACCGTGCCTGCAGTTCCCCACAGGCACCGATCCATGGCGTTCACCGTAGCGGTAGTGAAGGAAGAGCAGGCCGGCGAGCGCCGCGTGGCGATGGTGCCCGCGGTGTTGCCGAAGCTGGCGAAACTGGGCGCGCAGCTGCGCCTGCAGTCCGGTGCCGGCATGGCCTCGCGCCTGGCCGACGCGGCCTATGCCGGCGCCACCGTGCTCGACGACGTGCAGGAGGTCGTCGCCGGCGCCGACCTGGTGCTGGCGGTGCAGGCGCCCTCGCTGCGCACGCTGGCGGCGATGCGGCCGGGCAGCATGCTGGTGGCGATGCTGTATCCGGCCAAGGCGCCGGGCTTGCTGGACGTGCTGTGCGAACGCCGCATCACCGCGTTCGCGATGGAGACCGTGCCGCGGATCAGCCGCGCGCAGGCGCTGGACGTGCTGTCCAGCCAGGCCGCGCTGGCCGGCTACTACGCGCCGCTGCTGGGCGCGGTGCACCTGCCGCGGATCCTGCCGATGATGACCACCGCGGTCGGCTCGCTGCGCGCCGCACGCGTGCTGGTGATGGGCCTGGGCGTGGCCGGCCTGCAGGCGCTGGCCACCGCGCACCGGCTCGGCGCGATCACCGAAGGCTACGACGTGCGTCCGGAGACGCGCGAGCAGGCGCAATCGGTCGGCGCCAAGTTCGTCGACACCGGCATCGACGCGCGCGGCGAGGGCGGCTATGCGCGCGAACTCACCGCCGACGAACGCGCCAAGGCCGCCGCGGTGCTGACCCAGCACATCCAGCAGGCCGACCTGATCGTCACCACCGCCAACGTGCCCGGCCGCACCGCGCCGATCCTGATCGACCGCGCGCAGATCGCCGGCATGAAGCCCGGCGCGGTGATCGTGGACCTGGCCGCCGACAGCGGCGGCAACTGCGAGGGCGGCGTGCCCGGGCAGACCGTCGAGGTGGGGCCGGTGACCATCGTCGCGCCGTTCAACGTGCCCTCGGCATTGGCCCAGCACGCCAGCGAGCTGTACGCGAAGAACCTGCTGAACCTGCTCGAGCTGCTGGTCCACGACGGCGCGCTGGCGCCGGACTTCGACGACGAAGTCGTGGCCGGCACCCTGCTCACCCGCGATGGCCAGGTCTGCCATCCCACGCCACGCGCGGCGCCGCCTGCGCCCGCCACCAAGGAGTCCTGAGCGATGAATCCCGATCTGTCGATGAGCTGGATGATCGCGTTGTACGTGTTCATGCTCGCGGCGTTCACCGGCTACGAAGTGATCGGCAAGGTGCCGTCGATCCTGCACACGCCGTTGATGTCCGGTTCCAACTTCATCCACGGCATCGTCGTGGTCGGCGCGATGCACGCGCTGTTCAACGCCGACACCGTCGCCGGCCAGGCGATCGGCTTCGTCGGCGTGCTGCTCGGCGCCGGCAACGCCGCCGGCGGCTACGTGGTCACCGACCGCATGCTGGCGATGTTCAAGCCCAGCGCCAAATCCGCCTCCGCCGCCCCCAAGGAATAGCGCCATGCTGCAGCTACTGGTGGAAGTCAGCGGGTTCGCCGCCGCTTTGTTGTTCGTTCTCGGCCTCAAGCACATGTCCTCGCCGGTGACCGCGCTGCGCGGCATCGTGCTGGCCGGCATCGGCATGCTGGTCGCGGTCGCCGCCGCGTTCGGCTATCTGGCCGACCTGCAGCCCGGCGCGCAGCCGCATGCGCTGACCAATCTCGCCCTGGCGCTGCTGGCGCTGGCGCTCGGCGGCGCCTGGGCCTGGCGCAGCGGACGCAGCGTGGCGGTGACCGCGATGCCGCAGATGGTGGCCCTGTACAACGGCATGGGCGGCGGCGCCGCGGCCGCGGTGGCCGCGGTCGCGCTGGCCTCGCGGCAGCCGCAGCACGGCGGCCTGCACCTGGCGGTGACCGTGCTCGGCGCGTTGATCGGGGCGATCTCGCTGTCCGGCTCGGTGATCGCCTGGGCCAAGCTCGATGGGCGCATCAATACGGCGTGGCGGTTCAAAGGACAGAGCGTGTTCAACGCCAGCGTGTTCCTCTGCGCGCTGGTACTCGGCGGCCTGGTGGTCGCGCAGATCGGCGGCGGCTGGGCGGCACTGGCGTTCTTCGCCGCCGCGCTCGGTTTCGGCATCCTGATGACGTTGCCGATCGGCGGCGCCGACATGCCGGTGGTGATCTCGCTGTACAACGCCTTCACCGGCCTGGCGGTGGGCCTGGAAGGCTTCGCGCTGCAGAACCCGGCGCTGATGATCGCCGGCATGGTGGTCGGCTCGGCCGGCACGCTGCTGACCATGCTGATGGCCAGGTCGATGAACCGCTCGCTGGCCAACGTGTTGTTCAGCAATTTCGGCGACGGCGCGGCGGTGGCGCAGGGCGATGTGCAGGGCCGCATGACCGCCGTCGAGGCCGGCGATGCGGCGGTGGCGATGCGCTATGCCTCCAGCGTGATCATCGTGCCCGGCTACGGTCTGGCGGTGGCGCAGGCGCAGGCGCGGCTGTACGAACTGGTCAAGCTGCTGCAGGCCGCCGACGTGGACGTGAAGTTCGCGATCCATCCGGTCGCCGGGCGCATGCCCGGGCACATGAACGTGCTGCTCGCCGAGGCCGGCGTGCCCTACGACCTGATCTTCGACATGGAAGACATCAACGACAGCTTCGCCAGCACCGACGTGGCGCTGGTGATCGGCGCCAACGACGTGGTCAACCCGGCCGCGCGCACCGACAAGGCCTCGCCGATCTACGGCATGCCGATCCTCAACGCCGACCAGGCGCACCAGGTCTACGTGATCAAGCGCGGCCAGGGCAAGGGCTACGCCGGCGTGGAGAACCTGCTGTTCTACGGCGACAACTGCGACATGGTCTACGGCGACGCCGCCGCGGTGCTCAACCGCATGGTGCAGGCGGTGAAGGAACTGGCCGGCTGACCGAACCGAACCCATCCGATCCGGCGCGACGCGCCTGCGCTTCCCGACACATCCCACGAGGACATCACCATGGCTTATGCGACCCGCAATCCCTACACCGGCGAACTGCTCGCCAGTTTCCCCGAGGCCACCGATGCGCAGGTGCTCGCCGCGATCGGCGCCGCCGATGCCGCCTTCCAGCAGTGGAAGCAGGCGTCCTTCGCCGAGCGCGCCAAGGTCATGCACGCGGCGGCGCAACTGCTGCGTGCCGACGTGCGCGGCTACGCGCAACTGCTGACCCTGGAAATGGGCAAGCTGATCGGCGAGGCCGAAGCCGAGGTGACCTTGTCGGCCGACATCTTCGAGTACTACGCGGTCAACGCCGAGCGCCTGCTGGCGCCGGAGTCGCTGCCGGTGGCCGATCCGGCCGAGGGCGAGGCGATGCTGGTGCACGAGCCGCTGGGCGTGCTGCTGGCGATCGAGCCGTGGAATTTCCCGTACTACCAGATCGCGCGGATCATCGCCCCGCAACTGTCGGCCGGCAACACGGTGTTGCTCAAGCACGCCTCCAACGTGCCGCAGTGCGCGGCGAAGTTCGAAGCGCTGATGGCCGCGGCGGGCCTGCCGGCCGGCGCGTTCGCCAACCTCTACGCCACGCGTTCGCAGGTGGAGACCATCCTCCACGATCCGCGCGTGCACGGCGTGGCGCTGACCGGCTCGGAGGGCGCCGGCGCCATCGTCGCCGCGCAGGCGGCAAGGGCGCTGAAGAAATCGACCATGGAACTGGGCGGCGCCGACGCCTTCGTGGTGCTGGCCGATGCCGAGCTGGACAAGACGGTGAAATGGGCGGTGTTCGGCCGTCACTGGAACGGCGGCCAGGTCTGCGTGTCGTCCAAGCGCATGATCATCGTGCGGGAGGTGTACGACGAATTCCTGCGCCGCTACACCGACGGCGTGGCCGCACTCAAGGCCGGCGATCCGATGGACGCGGCGACCACGCTGGCGCCCTTGTCCTCGCAGGGCGCGGCCGACGAAATCAAGCTGCAGATCGCCGCGGCGGTCGACCATGGCGCCACCGCCACCGAGGTCGGCCCCAGGGTGCCGACGCACGGCGCGTTCGTGCAACCGACCATCCTGACCAACGTGACCAGGGACAACCCGGCCTACTACCAGGAGTTCTTCGGCCCGGTGTCGATGCTGTTCGAGGCCGCCGATGAGGACGCGGCGGTGCGCATCGCCAACGACTCGCCGTTCGGCCTGGGCGGCTCGGTGTTCACCGCCGACACCGCGCGCGGCGTCGACGTGGCCAGGCGCATCTCCACCGGCATGGTGTTCGTCAACCATCCGACCATGGTCAAGGCCGACCTGCCGTTCGGCGGCGTGCGCCGCTCCGGCTATGGCCGCGAGCTGATCGGGCTGGGCATCAAGGAGTTCGTCAACCACAAGCTGATCGACGTGGTGGATATCGACGCGCCGTTCTAAGCGTCGCCGCTGTGGCAGCATCGCGGGCCGTCGGTGGGCAACCACCGGCGGCCTTTGCGTTTGCGGCGCACGCGGGCTGGCGCCGACGCTGGTGGCGTCCCCGCGCAGGTGTCGCCACGCGCTCGCTGCATGAATACGCCAGGCGTACTTGACTCGACGCAAAGTTCTTTTGTTTCATGGCGTTATTGGTGGAAATTCATCTGGACTCTGTTAACCTGCCGGCATGATTCGACGCTCGCTGATTTGCCTGATCACGCTTGGCCTGGTCGCATGCGCGACCCAGCCCAAGCCACCGCCGCCGCCGCCGCAGGCCAATGCGCTGCCGCAGACCGCGCCGCGCCCGGCGCTGCCGGCCGGCACGGCGCCCGAGGCGGTGCCCGCGCCGCCGCTCGACCTGACCCCGGTGCCGTTCGAGATCGCGCGCGCCAACTTCGTCCGCGACACCGCCGCCAAGTACGGCCTGGACCCGGCGCAGATCGAGGCGACGCTGGCGCAGGCGCAGTTCAAGGACGCGATCGTGGCGGCGATGTCGCGCCCCGCCGAGCGGGTCAAGCCGTGGAACGACTACCGGCCGATGTTCATCAGCCAGGCGCGCATCGACGGCGGCCGTGCGTTCCTGGCCACGCATCGCGAAGAACTGATGCGGGTGCAGGCGCGCACCGGCGTGCCGCCGGAGATCATCGTGGCGATCATCGGCGTGGAGACCAGCTACGGCAAGAACGCCGGCAGCTACCGCGTGCTCGACGCGCTGTACACGCTGGCGTTCCGCTATCCGCGCAGCGGCGACCCGGCCAAGCTCGAGCGCGAAGTGCGCCGCGAGCTGTTCTTCCGCGACGAACTCGGCCAGCTGTTCGCGCTCGGCCGCGAAGAGAACCTGGACATCGCCAGCCTGATCGGCAGCTACGCCGGCGCGATGGGCCTGGGCCAGTTCATGCCGTCCAGCTACCGCCAGTTCGCGGTGGACGGCGATGGCGACGGCAAGCGCAACCTGTTCACCGACTACGACGACATGTTCTCCTCGATCGCCAACTACTTCGTCAAGAAGGGCGGCTGGGTGCGCGACGGCGCGGTGGCGGTGCCGGCCACGCTGCGTCCCGGCGCCGAGGAATTCAATCCGACCGACTGGACCCCGAGCTACACGCTGGCCGAGCTGGCCGCGCGCGGCTACCAGCCGGCCGCAGCGGTCCCGGCCGGCGCCACCGCCACCCCGATCACGCTCGACGGCAGCGCCGGCAAGCAGTACTGGCTGGGCTTCCAGAACTACTACGCGATCACCCGTTACAACATTTCCAAGATGTACGCGATGGCCGTGTACCAGCTGTCCCAGGCCATCGCCGGCAAGGAGTTACCCCCGGCATGAACCCGAACGCGCTGCTCCGGATCGTCCCCGTCGTCGCCCTGCTGGCGCTGGCCGCCTGCAGCAGCGCCCCGAAGAAGACCGCCGGCGGCGGCGCCGCCGCGCCCGGGGTCAGGGTGGAAGGCCGCGGCCCGGCGCATGTCGCCACCGGCTGCCCGTCCACCTCGCCGTACGCGCCGGCCAAGGAAGACCCGTCCACGCGCGGCAACTACACCGCCGGCGGCCTGTACGCGCCGGGGGTCAGCGACAGCACGCCGGACTACGTGCCCAACGTGGCCTGCATCCCCGAGCCGCTGGTTACCAACGAGCCGCGCTCGGCGGTCGGCAACCGCTCGCCGTACATGGTGCTCGGCCGCGAATACAAGATCATCGACGACCCGCACAGCTACGTCGAACGCGGCACCGCCTCGTACTACGGCAGCAAGTTCCATGGCCGGCTGACCTCCAACCGCGAGGTCTACGACATGTACGCGTTCACCGCCGCGCACAAGACCCTGCCGCTGCCCAGCTTCGCCCTGGTCACCAACCTGGACAACGGCGAATCGGTGGTGGTGCGGGTCAACGACCGCGGCCCGTTCCACGACGATCGGGTCATCGACCTGAGCTACGCGGCGGCGGTCAAGCTCGGCATCACCGGCAAGGGCACCGGCCGCGTCGAAGTGCGCGGGCTGACCCCGGCCGACAACGGCAACCTGCTCGCGTCGCGGCGGACCGGCAAGCAGGTCGCGACCGGCACCGCGCTGGCCAGCGCGGCCGCAGCGGGCAGTGCCGCGCAGACCGCGGCGGCGCGTCGCGCCACCGACATGGACAACCTGGTCAAGGCCTTGCCGGCCAAGCCGGCCAGCGTCGTCGCCGCAGCCAGCGTGCCGGCGCGCAGCGCTGCCGCGTCCAGCACCGCTGCGCCCAGTGCCGCCAGTGCGACCGCGGCGGCGGCCGCCTTGCCGGAAGGCGAGCGCTGGCGCTACCGCGTGCAGGCCGATGCCGACACCGCGGCCAATGCCGACCATTTCGACGACTGGATGAAATCGCGCGGCGTGCGCGTGGCCACCGGCAAGCCGGCCAAGGTCGATGCGGCCGTGGCCGCCGCCCCGGCACCGACGCGGCGCGCCACCGCTGCCGCCGTGCCGGCACCCACCGCGGCGGCCGTCGCGACGTCGGCACCGGCGCCTGCCGCACCGCTCGTGTCGGCGACCCGTGCGGCCGCCGACAGCGCGGCGGCGCGCGGCCCGCTCGGCATCCTGCTGCAGGTGGCCAGCTTCGCCAGCCGCGAGAATGCCAACCGCGCGCTGTCGCAGCTGGCCTCGGCCGGCATCGTCGGCGCCAGCGTCAGCGATATCGTGTCCGGCGGGCGCACGCTGTGGCGGCTGCGGGTCGCGGCCGAGGACCATGGCCGCGCCACCGAGCTGGCCAGCCGCATCGCCGGCCTCGGCTTCGGGCGTCCGCAGATCGTCAAGGACTGAAGCGCGCAGCGAACACGCACGCGTATCGCTGGCGCTGCCGCGCGCCAGCCGTCGCCAGGTGCGCGTGCCGCTCCAGCACCGATGGCTTAACGCCGACTCCCGCCTACGCCGCTGCGGCGCCTGAGCGGGCGCCGGGTAGCCCTACAATGCCTCGTTTACCATCGGCCCTCGGGCCTGCCAGGAGTCGTTTTAGATGAAATTCCGCTTCGCCGTCGCCGCCGTGGCCACCTTCGCCGTCGGCCTGGTTTCCGCGCAGACCCCCGGCCCGGTGCCGGCATCGCCTGCTGCCGCCGCCACCGCGCCCGCCGCCGTGGCGATCCCGCCGGCGCCCAAGCCGGCCGTGTCCAAGTCCTGGGTGCTGATGGACTACGCCACCGGCCAGGTGCTGGCCGGCGAGAACGAACATGTGCGGGTGGCCCCGGCCAGCATCACCAAGGTGATGACCTCCTACGTGATCGCCGCCGAACTGAAGCTGGGCAAGATCAAGCGCGACGACCAGGTCATGCTCAGCGAACGCGCCTGGCGCGAAGGCGGCGCCGGTACCGACGGCAGCTACAGCGGCTTCCCGGTCAACCAGACCGCGCGCCTGGAGGACATGGAAAAGGGCATGGCGATCCAGTCCGGCAACGACGCGGCGATCGCGCTGGCCGAACACGCCGCCGGCAGCGAGGAAGCCTTCGCCTCGTTGATGAACAACTACGCGGCCAAGCTCGGCATGACCGGCTCGCACTTCGTCAACGCCCACGGCCTGTCCGCCGAAGGCCACTACACCACCGCCTACGATCTGGCGCTGCTGGGCCGGGCGATGGTGCGTGACTATCCGGAAACCTACGCCTACAACAAGATCAGGGAATTCAAGGTCGGCGACATCACCCAGCAGAACCGCAATCTGCTGCTGTGGCGCGATCCCAGCGTGGACGGCATCAAGACCGGCCACACCTCCGAGGCCGGCTACTGCCTGCTCAGCTCCGCGCAGCGCGGCGATCAGCGCCTGATCGCGGTGGTGATGGGCGACAGCTCCGAGAAGCAGCGTGCCGAGGACAGCCTGGCGCTGTTGAACTGGGGCTTCCGTTTCTACGAAACCCACCGCCTGTACGAGCCGGGCAAGCAGGTCGCGCAGCAGCGCGTGTGGAAGGGCACCGAGAAGGACGTGCTGCTGGGCGTGGCGCAGCCGCTGCTGGTCGGCGTGCCGCGCGGCCGCTACAACGAACTGAAGCCGTCGATCGATGTGCCCAAGACCCTGGAAGCGCCGATCAAGCAGGGCCAGGCGATCGGCACGGTGAAGGTCTCGCTGGACGGCAAGGTGATCGCGCAGGCGCCGCTGGTGGCACTGAAGGCGGTCGACGAGGCCGGCTTCTTCAAGCGCCTGTGGGACAGCTTCTGGATGTGGTGGGAAGCCGAATGAGTTGAAAAAAAGCCGGCTTACGCCGGCTTTTTTGGGAATGGAGAATGGGGAATCGGGAATGGGTAGAGCGGCGTTGCTGCATTCGCTCGTTACTGCCGCGATCTCACGGCCAAGCTTGTCGGTTGAGGGGCGGCAAACCCGCTTTTCCCATTCCCCATTCCCGACTCCCCATTCCCGGCGTCACAGACGCCGACTGATCGTGAAGCTGCCGAACACCGGCGTCTGCTTCTGCAGGTCGAATTCGCGGGTGCTCCAGTAGCGCGCCAGCGCGAACTTCCACTTGCCGCGCATCACCGCCAGGCCGAAGCCGGCTTCGCCGACGAAGGGGCGTTTCTTCACGCTGTGGCTGTCGCGGAAGGTGTTGCCGTCCAGGGTGATGTCGCGCAGCACCCAGCGCGCGTCGCTGGTCAGGAACAGGTGGGCCGACCAGCCGCGGCCCAGGCCGTAGCGGGGCGGGGCGGTATTCTCGCCGGCCGGGCGCAGCGGCGAGCTGCCGAAATCGTCCGGCAGCTTCCAGCCGAAGCGCACTTCGCCGCCGGCATTGGCGTGGGTATCCAGAGTGCCGAGCGCGCCGCCCCAGTGGCTGATCGCGTCCCAGCCCCAGCCGTCGGCGTTGACCGCCGCATCGCCCGGCCAGCGGCGCATGCGTTCATGGACCAGCACGAACACCGGTTCGTCGTGCAACTGGTTGTCCCAGCCAAGGAACTTGGCGTCGCCGAGCAGTTTGTGGATCCCATTCTGCACCTGCTTGCCCTGCGCCGACGGTCCGATCATGCCCACCGCCAGTTGGGTGGTGCGCAGGCGGTCCTGATTGCGCGCGTTATAGCCGAAATTCACCATCAGCGCGGCGGCATAGGGACGGTCGTCCTGGATCAGGTCGCGGCGGGTCTTGTCGGTCGGGGTGAAGATGGCCTGGCCGAAACTGAAGACCATGTTCTGCTGTTCGAACTCGCCCGGGTGCAGGCGTTCCAGGTAGCGGTTGACCGCCCGCGCCAGCCGCGGCAGGCAGGGGTCGTCGGTGAAGTCGACCAGGTTCGGCGACACCAGGGTCACGCCGAAGCCGTTGGTATAGCCCTGGTCCTGGCCGGCGCCGCCGAACAGGTCGTTGTCGACCCGGAAGTTCACCGTCGGCGGCGTGTCCTGCAGGGCGCTGCCGGCGCAACGATCGGCGGCCGCGGCAGGCAACGCGGCGATGGCGAGCAGGACGGCGAAGGCGAGAGGCAGGCGCGATGACGGCATGGGCGACGTCCCTGGTAGGGAAGGAGGAATGGGTGCACCGACGCTAGCGGGACGGATGCGCGCGTCCCGTGAAGCCTGCATTCATAAAATGCCGGGGCGAGCATAGGCCGCGGCGGCGTTCGCGCGAAAGCCGTGTGGCCGTATCGCTTCGTCCTATTGGCATCGCTTGCCAACCGTGGGCACCTGCTGACGCGGCGCGCCGCGGCGGCCGCCGCCCCCGCACGCGGCCTGCCGGCGCGCCGCGGCCTTGGGTTTGCCCGGCGCCGGCGCGATAATGCAGCCATGGATATCACCTCGGACAACCCCGATCACGGCTTCCAGTTCCCCGGCGTCTTCGAGCTCAGCGCGATGGGCACCGCCAACACCGGGCTGGAGACCGAACTGCCGCGGCTGCTCGCCCAGGCAGGCGTGGACGTGCTGGAAGAGCGCATCAGCTGGAAGCATTCGTCCAACGGCAAGTACGTGTCGGTGCGGATCGCCTTCCGCGCCGCCGACCGCGCCCAGTACGACGCCGCGCACCTGGCGCTGCGCGAGCATCCGGAAGTGAAGTGGACGCTGTAGCCGGCGCCGCGGTACCGCCGCCGGAATCGGCGCAGGCGTTGCCGCCGTGCCGGGTCCGCGATCTCGGCCGCCAGCCCTACGCGCCGGTGTGGCGGGCGATGCAGCGCTTCACCGATGCGCGCGAGGACACCAGCGCCGACGAACTGTGGGTGGTCGAGCACGAACCGGTGTTCACCCTCGGCCAGGCCGGCAAGCACGAGCACGTGCTGGCGCCCGGCGAGATCCCGGTGCTGCACGTGGACCGCGGCGGCCAGGTCACCTACCACGGCCCCGGCCAGCTGGTGGTGTATCCGTTGCTGGACCTGCGCCGGCTCAAGATCGGCGTGCGCGACTACGTGTGCCGGATCGAGCAGGCCATCATCGACACGCTGGACGAATGGAACATCCTCGGCCAGCGCCGCGACGGCGCGCCCGGGGTCTACGTCGGCGCGGCCAAGGTCGCCGCGCTCGGCATCCGCGTGCGCCGCGGCTGCACCTTCCATGGCCTGTCGTTCAACGTGGCGATGGACCTGGAGCCGTTCCACCGCATCAACCCCTGCGGCTACCAGGGCCTGCAGGTGACCTCGGTGCTAGACTTGGGCGGTCCCTCCGGCATGCAGGCCGTCAAACCGGTGCTGCTGGCCCAACTGGCGCGCCAGTTCGGGCTGACCCTGCAGCCGCTCGACGCCTTGCCCGACCTCACGCTCACGCACGCGGCCTGACCGCCTGCCCGCCGACGACGCCATGACCCAGCCCAGCGCACGCACCATCCCCCTGCAGGTCCTTTCCGGCGACAGCGCGCCCGCGTCCGCGCCGCTGCAGGCCGGCGTCAAGCAACTGGGCGGGGACAAGATCAACCGCTCGCCGGTGCAGTTCGCCGACGCGCCGGTGCTGCGCAAGCCGTCGTGGATCCGGGTGCGGATCCCGTCCGGCAACGCGGTGCAGACGCTCAAGGCCAAGCTGCGCGAGAACCGCCTGGTCACGGTCTGCGAGGAAGCCAGCTGCCCGAACATCCACGAATGCTTCAGCCACGGCACCGCCACTTTCATGATCCTGGGCGAGGTCTGCACCCGCCGCTGCTCGTTCTGCGACGTCGCCCACGGCCGGCCCAAGCCGCCGGACGCCGGCGAGCCGGCCAGCCTGGCGCAGACCGTGGCCGACATGGGCCTGCGCTACGTGGTGGTGACCAGCGTCGACCGCGACGACCTGCGCGACGGCGGCGCCCAGCACTTCGCCGACTGCATCGGCGCGATCCGCGCCGCCGCGCCGGCCACCCGCATCGAGATCCTGACCCCGGACTTCCGCGGCAAGGGCCGCATGGACCGCGCGCTGGAGATCCTGGCGACCCATCCGCCGGACGTGTTCAACCACAACATCGAGACCGTGCCGGACCTGTACCCGAACGTGCGTCCCGGCGCCGACTACCAGTGGTCGCTGACCCTGCTGCAGAAGTTCAAGGCGCAGCACCCGTCCATCGCCACCAAGTCCGGGATCATGCTCGGCCTGGGCGAGACCATGGAGCAGGTGCAGGCCACGCTGCGCGACCTGCGCGCGCACGCGGTGGACATGGTCACCATCGGCCAGTACCTGCAGCCGACCGCGCACCACCACCCGGTGATGCGCTACTGGACGCCGGAGGAATACAAGGCGCTGGAGGAGTACGGCAATGCGCTGGGTTTCAGCCACGTCGCCTCCGGGCCGATGGTGCGCTCCTCCTACCACGCCGATCGCCAGGCCGCCGGCGCCGGCGTCGCCGCCTGAGCGCACCCTGCGGCACCGCTTCCGGCACCGCCCCGCAGCGTCCTGGCGATCGTCCAGGACGCCCGCCTTGCCGGCCGCGACGCCCGCGCGCAGCGCCTGCACCGGCGCCATTCACATTTCGCTACCTAGCCCCGGCTAGTCTGGTTCAGGAACAGGTGACACGGCCTGCAACTTGCGGCACTGTCGTGTTGTCTCACGCGATCTGCAGCCCCCCTGACGGCCTGGTGCCGAGAGTACGTAGATGAAATTCAAAGCTTCCGTCTTCCTGCTGGCGTTCGCGCTGACCACGCCGCTGGCGCTGTTCGCCCGCACCGACGCGCCCGCGCTGCCGGCGGCCTCGACCGCCGACCAGTCCACCACCGCCAAGCTGGTGTACGGGCTGCTGTCCGACAGCCGCTATGCCTACCGGCCGCGCGCGCTCGACGAGGCGACCTCGAAGGAAGTCTTCAAGAAGTACCTGGAGACGCTGGACGGCAGCAAGCAGTTCTTCACCCAGGCCGACGTCGACAAGTTCGCCGCGTTCCAGGCCAACCTCGGCAGCAATATCGCCTCCGGCCAGCTGGAGCCGGCGTTCCAGGTGTTCGCCGTGTACCGGCAGCGCGTGGACGAGCGCATCGGCTACGCGCGCAAGCTGCTCAAGCAGGACTTCGATTTCAACGGCAGCGAGAAGTTCGAGTACGACCGCAAGGACGTGCCGTGGCCCAAGGACAACCAGGAGCTGGACGAGCTGTGGCGCAAGTCGGTGATGAACGACTGGCTGCGGCTCAAGCTCGCCGGCAAGAAGCCCGAGGACATCCGCAAGACCCTGGACAAGCGCTACGCCAACCTCGCCGATTCGGTGAAGGAACTGAAGAGCGAGGACGTGTTCCAGTTCTTCATGAACGCCTACACCAACACCGTCGATCCGCACACCGACTACTTCACCCCGCGCACCGCCGAGAACTTCAACCAGCAGATGTCGCTGTCGCTGGAAGGCATCGGCGCGCAGTTGCAGAAGCAGGACGACATGGTGGTGATCCGCGAGGTCATCCCGGGCGGTCCGGCCGCGGTGGACGGCACGCTGAAGCCGGGCGACCGCATCGTCGGCGTCGGCCAGGGCAAGTCCGGCCAGGTCGAGGACGTGATCGGCTGGCGCATCGACGACGTGGTGGCCAAGATCCGCGGCGACAAGGACACCCAGGTGCGCCTGGAGTACATCCCGGCCGAGGCCGGCGTGGACGGCAAGCACCGCCAGCTGCTGCTGACCCGGCAGAAGGTGCGCCTGGCCGAACAGGCCGCCAAGGGCGAGACCATCACCTTGCCGGCGAAGGACGGCGAACCGGCGCGGCGCGTCGGCGTGATCAAGCTGCCGGCGTTCTACCAGGACTTCGAAGGCCGCCGCCGCAACGCCAGCGACTATGCCTCGGCGACCCGCGACGTGGCCAAGCTGCTGGCCGGTTTCAAGACCGACAAGGTCGACGGCGTGGTGCTGGACCTGCGCAACAACGGCGGCGGCTCGCTGGACGAGGCGATCGAACTGACCGGCCTGTTCATCGAGCAGGGCCCGGTGGTGCAGGTGCGCGAATCCGGCGGCCGCGTCACCGTCAACAGCGACGACAACCCGGCGGTGGCCTGGGACGGCCCGCTGGCGGTGCTGATCAACCGCGGCTCGGCCTCGGCCTCGGAGATCTTCGCCGGCGCCATCCAGGACTACGGCCGCGGCCTGATCATCGGCGAGACCAGCTTCGGCAAGGGCACGGTGCAGAACATCGTCGACCTGGACCGCTGGCCGGCCAACGAGACCGACCGCTTCGGCCAGGTCAAGCTGACCATTGCCCAGTTCTTCCGGGTCAGCGGCAGCAGCACCCAGCACAAGGGCGTGGTCCCGGACATCGCGTTCCCGGCCAGCGTCGATGCCACCGAGTTCGGCGAGAGCACCTACCCCAACGCCTTGCCGTGGACCCGCATCGCCGCGGTGCCGCACACCCAGTACGGCAACTTCGCGCCGCTGCTGCCGAAGCTGGAGACGCTGCATGCCGGCCGCATCGCCAGCGACAAGGAATTCCAGTGGTGGGAAGAGGACGTGCAGCAGTTCCGCACCGAGGCGGCGAAGAAGTACGTGGTGCTCAACGAGGCCGAGCGCCGCGCCGAGCGCGAGAAGCAGGACGTGCAGCGCAAGCAGCGCCAGGAGACGCGCAAGCAGCTCGGCCTGCCGCTGGACCCGCTCGCCGACGACAGCAGCGACGACGGCCTGACCGGCAACGAGCGCGACATCGTCAAGGACGCCGCGCGCGAGAAGCTGGTCGACAAGCGCCCGGATCCGCTGCTGCGCGAGTCGGCCTCGATCCTGGCCGACGCGCTGAACCTGCTGGAAAAGGACCATCCGCTGTCGGTACAGGTGCTGCCGCAGTCCACCGGTCCGGGGCGCTGGGCGGACTGAGCCCACGCGCCACCGCCGCGCGAACAGCAACGCGCCATCGCCCAGCGGTGGCGCGTTTTTTTCTGTCCGCTCTGCCCACGCTGCAGGCGACTATCTGTGGGAGCGACTTCAGTCGCGACGTGCTTTGCCGGTAGAGCCTGTCGCGACTGAACTCGCTCCCACAAAACAGCGGCATCCGGATCCGGGGCGCTTTATGGGGGCCAGCGCTCCGCGAGCGGCTCTCGAGGAGGGATGGCGCGCCGCTAGCCCAGCGCCTGCCACAGCGGATGCACACCCAGCGCCAGCAAGGTCAGGAAGAACACCCGGCGGAATGCCTGGGCGGAAATGCGCTGGCGCAGGCGCGCGCCCAGCCCCATGCCCAGCGCGGTCGGCAGCAGCGCCAGCAGCGATGGCCCCAGCGCACCGCTCGCAAACGCGCCGTGCCAGGCCAGCGCAATGGCCAGTGCCAGCGTGGCGGTGAAGAAGCAGTAGCCCAGGGCGCGCATCAGCGTCTCCCGCGGCAGGTCCAGCGCGACCAGATAGGGCAGGGCGGGCAGCACGAACACGCCGGTGGCGCCGGTCAGCAGGCCGGTCGCCAATCCGGCCGCCGGGCCCGCCCAGGGCTCGTGCCGCGGCGGCAGCCGGCCCTGCCAGCGGCTCAGGCCGAGCAGCGCGTACAGCGCCAGCAAGGCCCCGAGTCCGCCGCGCGCCAGCGCCGGATCGGCGCCGACCAGGATGCCGGCGCTGAGCCAGGTACCGAGCGCGATCGTCGCCAGCAGCGGCCACAGCCGCCGCAGCAGCGCCGCCGCCCCCTCGCCCCAGGCCTGCTGCAGATTGGTCAGCAGCGACGGCAGCACCAGCAGCGCGGCGGCCTCTGGCGGCGCCAGCCACAGTCCCAGCAGGCCCATCGCCACCGTCGGCAACCCGGTACCGGCCACGCCCTTGACCAAGCCGGCCAGGCAGAACACCGCGGCGATCGGCAGCAGATGCGGGATGAGCGAGTGCATGCCCGCAGCATCGGCCGTGCCGCGGCGCCGGACAATGCGCGATCGCTTCAGGCAGACTTCGGCAACGACGAAGGCTGGAGCGGCGATGCACCTGGATTTCATCGACTTGCGGCTATTCGTGGCAGTGGCCGAGGCCGGCAGCATCACCGCCGGCGCCGACCGCGCCGCGTTGTCGCTGGCCGCGGCCAGCGCACGCATCCGCGCGCTGGAACTGCAGGCCGCCGCGGCGTGCGTCTGACCGCGGCCGGCGCCGCGCTGTTGCGGCACGCGCGGCAGTTGCTGCGCCAGGCCGAGGCGATGCGCGCCGAACTGGGCGAGAACGCCGGCGCCAACCAGGCCACGGTGCGGCTGCTGGCCAATACCGCGGCGCTGGACGAGTGGCTGCCCGAACTGCTGGCCGAGTTCCTGGTCGCGCATCCGCGCATCGACCTGGCCTTGCGCGAGCAGGGCAGTACCGCGGCGGCCGATGCGGTGCGCGAGGAGCGTGCCGACCTGGCGGTGATCGCCGACCATGCCGACCTGGCCGGCCTGCACGCGCAGGCGTTCCGCCAGGACCGGCTGGTGCTGGTGGCGGCGGCCACGCATCCGCTGGCACGCGCGCCGCAGCTGTGCCTGGCGCAGCTATGGCAGGCGGAATTCCTCGGCCTGGCCGACGACAGCGCGCTGCAACGGCACCTGCGCACCCAGGCCACGCGCGCCGGCAGCCAGCTGCGCATCCGCGCCCACGTGCACGGCATCGAACCGCTGTGCCGGATGCTGGCGCGCGGCGCCGGCGTGGCGATCCTGCCGCAGGCCGCGCTGGCCCGGGTCAGCGTGCGCGAACAGCTGGTCGCGGTGCCGTTGCACGAAGCGTGGGCGGTGCGGCAGTTGTCGATCGTGTGGCGGCCCGTCCCGGCGCCGGCGTTGGCTCAGGTGTTGCACTGGCTGTGCGCGCACGCCGATGGCGCCGCGGCCACCGGCGCGGGCTGAGGTGCCGCGCGCGCGATGGACCTCAGTGCGGCCAGGCGAACTCGGCCACGACCGGGAAGTGGTCCGACGGCCAATGGCCCTGCGGCCGCGCGTCGAGCGTGGCGAACTGGGTGGCGCGCAATCCGCGCGACAGGATCCAGTCGATGCGCCGATCGGGATGGCCGGTGAAATCGTGGAAGGTCGCCTCCGGTCCCAGCGCGTGCGGCGCCTGCTGGCGCGCGTCGGCCAGTGCAGGAACCAGCGTGCGGTAGGTGGGCGAATCCGGCGCCGTGTTGAAGTCGCCGGTGACCACCACCGGCACGTCGGCCGGCAACGCCTGCAGGCGCGAGAGGAGCAGCGCGGCGCCCTTGGCGCGCGCGGCCTCGTCTTCGTCGCGGTACGGCAGGTGGGTGTCGAACAGGTAGAAACGGCGACCGTCGGCGATGCGTTCGAACAGCCCCCAGTTCACCATCCGCGGCAGCGGGTGGCCCCAGCTGATGCTGCCGACCACGCTCGGCGTATCCGACAGCCAGAAGTCGCCGGACTCCACCAGCTTCAGGCGGCGGCTGTCGTAGAACACGCCCATGCGCTCGCCGTCTTCGCTGCCGTCGCGGCTGCGCCCGAACCAGCGGTAGTCGGGCAGTTGCGCGGCCAGGTAATCGGCCTGCAGCTTGACCAGTTCCTGGGTGCCGAACACGTCCGGATGCTGCGCGCGGATCAGCGCCGCCATCGCGCTGCGGCGGATCTCCCAGCGCTTGTCGCCGTCCGTATCGACCGGCACGCGCACGTTGAAGCTCATCACCTTGAGCGCGGCGTGCGCATCGGGCGAGGGCGCGCGCGCCTGCGCCGGGGCGAGCGCCGCGCCGAGCGCCAGCAACAGCAGCAACGCAAGCGAACGCGGGAACAACGGAAATCCGGACATGGCGACGGGTCTGGCGGCAAGGATCGCCAATGGTGGCACGCGGACATGACCGCCAGCCAGTCGCCGGCGGCGTCGCGCCGGCAAACCCGGAACGCCTGCATGGGCGCACGCCGCAGGTGGCGCGGCCCGCCCGCCGCGCAGCGGCGCGACGGGCGCCGCGCGCGTTACTGGAAGCCCGCAAGCGCCTGGGTCAGCTGCCCGTCGTTGTTCACCGCGCCCTTGGTGTAGCCCTGCCAACCCGGATAGGCATCGGGTTCCCAATAGAACACGCCCAGCCCGTGCGCACCGACCGCGCGGGTCTTGGCGACCAGGTCGGCCAGCATCGAGCGGGTCGCCGCGTCCTGCTGCCAATCCATGCCCACTTCGCTGACGATCACGTCCGAGCCGTAGCGCGACACCATGTCGCGCATGTTGCTGGCGATCTGGGTATTGGCGCTTTGCCAGCCGCTGCTCGACGGGTAGTGCGACATGCCGACCACGTCCCATTTGCCGCCGGCGGACTTCAGGCCGTCGAAGAACCAGCGGAAGGTGGCGTTGTCGTAGCCGTTGGCCAGATGCACGACCACCTTGGCGCCGGGATAGACCGACTTGCTCGCGTCGTAGCCGCTGTTGACCAGCTGCGCGAGATTGCCGAAGTTGGGGGTCTTGCCGTCCGGCCACAGCATGCCGCTGTTGATCTCGTTGCCGACCTGCACCCAGCTGACGGTGATGCCGTTGGACTTCAGGTACGACAGGATGCCGCTGGTATGCGCATAGACGTCGGTGACCAGTTTGGAGAACGCATCGCCGCTCCACGCCGCGGGCTTGGTCTGCTGTCCGGGATCGGCCCAGCTGTCGCTGTAGTGGAAGTCGATCATGATGCTCATGCCCTGCGCCTTGGCGCGCTTGGCCATGTTCAGCACGTCGGCGCCGTCGCACCAGCCGTCCTTGGGATTGACCCACACCCGCAAGCGGATCGCGTTGACCCCGGTGCCCTTCAGCAGCGCGAAGAAGTCGGCGTTCGCGCCCGCGGCATTGCGGAACACGCGGCCGCTGTTCTCCTGCTGGTCGATCCAGCTCACGTCCGCGCCCTTGGCGAAACTCTGCGCCGCCGCCGGTGCGCACAGACAAATCAGCAGCAACAGCGGAAGCCATGCGCATATGCGCTTGTTCGATCCGTTCATAGGTTCCTCGCAATGATGTGGAGTGCTGGAAAATGCTGCCTGCAGCGCTGGCCGGGGCGAGCGCGAGGCTAGCGCGATCGCGCGCGCAACGCGCGCCGCGGCGCAGCAGGTGTCTACGCCTGGCGACAGCGGCGCCGGCGCGTGCGCCACTTGACGCCCTCGCGCATCGGCGTAGCATTTGCGCCACGCCAAGGGACAGACCCGCGGCGACCCCAATCACCGTGAGGGATGCTCATGGATTTCGACTATCTTGTATTCATCGGGCGCTTCGAGCCCTTCCACAACGGCCACGCCGCCGTTGCCCGCCACGCCCTGGCGCGTGCGCAGAAACTCATCTTCCTGGTCGGCTCGGCCGAGACCCCGCGCACCATCCGCAATCCGTGGACGGTGGCCGAACGCAGCGTGATGATCCAGGCCGCGCTCGACGGCGCCGGCGAGCGCCTGATCCTGCGCCCGCTGCGCGATCACCTGTACAACGAGAGCCAATGGATCGCCGCGGTGCAGTCGGCGGTGGCCGACGCAGTGCGCGCCGATGGCGGCGGCAGCGAGGCGCGCATCGGCCTGGTCGGCATGGACAAGGACGCCAGCAGCTACTACCTGCGCGAATTCCCGCAGTGGCCGCTGGTCGACGTGCAGCACACCGAGACCCTGTCGGCGACCGAACTGCGCCGCTACCTGTTCGAGGCCGGCAGCATCGACTTCCACGGCGCGCTGCTGATGCTGCGCGGCAACGTGCCGGCGCCGGTGTTCGACATGCTCGAGGCGTTCCGCAAGAACTCGCCGTCGTATGCGGAACTGCTCGCCGAGTACCAGTTCATCGAGCAGTACCGCGCGGCCTGGAAGGAGGCGCCGTATCCGCCGACCTTCGTCACCGCCGATGCGGTGGTGGTGCATTCGGGCCACGTGCTGCTGGTGCGGCGCCGCGCGGCGCCGGGCAAGGGCCTGTGGGCGCTGCCGGGCGGCTTCGTCGGCCAGCACGAGAGCATCTTCGATGCGTGCCTGCGCGAACTGCGCGAGGAAACCCGGCTGAAGATCCCGGTGCCGGTGCTGAAGGGCTCGCTGAAGAACCGCCACGTGTTCGACCATCCCGAGCGCAGCCTGCGCGGGCGCACCATCACCCATGCCTTCCACTTCGAATTCGCCTTCGGCGAACTGCCCGAGGTGCGCGGCGGCGACGATGCCGACAAGGCGCGCTGGATCCCGGTCAGCGAAGTGCTGGGCATGGGCCCGAAACTGTTCGAAGACCACCTGCACCTGCTCGAATTCTTCCTGGGCCGCGGTTGACCGCGGCCTGCCCCGGCCGGCGGACAGACCGCTGGCTTTCCCCGACGCGAAGGAGCTTCCGTCATGCAATGCCTCAACAACCTGCTGCTCAACACCGATAGCTACAAGGCCAGCCACTGGCTGCAATATCCGGCCGGCACCGATGCCACGTTCTTCTACGTGGAATCGCGCGGCGGCGTCTACGACCGCACCGTGTTCTTCGGCCTGCAGTCGATCCTGAAGGAGGCGCTGGGCCGCGCCGTCACCCATGCCGACGTCGACGAGGCGCGCGACCTGTTCGCCGCGCACGGCGAGCCGTTCAACGAGGCCGGCTGGCGCGATATCGTCGACCGCCTCGGCGGGCAGCTGCCGATCCGCATCCGCGCCGTGCCCGAGGGCAGCGTGGTGCCGACCCACAATGCGCTGATGACCATCGAGTCCACCGACGCGCAGGCCTACTGGGTGCCGTCGTACCTGGAAACGCTGCTGCTGCGCATCTGGTATCCGGTCACCGTGGCCACGGTCAGCTGGCATGCCAAGCAGACCATCCGCCAGTTCCTGGAGCGCACCAGCGACGATCCGGAAGGCCAGTTGCCGTTCAAGCTGCACGACTTCGGCGCGCGCGGCGTGTCCAGCCTGGAATCGGCGGCGATCGGCGGCGCCGCGCACCTGGTCAACTTCCTCGGCACCGACACCGTGTCCGGGCTGTTGCTGGCGCGCGCGCACTACCACGAGCCGATGGCCGGCTACTCGATCCCGGCCGCCGAGCACAGCACCATCACCAGCTGGGGCCGCGCGCGCGAAGTGGACGCGTACCGCAACATGCTCAGGCAGTTCGGCAAGCCCGGCGGCATCCTCGCCGTGGTCTCCGACAGCTACGACATCTTCCACGCGATCCGCGAACACTGGGGCAGCACGCTGCGCGAGGAGGTGATCGCCTCCGGCGCCACCGTGGTGATCCGCCCCGATTCCGGCGACCCGGTGGCGGTGGTGCACCAGTGCCTGGAACTGCTCGACGAGGCCTTCGGCCACAGCGTCAACGGCAAGGGCTACAAGGTGCTCAACCACGTGCGGGTGATCCAGGGCGACGGGGTCAACCCGACCAGCATCCGCGCGATCCTGGAACGCGTCACCAGCGCCGGCTACGCCACCGACAACGTCGCCTTCGGCATGGGCGGGGCGCTGCTGCAGCGGCTGGATCGCGATACGCAGAAGTTCGCGCTCAAGTGCTCGGCCGCGTGCGTGGACGGCGCCTGGATCGACGTCTACAAGGATCCGGTCACCGACAAGGGCAAGCTCAGCAAGCGCGGCCGCATGAGCCTGCTGCGCCATCGCGAATACGGCGGCTACCGCACCGAGCCGGTGCCGGCCACGGCCGCGTCGCTGGACGAACTGGCGCGGCCTGCCGGCTACGACGACGCGATGGTCACGGTGTGGGAGAACGGCCGCCTGCTGCACGACTGGAGCCTGGCGCAGGTGCGCGAGCGCGCGAACGCCGCGCGCCTGTAGGTGCCGGCATGGACGCCAGCATGGAGTTCGCGCCGCCGCTGAGCGGCGCCTCGCCGCTGTTCGCCGCATTGCGCGCCGGCATGCCGCACCTGGAATGGCGGGTGCCGGCCGCCGCCGATGCCGCGCGCTGGCGGGTGCAGCGCATCGGCGGCCGCGACTACCGCGTCGCGCAGCCGGTCACCTTCACCCCGTACGCGTCGGTGCGGCCGTGTTCGGCGCGTTGCCGGTTCTGTTCGGAGACGCTGCGCCCGCAGGCCGGCGGCACCGCCGCGGCCAGCCTGCGGCCGCCGCCGGACTACTTCGCGATGCTGCGCCAGGGCCTGGCGCAGCTGTCCGGGCTGCCGCTGTCGCAGTCGCTGTCGGGGTTGGAAATGACCGACGACGAAGCCTGGTTCCTGCAGCTGCTGCAGACCTTGGGCGAGGCCGAACGCGAGGGATTGCTGGTCGAGCAGCGCGTGCTGTACAGCAACGGCGCCGGCTTCGCCCGCGCCCGCGGCGATGCGTTGCTGGACGCGCTGCAACGCTTCCGGCTGTCGTGGGTGGAACTGTCGCGGCACCATCCGCAGCAGGCCGGCAACGACGCGATCATGCGCTTCCGCGACGGCGAGGCGATCGCCGATGCGCAGGTGTTCGTCGCCACCGCGCAGCGCATCGCCGCCGCGCTGCCGCTGCGCCTGGTGTGCATCCTGCAGCACGGCGGCATCGCCGATGCCGACGGCGTCGCCGGCTATCTGTGCTGGGCACGCCAGTGCGGCGCGACCACGGTGATCTTCCGCGAGTTCTCGCGGCTGGGCGACGGCTACCGCGCCGGCGGCACCCAGCGCTATCTGGCGCAGGCGCGGGTCGGCGTGGAGCAGGTCGTGGCTGCGTGCATGGCCACGCCGTGGTGGCGCACGCTGCGGCCGCTGCAGATCACCGAGGGCTATTACTTCTGGAACCTGCGCATGGCCACCGCCGACGGCCTGGAAGTGGTGTTCGAGACCTCCGACTACGCCGCGATGCAGGCGCGCCACGACAGCGGCGACATCTACAAGCTGGTGTTCTTCGCCGACGGCCGCCTGTGCGCGGGCTGGCAACCGGACCGCGATCTGCTGTGGCAGGCCGGGCGTGGAGAGCATGGATAGCCGCAGCTGGTGGACGCCGCCGCCGGACCCGCCCGAGCACCGCTTGCCCGAGGACCTGCGCCGGCGCGATCCGCTGGGTGCGCGCGACTGCGGCTGGGTCAGCCAGATGCGTCCGTTCGTGCGCCAGTTCAGCGCGCCGGACGCCTGCGTGCTGGATCCGTTCTGCGGCTTCGGCAGCACCTTGCTCGCCGCCGGCCTGGAGGGCCGGCGCGGGCTGGGACTGGAGATCGACGCGGCGCGCGCGGCGCTGGCCCGCGAGCGTCTGCAGCGGCTCGGGCTGCGCGCGGAGGTGCGGGTCGGCGCGCTGCCGCAGCTCGCGCTGGAGCAGCCGATCGACCTGTGCCTGACCAACGTGCCGTACTTCGGTTGCGACTGGCCGGGCGCCACGGCACCGGGCCAGCTGTATGCCAGCCCCGACTACGCGGCTTACCTGCGCGGACTGCGCGCGGTGTTCCATGCGCTGCGCCGCAGCCTGCGCGACGACGGCTTCTGCATCGCGATGGTGGAGAACGTCGAGATCGGCGGCGTGTGCGTGCCGCAGGCCTGGGACCTGGCGCGGATACTGGGCAGCCTGTTCGTGCCCTGCGCCGAGCGCGTGCTGTGCTATCCCCGCCAGACCGCGCAGTCGCTGTCGCCCGGCGACACGCACAGCGACCGCAGCCACGAGTACGCGCTGATCTTCCAGAAACGGCGCGAGCCGATCGACCTGGCCGGCAGCGCGCACCTGCTGGCTGCGCTGCATGCGGACGGGTTCGGTTACGCGGTCCACGGCAGCTATCCGCTGTGGCTCGCCGACCCGCGCGCGGCGCCGCGCCCGCCCGGCGACGTGGACCTGCTGCTGCCGCGCGACCTGCTGCAACTGCAGCGGCTGCTGGACTGGCTGCGCACGCGCGGCTTCGCGCTCAGCCTGTGGGGCGAGCCGCTGGCGGCGCCGCCGACGCTGGCGCTGCTCGACGCCCACCACTACCTGCGCGCCGAACGCCGCGACCGCGGCGGCGGCCTGCTGCGGCTGGACCTGTCGCTGCAGCCGGCGCCGGGCTCGCTAACCGCGGGATGAGCGCGGGTGGCGGCATCAAGGCCGCCTCGACACGCTTGCGGCTATCCTTGGCCGGTTCCTTCCTTTCGGTCCACGGCCATGTCCGCTTCGTCCAACGTCCTCGCCTTTCCTGCGCTCGTGCTGGTCGCGATCGGCCTGAGCGGCTGCTTCGCCCGCAAGCAGGACAATCTGGTGAAGGAGACCTTCAACTCCGACAACACCTATTCGCGCAGCTATCCGGTGCAGCCGGGCCAGGCCTGCGAATCGGCGCGGCGCGCGTTGCTGAGCCAGGGCTACGTGGTGGCCAAGGCCACCGCCGATGCGGTCGAAGGCACCAAGAACTTCCAGCCCAACCAGGAGTCGCACGAGCAACTGGAGCTGCGCGTGTCGTGCGTGGCGCACGGCCAGGACGAGTCCTGGGTGTTCGTCAGCGCGCTGCAGGACCGCTATGCGCTGAAGAAGAGCGCGACCTCGGCCAGCGTCGGCGTCGGCGTGCTCGGCTCGGTGTCGCTGCCGGTCGGCAGCAGCGACGACTCGCTGGTGCGCGTAGCCAGCAGCACGGTGCAGGACGGCGATTTCTACAAGCGTTTCTTCGAACTCATGGCGCAATACCTGCCCAAGGCCAAGCCGGCCGCGACCGAGCCGCCGCCGGCGGCAGCGGCCAGGCACGAGCCTGCCGCGGCGGCGCCTGCGCCTGCGTCTGAACCTGCTGCACCGGCGGCAGTGCCGACGCCGGTGGCGGACGCCACGCCCACGCCTGCGGTGGACGACGGCAGCACGCCGCGCTGAGGCACGCGTTCATCCGCGGCTGTGGAAGCTGAATAGAGGGCATTTCGCTTCACGGTTCATTCGCAATCGCGGTGCAAAGGTGGCCCCTGTCGAGAGTGCGATGCCTGCAGCAGGCATCGGCTCCGCCACCCAGGAGCAACCAGCATGAACAATCTCAAATCCGCGTTGTGTCTCGCCGTGCTCGCCGTCGCCACTGCTGCCGCGCCGCTGGCGCAGGCGCAGCGCCACTACGGACCGGAAGACGCCGGGCGCCGCTTCAACGACGGCACCCGCGTGCACTGCAAGAAGGTCACGGTGCAGAAGAACAATACCGACCCCAACCGCATCGGCGGCACCCTGGCCGGTGCGGCGATCGGCGGCCTGCTCGGCAACCAGGTGGGCAAGGGCGACGGCAAGAAGCTGGCCACGGTCGGCGGCGCGGTCGCCGGCGGCGCCACCGGGCGCTATATCCAGGGCCAGCGCCAGCAGTCCAATGGCAACCGTCGCGTCGAGACCGTCTGCACGCGCTACTGAGGCCACGCCGCGCTCGGCCATCGCCGCGCGCTCGGCAAAAGCAACCCCAAACGCCCCGGCGGACAGCATCCGCCGGGGCGTTTTGCGTTGTCGAGGGATGCGGTTGCGTGTGCGGATCGTTGGGAGCGATGCAGCGCTGGCGGCGTGTGGCGTGCCGAGCGCCACTGCGCGATGCCGCTTTCTCAGGCGACAGCGCGTTTTTGTGGGAGCGACTTCAGGGCACCTCCAAATAAGCTCACTCCCAAAATTGCACGCTATGCGCATCGATGACTTGCGAGCGAGCCGAGTTCTTTGGGGGGTATTGGAGGTGCCCTGAAGTCGCTCCCACAGGTTGCAGATCGTCGGCGAATGATGCGTTAGCCGTCGATCACGGCACCCAGCGCGGCGCCCAGCTCCGGATAGCGGAACACGTAGCCCTCCTGCTGCGCGCGGGTCGGCAGTACCCGCTGGCTGCCCAGCAGCAGGTCGGTCATCTCGCCGAAGGCCAGGCGCAGCGCCGCGGCCGGTGCCGGCAGCAGCGCCGGCCGGTGCAGCGCCTGGCCGAGCTGCTGGGCGAAATCGGCATTGGTCACCGGGGTCGGGGCGGTGGCGTTGTAGGCGCCGTCGCCGCCGTGCTGCAGCAGCCACAGCAGCAGGCCGACGTGATCGTCGCGATGGATCCAGCTCATCCATTGCCGGCCGTCGCCCATGCGCCCGCCCAGGCCGAGCCGGAACGGCGGCAGCATCCGCGCCAGCGCGCCGCCGTCGCGGCCGAGCACCACCCCGGTACGGACCAGGCTGGTGCGCACGCCCAGCGCCTGCGCACGCAGCGCCTCGGTTTCCCAGTCGCGGCACAGGTGCGCGGCAAAATCCGCGCCGGCCGCGCTGCGTTCGTCGAGCAGGTCGTTGCCGCGGTCGCCGTAGTAGCCGATCGCCGAGCCGGAGAGCAGGCACGCGGGACGCTGCGCCGCGTCCAGTTGCGCGATCCAGTCGAGCAGCGCGCGGGTGGTGCCGATGCGCGAGGTGCGGAAGCGGCGCTTGCGGGTCTCGTTCCAGCGGCCATCGCTGAGCGGTTCGCCGGCGAGATTGATCACCGCGTCCGTCGGCGCCGCGCCCTGCAGGTCGTCGAGCGCCTGCACGCCGCGCAGCGTCCGCGTCGCACGCGCCGGATCGCGGCTGAGCACGCTGACCCGATGGCCGGCCTGGAGCAGGGCAGGGCACAGTGCGCGGCCGATGAATCCGGTGCCGCCGGTGACGAGCACATGCATGAGGAGAGTTCCGCGAACGGGGGAGCGGCAGTGTAGGGTGGGCCGCCATTGCCGCCGAGTGAACGCCTGCATGCGGCTTCGCGGCGCATGCACGACGTGCGCGGCACGCTGCGCATCCGCAACGTCCTGCCTCTCCGCTCTTGCGCATCTGCCATGCTCGCGCCATGACCGCCCCGACTGCGATGCAACCCCCGCGCCGCCGCCGTTTTGCCGCCCGTTTGCTGCTGACCCTGGCATTGGCCGCCGGCAGCGCGCTCGCCGCGCCGCCGCAAGCGGCCGACCAGGCCAGCGCCGACTGCCTTGCCGCCCTGCTGCGGCAGCTCGGCTGGCGCATCGACAGCACGCCTGCCGCGCAGCCGCGGCTGCTGCCGGGCACGCCGTGCGCGCGCACCTCGCTGGCCGATGCGCAGGCGCACGGCGACCTGCAGGCGGCGTTGCCGGCGCAGTGGAGCGAGGCGCAACGGCGCCACGCCCTGCGCGACTTGCTGGACACGCCGGCCACGCAGTGCGGCTATTTCCTGCTGCTCGGCGCGGCCACCCAGCGCGCGGTAGCGCATCTGCAGGGCAATCCCGGCTACCGCTTCAGCGCGCTGCAACTGGGCTGGATCGGCTTCGGTCCGGGCGGCGCGCGCCGGCAGGGCTGGCAGCGCTTCCGCAGCTTCGGCCGCGGCTATCGTCCGGCGCAGGGCAATGCGCGCGCGGTCGAGGCGTTCTACAGCGGCCATGTGCGCTCGGAATGCGGCGTCGGCCGGCAGATCGCGCAGTTGGCCACGCAGCGCGAGCTGTACGGCGATGCCGGCTTCGATCGCGCGTTCAGTGCCGGGGAGCTGTCGATCGGCACCTTCCTCACCCTGCACGACACCGACAGCATCCTGCTCGGCGCGCATGCCGGCGAGTTCTTCGCCGACGGCAAGGCCGCCAAGACCTCGCAACTGGGCGGCGCCGCCTTCCTCGGCGCACCCGGCTTCATCGCCCACGTGTTCGAACGCCGCTACCTGGACGACATCAACAACCAGGCGGAGAACTTCGTGGTCGTCGCGGTCAGCGCCGAGGCGGCGGCGGCGTTGCGCCGGCATGGCGGCTTCGCCTACTACGACGCCAGCAACCGGCGCATCTGGGAACTGGCGCAGGCCTTGCGCGGGCGCGGCCGCGAGCGCTTCGAGAAGCTGCTGTTCGAGCACGATCCCACCCTGCGCGCGACGTTGTCGCCGGCGCAACGCAGTGTCCTGGCGCAACTCGATGCGCTGCTCGACGACCCGTTCTACCGCGGCTTCGAGGTGTACGTGCATCCCATGGGCAGCAAGCCGATCGGCTACCACGTGGCGCGCCTGCTGGACCGCAATCCACGCACGCCGTTCGCGATCGAGCTGACCCTGCACAACCTGCATACCACCTTGTACCGGCGCTGGCGCGACGACCAGTTGCAGGCCTGTGCGCGGGCCGCACAGAGGCCATCGCCTTAGCTGCGCGTCAGCCGCGGCGCGGCGCTTCGTGCGACCCTAGCGTCCCTCACTTCGAGCTAGGACAGACGCATGGAACTGGGACTTGTAGGCTTGGGCCGCATGGGCGCGAACATGGCCGAGCGGCTGGTGCGTGGCGGCCATCGCGTGGTCGGTTTCGACCTGGGCGAGGCGGCGCGCAGCGCGGCGCAGCAGCGCGGCGTGGAGACCGCGGACACGATGGCGGCGCTGGTCGCGGCGCTGCCGGCACCGCGCGCGGTGTGGCTGATGGTGCCGTCCGGCAAGATCGTCGACGACACCCTGGCCGCGCTGTTGCCGCTGCTGGCCGAGGGCGACGTGGTCGTGGACGGCGGCAATTCGTACTACAAGGATTCGATGCGCCGTGCCACCGAGCTGGCCGCGCACGGCATCGCCTACGTCGATTGCGGCACCAGCGGCGGCGTGTGGGGGCTGAAGGAGGGCTACAGCCTGATGATCGGCGGCGACGAAGCGGCGGTGAGCCGGCTCGATCCGCTGTTCGCCACCCTGGCGCCGGCGGTCGATGCCGGCTGGGGCCGGGTCGGTCCCAGCGGTGCCGGCCACTTCGCCAAGATGGTCCACAACGGCATCGAGTACGGCATGATGCAGGCCTATGCCGAAGGCTTCGCGCTGATGGCGCGCAAGCAGGAATTCGCGCTGGACCTGCACCAGGTCGCCGAGGTCTGGCGCCAGGGCAGCGTGGTGCGTTCGTGGCTGCTGGACCTGTGTTCGGATGCGCTGGGCGACAACCCCACGTTGGCCGGGATCGCGCCTTACGTGGAAGACTCCGGCGAGGGCCGTTGGACGGTGGCCGAGGCGATCGACCTCAACGTCGCCGCGCCGGTGATCACCCTGTCGCTGCTGGAACGGCTGCGCTCGCGCGACGACGATTCGTTCACCGACAAATTGTTGTCGGCGATGCGCAACCAGTTCGGCGGGCACGCGATCAAGCACGAAACGCCGGCCGCGCCTGGGTCCGGCACCGCCGCCGGATAAGCAGTCGCGGCGTTTCAGTCCAGCGCCAGCGTGCGGCCCTCGGCGGCGCTGCGCTGGCCGAGTTCGAGCAAGCGCATCACCGCCAGCGCCTGCGCCGGGTCCACCGGCGCGGGGGCGCGTGCGGCCATCGCCTCGCGGAAGCCGGCATAGCAGTGCCGATAGTCGCCGCGCTGCGTGTGCAGCGCGTGCGTGGCGGCGCTGCCGTCGTCGGCGACCAGGGTCAGCTGGCCGGCGAGCGGATCCTCGCCCCACTGCGGCGCGGCCGGGGTGAGGCCGGCGCGCAACTGCGCTTCCTGCGTGTCCAGGCCATGCTTGAGGTAGCTGCCGCGTTCGCCATGCACGGCGAAGCGCAGCCCGTTCGCCGCGACCAGCGAGCCGGCATGCAGCACCGCACGCAGCCGCGGGTAGCGCAGCACGGCATGGAAGTAATCGGTGGCCTGCGCGCCATGGCGCTGCTGCGCCAGATCGACCTGGATCGCCTCGGGCAGGCCGAACAATTGCAGGGTCTGGTCGAGCAGGTGCGGCCCCAGGTCGAACCACACTCCGGAGCCGGGCAGCGCATGCTCGCGCCAGCGGTTGCCGACCTGCGGGCGATGGCGATCGAAGTGCGAATGGAATTCGGCGACCTCGCCTAGCGTGCCCGCCTGCAGCAGCGCGCGCAGGGTGAGGAAGTCGCCGTCCCAGCGCCGGTTCTGGAACACGCTGACGATGCGCCCGGCGCGTTGCGCCTGCGCGATGACCTGCTGCGCCTCGGCCACGTCCAGGGTGAACGGCTTGTCCACCAGCACGTGCTTGCCCTGCGCCAGTGCCGCCAGCGCCAGCGGCGCATGGGTCTGGTTCGGCGTCGCCACCACCACCGCATCGATCTGCGGATCGGCGAAGGCCTGCTGCGCGTCGGCGACGATGCGCGCCCGCGGATAGGCCGCGGCCGCTTCATCGTGGCGGCTGGACACGATGGTGTGCAGGCGCAGGCCGGGGGTGTGCGCGATCAGCGGCGCATGGAACACGCGGCCGACGAAGCCGTAGCCGAGCAAGGCGAGATTGAAGGTCTGATCCATGGCGTGCGAGCGGCAGTACAGGGGCGGACAGTATCCCGGCAAAGGCCCTCACCTGGCGTGCACGCCTTTCACGCTGCCGCGATTTCCCGGTCACGTCGCTTGTACGCCGCCGCGCAGACACTGCGCCACACACCTTCAAGGGAGGAGGACATCATGAAAAAGTTCACGTCGCCCACGCTGCTCGGCACCGCACTCGCCTTCGGTCTGACCCTGGCCGCCGGCCAGGCGCTCGCCGTCGATCCGCCGACCGGCGCCAGCAAGGACCATGACGCCATGGCCCACAGCGATGGCATGAAGCACGAGTCCAAGGAGCCGGTCACCGACACCTGGATCACCACCAAGGTCAAGGCCGATCTGCTCGCGACCAAGGACGTCTCCGGCACCGACATCAAGGTCGAGACCGTCAATGGCACGGTCAAGCTGACCGGTGCGGTCGAGAGCAAGGCGCAGCGCGACAAGGCGGTGTCGGTCGCCAAGATGATCGACGGGGTCAAGAAGGTGGACTCGAAGAACCTGAAAGTGAGCGGTGCGGCCAAGCACTGATCATCGCGATCCATGAAGGCGGCGGGGCGCGAGACGAGGCGCGCCCCGCCACCCCATGTACGACGCACTCTTCGGAGTGCTTTTTTTTGCGCGACACTCACGCATTTGGGCACGCATCGCCCAGGCCGTGGCAACGTTTCGCATTGCATTGACGCACGTTCAGTCATCATCAAGCCACGTCAGCTACCAGGCGAATTGCCATGTTGGATGCTCACTCTTCCGCTGCGCCCAGCCACGCGGCCGCGCAACCGGCGTCGATCGAGGCGCTGGATGCGACGTTCCCGGCAGGCACGCCGCCGCGACCGTCCTGCCTGCTGCTGGCGATGCGCCAGCTCGAATCCAGGCTGGGCATGCTGCTGGTCACCTTCCACGACGATGCCGGGTTCTGGGGCGCTTTCGCCAACCTGATGCAGGACCTGGACAGGGATCTGACCGTCGGCGAGCGCGCGCGCCTGCGCAGTCATGCCGATTTCCTGCTGGTACGGGCGGGGATGTCGTCGTGGACGCTGATCGGCGCGACGCACGATGCCGCCGCCCGCGCGATCCGGGTGTCGGCACGCTGATCCTGAGCGCAGTCGCAGCGGCATCGATGGGCGGCGCACAGCCGCCCATTTCTTTGTACCCAACCGTTGCGATAAAGTCGCATTCAGGTGGCGCGGGGAGTTGCGCAAAACCTGAATAATTCATCGTGTGCCTGCGGGGGGATCGGCGACAATGCTGCCCCGTTGCCGTCTCCATCTTCCAAGAACAGGTATGCAGATCACCGCCAAACATGACGCCTGGGACCGCTGGCGCCTGCCGCTGCTGGTACTGGCGGTGGTCCTGATCGTGATCCTGCCGTCGTTGCTGTTGCGGCAGATGAGCGACAGCACCTTGCGTGCGGCCGATTGGGTCAGCCACAGCCAGGAAGTCACCGCCGAGTTGAGCAAGTTGGAAGCGAACATGCGCGACATGGAGTCGGCGGCGCTGGCGATGTCGCACGACGTCGACTCGCCGATCCTGCGCGCGCGCTTCGACGAGTCGCGCGGCGCGATCGCGCCGACCATCGCGCGCCTGGTCGAGCTGACCCGCGACAACCCCGACCAGCAGGTGCGCATCGGCCGCCTGCAGAGCACCCTGGAGCGTCGCAGCCTGCTTGCCGCGCGCATCGCGCAGAACCGCGACCCGCAGCGGATCCGCGGGTTGATCCAGGAAATGACCGCGGACAACCCGATCCGCGGCCTGGTCGCCGAACTGCAGCGGCGCGAGAACGCGCTGCTGGCCGAGCGCACTGTCGATGCCGGCCAGCGGCGGATGCTGGCGTCGGCGATCAGCTGGGTGTCGCTGGGGGTGCAGCTGCTGCTGCTGGGCCTGGTGATCTGGCTGCTGCAACGGCAGATCGGCCGGCGCCTGGACGCGGAACGCCACATGCTGCGTGCCAATGCCCGCGCTGCCGCGGTGTTGCAGACGGTGCGCGAGCCGATCGTGCTGCTGGACGGCAATCAACGCATGCTGATGCACAACGCCGCCTTCGGCGAGCTGTACGGGCTGGACCCGGAGCAGGCGCCGAAGATGCTGGCCGATGTCGGCGACGGCGCCTGGCAGGACCCGATCATTCGCCAGCGGCTGGCCGACGTGCTGCTGCGCGGGCGCGAGCTGTGGGATTTCGAGCACGAGCAGACCGGTGCCGACAGCGTCGGCCGCACCATGCTGCTGAATGCGCGGCGCATGCCGCTGCCGGACAGCGAGGACGAGGTGGTGCTGATGACGGTCAGCGACATCAGCCTGCAGAAGGCGTCGCAGCAGCGCATCCAGGTGCTGAACCGGCAGCTCGAGGGCAAGGTGGAGCAGGTCTCCGAAGTCAATCGTGAACTGGAGGCCTTCAGCTATTCGGTCTCGCACGACCTGCGCGCGCCGCTGCGCCATGTCGCCGGCTTCGCCGACAAGCTGGCCCGCCACCTCGGCGACGACGCCGACGAGAAGAGCCGCCATTATCTGGAAGTGATCGGCACCTCGGCACGGCGCATGGCCTCGCTGATCGACGACCTGCTGGTCTACTCGCGGCTGGGCCGCAGCGCGCTGCGCCTGCAGGCGGTGGACATGCAGTCGCTGGTGGCGGAGACGCGCTCGGTGCTGGACGCCAACTCCCAGTCCGATCACGCCGGCAGCGGCCACCGCATCGAGTGGAACGTCAGCCCGCTGCCGATCCTGGTCGCCGACGAGAACATGATGCGCCAGCTGTGGCTGAACCTGCTCGGCAATGCGGTCAAGTACAGCGCCAAGCGCGAGGTCGCGGTGATCGAGGTCGGCTATCAGCTGCAAGCCGACGGCAGCCACCACTTCAGCGTGCGCGACAACGGCGCCGGCTTCGACATGGCCTATGCGGCCAAGCTGTTCGGCGTGTTCCAGCGCCTGCACAAGGCCAGCGAATACACCGGCACCGGCATCGGCCTGGCCAGCGTGCGTCGCGTGCTGACCCGCCACGGCGGCCATATCTGGGCCGATGCGGCACCGGACCAGGGCGCGACCTTCCATTTCGTGTTACCACCCGCGCTCGAAGCGCCTACCAACGAGTTGACCGCATGACCGCCATCCGCACCATCCTGCTTGCCGAAGACAGCCCCGCCGATGCCGAAATGGCGGTCGATGCGCTGCGCGACGCGCGCCTGGCCAACCCCATCGTCCATGTCGAAGACGGCGTGGAGGCGATGGACTACCTGCTGCGCCGCGGCGCCTACGCCGATCGCGAGGAAGGCCTGCCGGCGGTGTTGCTGCTGGACATCAAGATGCCGCGCATGGACGGGCTGGAAGTGCTGAAGCTGGTGCGCAGCGACGAATCGCTCAAGCGCCTGCCGGTGGTGATCCTGTCGTCCTCGCGCGAGGAAAGCGACCTGGCCCGCAGCTGGGACCTGGGCGTCAATGCCTACGTGGTCAAGCCGGTGGACGTGGACCAGTTCTTCACTGCGGTGAAGACGCTGGGCACGTTCTGGGCGTTGATCAACCAGGCGCCGGACAAAGAGTAAGCGCGCATGCCCATGACCGGCACCAAGCTCGGGCCGATCCGCATCCTCATGGTCGAGGATTCCGCGGAGGACGCCGAGCTGCTGTCCGACCAGTTGCTGGACGCTGGCCTGGAAGCGACCTTGCACCGCGTGGAAGGCGAGTCCGCGCTGCGCGAGGCGCTGCGCGAGTTCGCGCCGGACATCGTGCTGTCGGACCTGAGCATGCCGGGCTTCTCCGGGCACCAGGCGCTGCGCGTGGTGCGCGAGCATGGCAACGAGGTGCCTTTCATCTTCGTCTCCGGCACGATCGGCGAGGAGACCGCGGTGGAGGCGCTGCGCGACGGCGCCAACGACTACATCATCAAGCACAACCCGACCCGGCTGCCGTCGGCGGTGGCGCGTGCGATCCGCGAGGCGCGCACCGAGCGCGAGCGGCAGCGGGTCGAGGGCGAGCTGATGCGCGCGCAGCGGCTGGAGAGCCTGGCGATGCTCGCCGCCGGCCTCAGCCACGACCTGCGCAACATCCTGCAGCCGTTATTGATCGTGCCGGAGCTGATGATCGGACGCAGCGACGACCCGCAGCTGCGGCACCTGGCCGAGGTCATCGCCGAATGCGGCCGGCGCGGCCACGAGATGGCCGAATCGATGCTGTCGTTCGTGCGCGGCTCGCGCACGCCCAGCGAGCGGGTGTCCATCGCCGGCCTGTTCCAGGCGGTGCAGATGCTGCTCAAGAGCAGCCTGCCCGAACGGGTCGGCCTGCAGGTGGAGGTGGCCGACGCCGAACTGTCGATCGAGGCCAACTACACCGAACTGCAGCAGTGCCTGCTCAACCTCGGCCTGAACGCGATCCAGGCAATGCCCGAGGGCGGCACC
Organism: Xanthomonas campestris pv. phormiicola; assembly: GCA_025666215.1. NCBI lineage: Bacteria > Pseudomonadati > Pseudomonadota > Gammaproteobacteria > Lysobacterales > Lysobacteraceae > Xanthomonas > Xanthomonas campestris. Next base: position 4,353,584 of record CP102593.1, on the reverse strand, counting down.
CTGGTCATTGCGGCCGCGCCGGCGATCGGCGCCGACGGCAGCGAGCAGGTACGCATCCTGGTCCGCGACAGCGGCGTGGGCATGGACGCGGAGACCCAGGCGCACCTGTTCAGTCCGTTCTTCACCACCAAGCCCGACGGCACCGGCCTGGGCCTGATTTCGTGCAAGCGCATCGTCGAAAGCTACGGCGGCAGCATCGGCGTGGACAGCACGCCGGGCGTGGGCACCTGCTTCGAACTGCTGATCCCGCTGCGCGGCCACGCGCCCTCGGCCGAGCCGGAGCCGGCGATGCCGATGGGCAGGGGCCAGCGCGTGTTGCTGGTCGACGGCGAGGCCACGCGCCTGTCGCTGCTCGGCAACGCCCTGTCCAGCCAGGGCTACCAGCCGCAGCTGGCCTCCGACGGCGCCGCGGCGCTGCGCGAGGTGCGCGAACACGGCATGCCGGACCTGGTGATCGTGGACAGCGACATCATCCTGCTGTCGGCGGTGAGCCTGCTGCTGGCGCTGCAGGACCTGGACTACCGCGGCCCGGCGATCGTGCTGGAAGATGCCGGCACGTCCCTGCAGCGCGATCACTTCCCGCGCGACATCGCCGTGCACGTGCTGCGCAAGCCGCTGGAGATGCAGCGCGTGTTCCGCGCGGTGGCGCATGCGTTGGAGAGTGGCTAAAGGCTGGGAATCGAGAATGGGGAATGGGGAATCGGAAAAGCGAATCCCTGCACCCCAACGCGTACGCCAAAGGCACCGCTGTCGCTGAGGTCATCGGTCAGGCGCTGTTGCCGTTGCCGTTACGATTCCCCACTCCCTATTCCCCATTCCCAGCTTCACTGCTGGGACGACTGGTCTTCCGGGTCGCGCCTGGCCGGGACGCGGCGCGGCGGCAGTGGCGGCAGGGCGCCGCGGGTGTCGGTGTCGCTTTCGGTGGTCAGCGCCGGCTCCCAGGGGAAGCGCGGCAGGGTGCGCACCGCGTTCTCCAGCTTGCGCGACCAGGTGTCGTGGATTTCCGAATACAGCGGCGTGTCCGCTTCCAGGCGCAGGCGCTGGGTCACGCGCAGGTCGTTGCGGCGGATCACCGCCAGGTCGATCGGCATGCCGACCGACAGGTTGGAGCGGATGGTGGAGTCCAGCGACACCAGCGCGGTGCGCGCGGCGTCCTCCAGCTGCATCTCCGGGCGGATGATGCGGTCCAGGATCGGCTTGCCGTACTTGGACTCGCCGATCTGCAGGTACGGCGTTTCCGGCGAGGTGGCGATGGCGTTGCCCAGCGGGTAGATCATGTACAGCCCGGGCCGCTCGCCGGCGATCTGCCCACCCAGGATCAGGGTCGACTGCACGCTGACGCCGCTGTGCTGGGACTGGTCGGACAGCTTGACCTGGCTGGACACCAGCACCTCGCCGACATACTCGGCGACCTCGAACAGGTGCTTGAACGAGCGCAGGCTGCGCGGCGCGTCCGGATCGTCCGCATCGCGTTGCAGCTTGGAGATCGCCAGCTGGGTGGTGGCCAGGTTGCCGGCCGACATCAGCACGAACACCGCCTGCCCCGGATACTCGAACACATGCAGCTTGCGATGCACGCGGACGTCGTCCAGCGAGGCGTTGGTGCGCGTGTCTGCGGCGAAGACCAGGCCTTCGTCCACTTCGATGCCTACGCAATAAGTCATGTCGCTGCCGGAGTTCAGTGCGTTTCGATTCTATGCGGGGGGGACGGGCTTGGCTACCCGTTGACGGTCGCGGCCGCGGCATGCGCGAATATCGCATGACCACCGTGCTCCTCAGCCTGGGCAGCAATCTGCGCCCGCACCAGCATCTGCCTGCCGCGATAGGTGCGCTGCGTCAGCGTTTCGGCCCGATCGCGGTGTCCCCGACCTACCGCACTCCCGCGGTCGGATTCGACGGCCCACCGTTCCTGAACAATGCCGTGGCGTTGCAGACCGAGTGGGAGCTGGGACCGCTGGATGCCTGGCTGCATGCGCTGGAAGACGCGCATGGGCGCGACCGCAGCGGCCCGCGTTTCAGCGACCGGACCCTGGACATCGACGTGGTGTTCTACGGCGATCGCATCGTCGAAGGCCCCGGCCGCCTGCGCATCCCGCGCCCGGAACTGCGTCACGCCTTCGTGCTCAAACCGCTGGCCGACATCGCCGCCGACTTCGTCGACCCGCTCAGCGGCCGCCGCCTGGGCGCGCTGTGGCAGGCGCATGCGCAGTTCGGCGAGGCGTTCGAGGTGGTGGAGCTGGATGAAGCCGGGACTCGGGACTGGGGACTCGGGACTCGATGAAGCCGGGACTCGGGACTCGGGACTCGATGAAGGCGGCATTTGTGGGATGGGGAGGTGTTGGGAGTGGCTTCCTGTCCCGAGCGTCCGCTGGGCGAGGCACTGCCAGCTTTCATGACCACCGAGTCCCCAGTCCCGAGTCCCCAGTCCCGGCTCTCAAGAAAGCCCCCGCCCCCCATCCACCCGCAGCGTCTGCCCGGTGACGAAACCGGCGTCGTCGAGCAGCCAGCGCACCGCCTCGGCGATCTCCTCGACCCGGCCGATCCGCGCCAGTGGCGTGCGCGCCAGCAGCGCCTGCTGCGCGGCGCTGTCCTTGCCGGCCTCCGGCCACAGGATCGCGCCGGGGGCGATCGCGTTGACCCGCACCTGCGGCGCCAGCTCCAGCGCCAGCGAGCGGGTCAGCATCGCCAGCGCGGCCTTGGCCGCGCTGTACAGCGGGTGCGCGCGCAGCGGCTGCTCGGCATGCAGGTCGGTGATGTTGACGATCGCGCCATGGCGTTCGCGCAGCGGCGCGGCCGCGGCCTGGGCCAGGAACAGCGGCGCGCGCGCGTTGACCGCGAACAGGTCGTCCCATTGCGCCGGCGTGGCCTCGGTCAGCGGCGTGGGATAGAAGTTGGAGGCGTTGTTGACCAGCGCATCGAGCCGGCCGAAGCGCTGCACGCATTGGTCCACCAGCGCCGGCAACTGGGCGGCGTCGCGTAGGTCGGCGTGCAGGGTCAGGGTGCTGCCGGCGCGCACGCCCTCCAGTTCCTGCGCCAGCGCCTGCAGCTCGGCCTGCGAGGTGTGCGCGTGCAGCGCAAGGCGATAGCCGGCCGCGTGCAGGCGCCGCGCGATGCCGGCGCCGATGCGCCGTGCGCTGCCGGTGATCAGGGCGACTTTGGTCTCGGTCATGTGTGCATTCCACGCTCGGCTATGCTGTGCATTGTCCACGCAATCCAGCGCCGCATGCCTATCGACTTTCCCACCCCCGACGCCGACGCGCTCGCCCACAGCGATCGACTGGCCGCGCATCTGCGCGCCGAGATCGCCGCCGGCGGCGGCGCGATTCCGTTCTCGCGCTTCATGGAGCTGGCGCTGTACGCGCCGGGCCTAGGCTACTACAGCGCCGGCAGCAGCAAGTTCGGCGAGGACGGCGACTTCGTCACCGCGCCGGAGCTGGGGCCGTTGTTCGCCGCCACCGTCTCCAACGCGCTGGCCCCGGTGCTGCAGCAGCTCGGGCCGCAGGCGCGGATGCTGGAAGTGGGCGGCGGCAGCGGCGCGTTCGCCGAGGTGATGCTCAAGCGCCTGCTGGCGCTGGACGCGTTGCCCGAGCGCTACGCCATCCTCGAGCCCAGCGCCGACCTGCGCGAACGCCAGCGCGCGCGCCTGCAGCGCGCGCTGATCCCGCCGGTGTTCGACCTGGTGGAGTGGCTGGACCGGCCGTTCGCCGACGACTGGAACGGCGTGCTGTTCGCCAACGAGGTGATCGATGCGCTGCCGACGCCGCGCTTCACCTTGCGCGACGGCGAGGTGTTCGAGGAAACCGTGACCCTGGACGGCGAAGGCCGCTTCCGCCGCGGCGAGCAGCCGGCCGATCCGCTGCTGGCGGCGGCGGTGCGGCATGTCGAACGCTATCTGCAAACGCCGTTCGCCGACGGCTACCGCTCCGAGCTGCTGCCGCAGCTGCCGTACTGGATCCAGGCGGTGGCCGGCGGCCTGCGCAGCGGCGCGCTGCTGTTCGTCGACTACGGCTATCCGCGCGGCGAGTTCTACCTGCCGCAGCGCGACGACGGCACCCTGCGCGCGTTCTACCGGCACCGCACGCATGCCGATCCCTATCTGTGGCCGGGCCTGCAGGACCTGACCGCGTCGGTGGACTTCACCGCGCTGGCCGAGGCCGGCACCGGCGCCGGTTTCGAACTGGGCGGCTACTGCACCCAGGCCAGTTTCCTGCTCGGCAACGGCCTGGATGCGCTGCTGGCCGAGGCCGAGGCGCGCAGCGACGAACGCGGTCGCGTGCGCCTGCGCGAGCAGGTGAAGCGCCTGACCCTGCCCAGCGAAATGGGCGAGCGCTTCCAGGTGATGGGCTTCGAACGCGATGTGTCGCTGGCGCCGGCGTTCCTGGTCGGCGACCTGACCTGGCGGCTGTGATGGCGGCGGTGCGCGCATTCCGCCGGCCCTGGCTGTGGCTGGGGCTGTGGTGGCTGGGCGTGCTGGTGCTGATCTATGTGTGCATGATGCCGCACCCGCCGCAGCTGTCCGATCTGCCGGACACCGACAAGGCCGAGCATTTCACCGCCTACCTGCTGCTCGCGGCAGGCGCGGTGCAGGTCTACGCCGGGCCGCGCGCCTGGCGTTGGGCGGCGCTGGGCCTGCTGTTGCTCGGCATCGGCATCGAGTTCGCGCAGGGCGCGTGGACCACCACGCGCTCGGCCGATCCGTTCGACGCGCTGGCCGATGCGCTGGGCGTGGCGGCGGGCATAGCCACCGCGCTGACCCCGCTGCGCGATCTGCTGTGGCGATGGGAGACCGGGGCGAAGCGGCGCGACCGCCGCTGAGGCTGCCCACGAAGCAAGTGGGAATTCGGCTGCCTGCGAGGTTTGCCGGGTGCACTGGAGGCGGGGCTTTGGCCCTCGACCGGTTCCGCAACCGCCGAAGCCTCCGGCTTCGTTCGTCGCGGCTGAAGCCGCTCACAAAACGCTTGCGGCACCCTGGCTGGGTGCACTGTGGGAGGGACTTCAGTCCCGACTGCATCCAGACTCGGCAGGTCTGCCGCTTCGCGCGTCGCGACTGAAGTCGCTCCCACAATGACTTGCGGCGAGCCTGCTGGTGCACTGGAGGAGGGGCTTTGGCTCCGGACCGCTTCCGTAGCCGCCGAAGCTTCCGGCTTCGTTCGTCGCGGCTGAGGCCAGGGGCAAGGCGCCGCCATCGCGCTTTCCGGCGCGAAGGCCGCCGGGTTCTGCGGGTGCGCTGCAATGCCTGGTGCAGCGTTCCGCCGCGGGCGGGACGCACTGCGTCACGCCGTGGATCTGGAAACGATGCGGCTGCGGCAGCAGCGGTGTGGCACTGGCCTGGGCGATGCCGCCCGCTGCGCCGCCGGTACGCCGACCCCGATGGCGAACATGGCGCGCAACCGCGTCGGGGAGTGCCACGGCGTGCCGAGTACGGCACGCGACTCGCGCGTCCGGATCATTGCGATCACCTGCCTCCCACGCCCGCTTTTGCGCCGCGTATGCGCGGCCCCATCCCCGTGTGGGCTGATTCTTACGAGCCCATGACAACGATGTCAAGCCTTTGTCGGAAAATTCGTCTGGTGCTGGTTTCGCCATGCGTAAGCCATGGCGGCACCTCGCCATCGCCGCCAGGTTTCGCCGAAATGCAGCTGCATCAATGGGTTATGCGGATCGTCGGAAAAGTGGAGGCGGCGTGCAAATGAGAACGTGGCGCAGTTATGTCGCATTGCACAAAATTGGTCTCATTCGTAGAATTGGTGCGACATAGGTATCGTGACAACGATGCGTAAGGCGCGCCGCGCAAAAAATATTTTTTGTTGCCAATACATTGATAAAAAAAGGTTTTTTAAGATTCTGGGCTCATGTCCAGGCGCCATTCGTCGGTTCCGGGTGTTGCGGCGTTGACACAATCTTTCTAAGACCATAAGAATCGAGGTGCCTGGAATTGGTCTTTGCCAATTCGGGATCGATCAGTCCAGCAGCATGCAATCGCCCGCTCCGGGGTAGGGACGGGAACGCGCCTCCCGCAACACGGGGCGCAGGAAAACAGACAGAACGCTCCATCGACTCCGTGCCCGCACGGACGGCACCGCCCTGCGCGTCGCGTCGGGCGCAATGGAGGGTGCTGCCTGCCGATCGCTGCCGCTGGGTGTCAGACGTCGTCGTGCCGATCAGCCATCAACCAGGATAGCCCAATGCCACATGCCGCCCGCTCACGTCCGCACTGTTGTTCCCTGTCCGTCCTCGCCACCGCCATCGCGTTCGGCCTGCTCAGTGCCGGCGCGCAGGCGCAGCAAGCGCCCGCTTCCGATTCCATCTCCCAGCTCGATACGGTGACCGTCACCAGCTCCTACCAGAAGAGCCTGATCACTGCGCTGGACAACAAGCGCGAAGACGCGCGCATGACCGACGGCATCTCTTCCGAGGACATCGGCAAGTTCCCGGCCGAGAACATCGCCGAGGCGATCCAGCGCATTCCCGGCGTGCAGATCTCCACCATCAACGGCCGCGGTTCGACCATCAGCATCCGCGGCCTGGGCCCGCAGTATTCGGCCACCACGATCAACGGCCAGACCATCAAGAGCGCCGACTTCACCGATGGTTTCCGCTACGACATCATCCAGCCGGAAGTGGCCGCGGCGATCGAGGTGATCAAGTCGCCGTCGGCGGACATGGATGCCGGCGGGTTGTCGGGCACGGTCAACATCGAGACCACCAAGCCGCTGGACTACAAGCAGCGCAAGCTGATCCTGTCGGCGAAGGAGCAGTACTCCGAATTCGCCGGCGGCGCGCCGACGCCGAAGGCCGTGCTCACCTACATCGACCAGTTCCATCTGGCCGACGGCGGCGAACTGGGCGTGTTCGTCAACGCCGGCTACCAGAAGCTCAAGGACCGCGCCGACTACCTGTGGATCGACCGCTGGTACACCCAGGACACCGACGCCGGCACCCTGTACATCCCGCGCCGCCCGCGCTACCGCTCGATCGAGCGCGAGACCGACCGCAAGATGCTCACCGCCGGCCTGCAGTGGAAGCCGAACGACCGGCTGGAGATGAACCTGACCGCGCTGTATTCGCAGGACAAGACCGACAACGACATGAACCAGTTGGTCTATTCCTTCGACCGCAACTACCTGACCGTGCTGGAGACCGAAGGCCTGACCGCGACCAAGGTGTCGGCGTCCAACTACTGGCTGGAGAACAACCGCCAGCTCGAGCGCCACGACCTCACTTCGCAGCTGCTGACCTGGGACGCCAAGTGGAAGGGCGACAAGTGGACCTTCAGCGGCGTGGCCAACTACACCGAAGGCAAGACCGACGAGGACGAGCGCGCGGTGATCCTCGGCCGCATGCCGTCGGCGACGCTGTTCGACTCGTCCAATCCCGGCGCGATCTCGCTGACCACCGATGCCGACGCCAACGACGCCAGCGCCTGGGACCAGGCCAACCTGGTGCGCGACGAATACCCCAACGGGGCGATCACCAAGCTCAGCAACAAGGAATGGTCGCTGCAGTTCGATGCCGAACGCTACGTCGGCGCCGGCTTCCTGGACTCGGTGAAGTTCGGCACCAAGTTCCGCCGCGAGACCTTCGACCGCAACGTCTGGCGCCGCGATTTCCTGTACCTGATCAACTCCGGCGCGGTGTCCGGTTACGCGATGTTCCCCGAGCTGTCGGCGGCCAGTTCCAGCGTCAGCAACTTCCTCGACGGCAACCTGGCCTCGCAGAGCAGCTGGGTGGCGCCGGACGTGTACGCCTACGCCGAAGCGCTGGCCGCCTCCGGCATCAGCGTGCCGGTGCTGTTCGCGCCGCAGGCCAGCTACCACATCCGCAACGACATCTTCTCCGCCTACGCGTTGGCCAAGATCGACACCGAACTGGGCAGCATGCGCCTGCGCGGCAACGTCGGCGTGCGTTACGAGAACACCAAGCGCACCACCGACACCTACCTGACCACCGCCTCGCAGTACAGCGAGGACGCCAACGAGGTGGTCGGCACCGAACGCGCGCCGTACGACTACCACAACTGGTTGCCGAGCCTGAACCTGGTGCTGGACATGCGCGAGGACCTGCTGCTGCGCTTCGCCGCCGGCAAGGTGCTGGTGCGCCCGATCCTGGACAGCAACACCGCCATCGCCACCACCATCTCCTCGGGCAGCAACACCGGCGGCACCACCACCTACGACGTGTCGCTGGGCCAGACCGACCTGAAGGCGCTGACCGCCGACCAGTCCGACCTCAGCCTGGAGTGGTACTACGGCCAGGGCGGCGGCCTGACCCTGGCCGGCTTCTGGAAGAACGTCAAGAACGGCACCTACAACAGCATCGTCTGCCCGACCACGTTCAACGGCGCTGCGCTGTCGACCAACAGTTCCGGCGATTGCGTGGACGGCAGCGGCAACATCTACGAGATCACCGCCACCCGCAACGACCCGAGCAAGGTCAAGATCAAGGGCTACGAGCTGGGCTGGACGCAATCGTTCGATGCGTGGCTGCCGATCCAGGGCTTCGGCCTGACCGCCAACTTCACCCGGGTGATCCCGCAGCGCGACACCGACTTCAAGATCCGCAACCTGTCGGAGAAGACCTGGAACGCCACCGGCTACTGGGAGAACGCGATGTTCTCCGCGCGCCTGTCGCTGAACCACCGCAGCGAGTACGAGCAGGACAGCAGCGACAGCTTCTTCGCCCGCGAAGGCCACACCATGAAGGCGCGCACCCAGTTCGATGCGGTGCTCGGCTACCAGGCCACCGACACGCTCAGCTTCCAGCTCGGCGGGCTCAACCTGACCAACAAGAAGGAAGAGGCGTACAAGGACATCAGCAGCCGCTGGCAGATGACCGGCGTCACCGGCCGCAGCTTCTACGTGTCGATGCAGTGGGACATCCTGTGAGGCCGGTGCAGGCGCTTGCGGGGTAACCCGTGGCAGGCCCGGCGCCGCAGTGGCGCCGGGCGCGGCAACGTGACCTATCGCAATCGCCTCAACAGGGCTTAGGCACCGCATGCAACGACGAGAATTTCTGGCGGGTGGCGCGGGTGCCGGTCTGCTGCTGGCGGCGCCGCGTTTGAGCTGGGCGGGCAGCGCGGCCGATGCCGGCATCGCCGGCAGCGCCGGCGCGCAGGCCGTGCCGGCGCTGACGCTGCCGGTCGATCCCGGGCTGTTCTGCCTGGACGAAGGCTGGCGTTTCCACGCCGGCGACATTGCGTTCCCGCCGATCAGCGGGCAGGACGCCAGCTACGACAACGCCAAGGCCGGCAAGGCCTGGGGCGCGGCCGCGGGCGATTTCGACGACAGCGCATGGCGGCAGCTGCGGCTGCCGCACGATTTCGCCATCGAGCAGCCGATCGAGGCCAGCGCCAACGTGGCGCAGGGCTATCGCCGCCGCGGCATCGCCTGGTACCGGCGCAGCCTGCGGCTGGACGAGGCGCAGCGCGGCAAGGCGCTGGAGCTGCGTTTCGACGGCATTTCCAGCCGCGCCACGGTGTGGGTCAACGGCCTGCCGATGGCGCGCAGCTGGAGCGGCTACGACGGGTTCGCCATCGACCTGAGCGCGATCGCGCGCTACGGCCAGGACCTCAACAGCATCGCGGTGCGGGTGGATGCCGAGGCGATGAACGGCTGGTGGTACGAGGGTGCCGGCATCTACCGGCACACCTGGCTGGCGGTGCGCGATGCGCTGCATATCGTCGGCGATGGCGTGCATGCGGTGCCGCGGATCGGCGACGGCGAACGTTGGACGCTGCCGGTTGCGGTCACCGTCGCCAATGCCGGCGAGCAGGCCGACGCGGCGCTGCTGGAGGTGGCGCTGTACGACGCGCACGGCACGCTGCTGGCGCAGGGCAGCAGCGCGTTGCAGGTCGGCGCGCTGGCACAGGCGGTGGCGCAGGTCGAGCTGCAGGTGCAGCGGCCGCAGCGCTGGGACGTGGCCGCGCCGCATCTGTACCGGGTCGCGGCGGTGCTGCGCAGCGCTGGCCGCGAGCGCGACCGCCGCGAATGCGCGATCGGCTTTCGCACGCTGCGCTTCGATGCGCAGCAGGGCTTCTTCCTCAACGAGCGGCCGCTGAAGATCAAGGGCGCCTGCCTGCACCAGGACCATGCCGGGGTCGGCGTGGCGGTGCCCGACAGCCTGCTGGAGTTTCGCATCCGCCGGCTCAAGGCGCTGGGCTGCAATGCGATCCGCCTGCACCATGCGGTGGCCAGCGAACTGCTCGACGTCTGCGACCGCCTGGGCATGCTGGTGATGGCCGAGAACCGCGTATTCAATCCCGCGCCCGACTACGCCGCGCAGCTGCGCTGGCTGGTGCGCCGCGACCGCAACCGCGCCTGCGTGTTCCTGTGGTCGGTGTTCAACGAGGAGCCGATGCAGGGCACCGCCGCTGGCTACGAGATGGTGCGCCGCGCGGTGGCGCTGGTGCGCGAACTGGACGACAGCCGCCCGGTGACCGCGGCGATGAACGACGGCATGCTGACCCAGCGCAACGCGGCCGACGCGGTGGACGTGGTCGGCTTCAACTACCGCCAGTTCAACTACGACCGGGTGCGCGCGGCGATGCCGCACAAGCCGCTGCTGTCCAGCGAGGACACCAGCGCGTTCCAGACCCGCGGCGCCTGGTTCACCGACATGGGCGCGCACGTCGTCGCCGAGGACGACTCGGTCGCCGCGCCATGGGGCAACACCCATCGCAGGTCCTGGCAACTGATCGACGAGCGCCCCTACCTGGCTGGCGGTTTCGTCTGGACCGGCTTCGATTACCGCGGCGAGCCGACCCCGTTCGAATGGCCGTCGGTGTCCTCGTTCTTCGGCATCATGGATCTGTGCGGTTTCCCGAAAGGCGCCTACTGGCTGCGCCAGGCGCAGTGGATCGACGCTGCGCCGGTGCTGCAGCTGTTGCCGCACTGGAACTGGCCGGGCCGCGAGGGCACGCTGATCAAGGTGATGGCGTTCTGCAATGCGCAGCAGGTGGAGCTGTGGCTCAACGGGCAGTCGCAGGGACGGCAGGCGGTGGACCGGATCGAGATGAATGCCTGGCAGGTGGCGTACGCGCCGGGCGTGCTGGAAGCGGTGGCCTATCGCGATGGCCGCGAAGTGGCGCGGCAGCGGGTGCAGACGGTCGGCGCGCCGGTGGCGCTGCGGCTGACCCCGGACCGGGCGCGGATGCGCGGCGACGGTCGCGACGCGCAGCCGATCACCCTGGAAGCGGTGGATGCGCAGGGCCGCCACGTGCCGTTCGCCGATGCGCAGATCGCGCTGCAGGTCGACGGCGGGCGCCTGCTCGGCGTCGGCAACGGTGATCCGAATCGGCATGCCGCCGACAACGTGCCGCAGGTGCAGCTGTTCAACGGCCTGGCGCAGGCCATCGTCGAGGCCGGCAGCGGCCAGCGCCGCTTGCGCATCGCAGCGCGCGCGCCGGGACTGCGTGCCGCGCAGGCGACGATCGATCTGGATGCGGTGGCCTTGCCGCCGTCGCTGCCGCCGGCCGCCGCGGCGATGGTGGTGCCCGGCTGGCGGCGCACGCTGCCGTTCGCCGCGCCGCCGGATCCGGCGTTGCCGCGCGCGCCCAACGACAACAACAGCTGGAGCTTCTGCCAGCCCGGCAACCTGGAGACGCGCGCCGAGCGCGATGGCTATGTGCTGTACCGCACCGCGTTCACGCCCTGGGCCGGGATCCAGCAGCGCGGCGGCCGGCTGCGGCTCGGCCGCGCGACCGGCGCGGCGCAGGTGTATCTGGACCGGCAACTGGTCGCCCGAGTCGCAGCGGGGCGGCATGCGCAGCTGCGCTTGCCGCCTGCGGACGGCGAACGGGTGCTGGCGGTGGTGATGCAGGTGACGGCCGGAATGCCTTTCGGCTTCGACGATGTCGCGATAGTGGAGTATTGACCGAATGAACCGAGTTTTCCGCCATGCCTTTCCACACGTAGGTGCCTGGATGCGCTTCGTGCGCGCGTTGCCGGTCCCCGGGCAAGCCGCATTGCTGCTGGCCTGCATGCTGCTGGTGCCGGCCGCGGTTGCGGCACCCGTACAGGACGCGCAAGGCGACGCCGCACGCGGCGTGCTGCTGCGCACGCTCGGCCCGCGCGCGGCCGCGCTGACCCTGCAACGGCAGCCGCGCGGCAACGGCAACGACTGGTACCAGGTCGCCGCCGACGCCGGCACGCTGCGCGTGTCCGGTTCCTCGGAAGTGGCGTTGGCGCATGGCGCGTACAGCTACCTGCAATCGATCGGCGCCGCTTCGGTGAGCTGGGAGGGCAGCCGGGTCGCGCTGCCTGCGGCCTATGCCGATTTCCGCGGGCAACGCGTGGTCACGCCGTTCGCCTACCGCGCCTACCTCAACGTCTGTACCTACGGCTACACCACGCCGTGGTGGGACTGGGCGCGCTGGGAACGCGAGATCGACTGGATGGCGCTGCACGGGATCGACATGCCGCTGGCGATGGAAGGCCAGGACTACGTGTGGCAGGCGTTGTGGCGCGAGTTCGGGGTGAGCGACGCGGACCTGGCGCAGTATTTCTCCGGCCCGGCGTTCGCGCCGTGGCAGCGCATGGGCAATATCGAAGGCTATGACGCGCCGTTGCCGCAGCAGTGGATCGAGGACAAGCACGCCCTGCAGCTGCGCATCCTGCAGCGCATGCGCGCGCTGGGCATGAAGCCGGTGCTGCCGGCCTTCGCCGGCTACGTGCCGAAGGCGTTCGCGCAGGCGCATCCGCAGGCGCGCATCTACCGCATGCGTGCCTGGGAAGGCTTTCACGAGACCTATTGGCTGGATCCGGCCGATCCGCTGTTCGCGAAGATCGCGCAGCGCTTCATCCAGCTCTACGACCGCACCTACGGCAAGGGCACCTATTACCTGGCCGATGCGTTCAACGAGATGCTGCCGCCGATCGCCGCCGACGGCAGCGACGCGCGCCTGGCCAGCTACGGCGACAGCACCGCCAACACCGCCAACACCGCCAAGACCGACAAGACCGCCCCCGCACCGCCCGAGGTGCCGCCGGCGCAGCGCGACAAGCGCCTGGCCGACTACGGCCGTGCGCTGTACGCATCGATCCATCGCGCCAACCCCGACGCGGTGTGGGTGATGCAGGGCTGGCTGTTCGGCGCCGACCGCCATTTCTGGACGCCGCAGGCGATCGCGGCCTTCCTGCGCGAGGTGCCCAACGACAAGCTGCTGGTGCTGGACATCGGCAACGACCGCTACCCGGGCACCTGGAAGCTGTCCGACGCGTTCGACGGCAAGCAGTGGATCTACGGCTACGTGCACAACTACGGCGGCAGCAATCCGGTGTACGGCGACCTGGCGTTCTACCGCGACGACCTGCGCGCGCTGCTCGCCGACAAGGACAAGCAGCAGCTGGTCGGCTTCGGCGCGTTCCCCGAAGGCCTGCACAACAACTCGGTGGTCTACGAGTACATGTATGCGCTGGCCTGGGGCGGACAGGAGCGTTCGCTGCAGGACTGGCTCGGCGACTACACCCGCGCCCGCTACGGGCATACCTCGCCGGCGCTGCGCGCGGCCTGGGACGACCTGCAGGCCTCGGTGCTGTCGACCCGCTACTGGACGCCGCGCTGGTGGCGCAGCCGCGCCGGCGCCTACCTGCTGTTCAAGCGGCCGACGCTGGACATCGGCGAGTTCGAAGGCGCGCCCGGCGATCCGCCGCGCCTGCGCCGCGCGCTGGACCAGCTGCTGGCGCTGGCGCCGGAATACGCCGACGCGCCGCTGTACCGCTACGACCTGGTCGACTTCGCCCGCCACTACGCCACCGGCCGCGTGGATGCGCAGCTGCAGCAGGCGCTGGCCGCGTACAGGCGCGGCGACGTCGCCGCCGGCGATGCCGCCTTCGCCCGCGTGCAGACGGCGGTGCAGCAGCTCGACCGCCTGGTCGGCGGCCAGCAGGAAACCCTGTCGAGCTGGCTCGACGATGCCGCCGGCTACGCGAAGACGCCGCAGGACGCGGCCTCCTACCGGCGCGACGCCAAGGCGCAGGTCAGCGTGTGGGGCGGCGAGGGCAATCTCGGCGACTACGCGTCCAAGGCCTGGCAGGGCATGTACGCCGACTACTACCTGCCGCGCTGGGCGCTGGCGATGCAGGCGCTGCGCGCCGCGGCGGTCGCCGGCGGCAGCGTGGACGAGGCGGCGCTGCAGCAGCGGCTGCGCGCCTGGGAGCGCGACTGGGTGAAGCGCGAGACACCCTACGCACGGCAAGCGCCGGCCGATCCGGTCGCCGCGGTGCGCACGCTGCTGCAGCAGGTGGATGCCCGATGAGCGCCGCCTCCGCGACCATCCCCGCCGCGCTGCCGTCGCGCGAACGCTTCCTGTCGCTGGACGTGTTCCGCGGCCTGACCATCTTCCTGATGATCCTGGTCAACACGCCGGGCGCCGGCGCCGATGCGTTCGTGCAACTACGGCATACGCCGTGGTTCGGTTTCACCGCCGCCGACCTGGTGTTCCCCTCGTTCCTGTTCGCGGTCGGCAACGCGATGAGCTTCGCGCTGGACCGCAGCCAGCCGCTCGGCGCGTTCCTGCGCCGGGTCGGCAAGCGCAGCGCGCTGATCTTCCTGCTCGGCTTCCTGATGTACTGGTTTCCGTTCGTGCACCAGGGCGCCGACGGCGCCTGGAGCTTCACCGCGATCGACCAGACCCGGGTGCCGGGCGTGCTGCAGCGCATCGCGCTGTGCTACGCGCTGGCCGCGCTGTTGTGCCGCTGGCTGCCGCCGCGCGGCCTGCTGGCCGTCTGCGTCGCGCTGCTGCTCGGCTACTGGGCGGCGCTGTTCCTGTGGGGCCAGCCGGGCGCGGAACTGAGCAAGCTCGGCAACGCCGGCACGCGCCTGGACCTGTGGCTGCTGGATCCGGCGCAGCTGTACCGCAAGGACGGCGGCTTCGATCCGGAAGGCCTGCTCGGCACGCTGCCGGCCACGGTCAATGTCATCGCCGGCTACCTGACCGGCCTGTACGTGCGCCGCGTCGGCAAGCAGGCGCGCACGGTGCGCTGGCTGCTGCTGGCCGGCATCGCGCTGACCTTGCTGGCGCTGGCCTGGCAGCCGTGGTTCCCGCTGGCCAAGAAGCTGTGGACCGGTTCGTTCGTGCTGCTGACGGTGGGCCTGGACCTGCTGCTGCTGGGCGCGCTGCTGTGGGCGATCGGAGTACGCCAGTGGCGGGCCGGCAGCGGCTTCTTCACCGTGCTCGGGCGCAATCCGCTGGCGATCTACCTGTTCTCCGAACTGTTCGTGGTCGCCCTGCGGCTGGTCCCGGCCGGCGACAGCGGGTTCGACCTATACCAATGGCTGGGCATCGCGGTGTTCCAGCGGCTGCTGCCGGGACCCTGGGGCAGCCTGGCCTGCGCCCTGGCCTACACCTTGCTGTGCTGGGCGGTTGGCTGGTGGATGGACCGCCGGCGGCTGTACCTGCGGCTCTGACCTGCGCGTGCACGGGCTGCGGATTGGTACTATATTGGACATAATGAATCCATACGGTCTGGAGGGAGCACGATGACCAAGCCCAAGCCGGAGGCCGACCCCAGACTGGCAGGCCTGGCCGTGGACCCGAGCGCGCCGACGCCGCTGTATCTGCAGCTGGCGAGCAAGCTGGTCGAGGCGATCAAGGGCGGCCAGTGGAAGCCGGGCGAGGCCTTGCCGGCCGAACGCCAGCTGTGCGAGCAGTTGCAGGTGTCGCGGGTGACCCTGCGCCAGGCGGTGGACGCGCTGGTCGAACAGGGCCTGGTCTCGCGCCGGCAGGGCGCCGGCACCTTCATCACCTCGCATATCCAGCACCAGCTCAGCGGCCTGGCCAGTTTCAGCGAGACCCTGCGCATGAAGGGCCTGGAGCCGGGCACGCGCTGGCTGGAACGGCGCGTGCGCCCGGCGCACGGCGAGGAAATCCTGCGCCTGGGCCTGTCGCCGGACACCGTGGTGGCGTCGCTGACCCGCCTGCGCAGCGCCGACGGCCGGGTCATGGCCTATGAGAAGGCGGTGCTGCCGCAGCGCACCGTGCCCGATCCGCTCGCGATCGGCGATTCGCTGTACGCCTACCTGGACGCGCAGGGCACGCCGGTGGTGCGCGCGCTGCAGTACTTCCGTGCGATCAACCTGCCGGCGCGGCTGGCCGGGCACCTGGGCATGAAGGAAGGCGAGGCGATCCTGCACGTGGTGCGGGTCGGCTACACCCGCGACGGCAGCGCGATCGAGCTGACCGATACCTATTGCCACAACGACTACTACGACTTCGTCGCCGAGCTGCGACGCTGATCGCCCGACCCACGCGCCCCCCGGAGCCCGCCCGCCCATGACCACCGCACGGCCTGCCAGTCCCTTCGCCTCGATCGCCATCGTCGGCCTGCTGTTCTTCATCATCGGCTTCTTCACCTGGATCAACGGCCCGCTGATCACCTTCGTGCGGCTGGCGTTCGACCTCGACGAGGTCAACGCGTTCCTGGTGCTGGCGGTGTTCTACCTGTCGTACTTCTTCCTGGCGCTGCCGTCGTCGTGGATCCTCAAGCGCACCGGCATGAAGAAGGGCCTGGCGTTGAGCCTGCTGGTGATGGCCGCGGGGGCCGCGCTGTTCGGCCAGTTCGCCACGCAGCGCTTCTATCCCGGCGCGCTGGCCGGCCTGTTCGTGATCGGGAGCAGCCTGGCGCTGCTGCAGACCGCGATCAACCCGTACATCAGCATCCTCGGCCCGATCGAGAGCGCGGCGCGGCGCATCGCGGTGATGGGCATCTGCAACAAGATCGCCGGCATCCTGGCACCGTTCCTGATCGGCACGCTGGTGCTGCATGGCGTCGGCGACCTGGCCACGCAGGTGCAGGCCGCCGACCCGGTGGCCAAGGAAGCGCTGCTCACCGCGTTCGCCGCCAAGATCCACCTGCCGTATCTGGTGATGGCCGGCGTGCTGGTGCTGGTGGCGATCGGCGTGCTGTTCTCGCCGCTGCCGGAGTTGAAGGCCTCGGAAGTCAACGCCGCCCCGGTCGGTGCCGGCAGTCCCGCGCAGAAGACCAGCATCTTCCAGTTCCCGCACCTGTGGCTGGGCGTGCTGTGCCTGTTCGTGTACGTGGGCGTGGAAGTGATGGCGGGCGATGCGATCGGCACCTACGGCAACGGCTTCCACCTGCCGCTGGACCAGACCAAGCTGTTCACCTCGTTCACCCTGGGCGCGATGCTGGCCGGTTATGTCGCCGGCCTGCTGCTGATTCCCAAAGTGATCTCGCAGGCGCGCTACCTGAGCCTGTCCGCCAGCCTGGGCGTGCTGTGCTGCGTGGGCGCGTATTGCACCCATGGCTATGTGTCGGTGGGCTTCGTCGCCGCGCTCGGCTTCGCCAACGCGATGATGTGGCCGGCGATCTTCCCGCTGGCGATCAAGGGCCTGGGCCGGCACACCGAGATCGGTTCGGCACTGCTGGTGATGGGCATCGTCGGCGGCGCCTGCATCCCGCAGCTGTTCGCGGTGCTGAAGCAGCATTTCGATTTCCAGCTGGTGTTCCTGCTGCTGATGGTGCCGTGCTACCTGTACATCCTGTTCTATTCCCTGGTCGGCCACCGCGCCGGCCAAGCCTCCGCCCGCGCGTGATCGCGCATCATGGGCGTCCTTCCCGACGTGCAGGACCGCAGTATGCGTAGACCCACCATCAAAGATGTCGCCGAACGGGCGCGGGTATCGCTGAAGACCGTGTCGCGGGTCATCAACAACGAACCGTCGGTGATGCAGGCCACGCGCGCGCGCGTGCTGCACGCCATCGCCGAGCTGGACTACGAACCGGATCCGTCGGCGCGCAACCTGCGCAGCGGCACCCCGTTCGTGATCGGGCTGGTGTACGACAACCCCAACCCGTACCACATC
Organism: Xanthomonas campestris pv. phormiicola; assembly: GCA_025666215.1. Classification (NCBI taxonomy): domain Bacteria; kingdom Pseudomonadati; phylum Pseudomonadota; class Gammaproteobacteria; order Lysobacterales; family Lysobacteraceae; genus Xanthomonas; species Xanthomonas campestris. The sequence goes on along the minus strand of CP102593.1, from coordinate 4,335,763 downwards.
ATCGGCGTGCAGAACGGTGTGCTGGCGGCATGCCGCGAAACTGGCTTCGGCCTGCAGATCCATCCCTGCGACTCGACCTCGCCGATGCTGGCCGAGGAACTGGCCGAATGGACCCAGCGCTCGCGCCTGGCCGGGCTGGTGCTGACCGCACCGATGTCCGAGCGCGCCGAACTGGTCGCGGCGCTGACCGCGCGCGGGATCAAGACCGTGCGCATCATCGCCGCCACCGAAGATCCGAAGGACGGCCCCTGCGTCTACGTCGACGACCGCGATGCCGCCTACGAGGTCACCGAGCACCTGATCCAGCTCGGCCACCAGCGTATCGGCTTCCTGTGGGGCGGCACCTCGCACCGCTCCAGCGGCGAGCGCTATGCCGGCTACGAGGCGGCGCTGAAGGACTACGGCATCACCCTGGACAAGCACCTGGTGGTGCCCGGCGACTACACCTTCGACGACGGCTTCCGCGGCGCGCGGCGGCTGCTGGCGCTGCGCGAGCCGCCGACCGCGATCTTCGGCTCCAACGACGAGATCGCCGCCGGCGTGCTCGCCGCGGCCAAGTCGGCCGGCATGAACGTGCCCTACGACCTGTCCATCGCCGGCTTCGAGGACAGCCCGTTCTCGCGCCAGTCGTGGCCGGCGCTGACCACCGCCAAGCAGGCCACCGAGGACATCGCGCGCCACGCCGCGCGCCTGCTGATCAGCCAGCTGCGCAGCGACGCCTACGAAGAGCATCCGGCGCCGATGCACAACCAGGGCTTCGTGCCGCAGCTGGTGGTGCGCGGCTCCACCGCGCCGATGCAGCCGCACTCCCGCCGCTCTCCTTCCCCCGATCCCACATGACCCTGCCCATGGCATTGCCCACCGAAACCGAAACCCTGATGTTCCGCGAAGCCGCGGAAACCGCCGATGTCGTCGCCGCGCAGTTCGCGTGCAACCATGCCGTGGTGAGCGCGCTGGCCGCCGCGCTGCGCGCCGATCCGCCGCCGTTCGTGGTCACCTGCGCGCGCGGCAGTTCCGACCATGCCGCGACCTACGCCAAGTACCTGTTCGAGACCCAGCTCGGCGTGGTCACCGCCTCGGCCTCGCCGTCGGTGGGGTCGGTATACGCATCGCCGCTGCAGTTGCGCGGCGCGCTGTACGTGGTGATCTCGCAGTCCGGCAAGAGCCCGGACCTGCTGCGCAACGCCGAAGCCGCCAAGGCTGCCGGCGCGCGTGTGGTGGCGCTGGTCAACGTCGAGGATTCGCCGCTGGCGCAGCTGGCCGACACGGTGATCGCGCTCGGCGCCGGCCCGGAGAAGAGCGTGGCCGCGACCAAGAGCTACCTGGCCTCGCTGGCGGCGATCCTGCAGCTCGGCGCGCACTGGAAGAACGATGCGGCGTTGCTCGCCGCGCTGGATGCGTTGCCGCAGGCGCTGCGCGCCGCCTGGCAGGCCGACTGGCGTCCGCTCACCGACGGCCTGGTCGAGGCGCACAACCTGTTCGTGCTCGGCCGCGGCCTGGGCCTGGCCGCGGCGCAGGAAGCGGCGCTGAAGTTCAAGGAAACCTGCGGCCTGCATGCCGAAGCCTACAGCTCGGCGGAAGTGAAGCACGGGCCGATGGCGCTGGTCGGCCCCGGCTTCCCGGTGCTGGCCTTCGCCCAGCCGGACGAAACCGGTGCCGGCACCCGCAGCCTGGCCGAGGAATTCCGCGGCCGCGGCGCGCAGGTGTGGCTGGCCAGCGCCGACGGCGATCTGCCGCTGGTCGCCGCGCCGCATCCGGTGTGCGCGCCGCTGCTGACCATCCAGAGTTTCTACCGCGCGATCAACGCGCTGGCGCTGCGCCGCGGCTACAACCCGGACCTGCCGCCGCATCTGAACAAAGTGACGGAGACGGTGTAATGACGACGACGGCGCTGCGCAATGCGCGCGTGCTCGGTGCGGACGGATTCCTCGATGGCGTGGGCGTGCTGCTGGAGGGCGGGCGCATCGCCGCCGTGCTCGACGACGGCGACGCGCGCCTGGCCGCGGCGCCGGCGCAGCTGGACCTGGGCGGCGGCACGCTGTTGCCGGGGTTCATCGACGTGCAGGTCAACGGCGGCGGCGGCGTGCTGTTCAACAACAGCACCGACGTCGAGGCGCTGCGCCGCATCGGCCAGGCGCATCGCCGCTACGGCACCACCGGCTACCTGCCGACGCTGATCAGCGACGACCTGGAGGTGATGCGCGCGGCGATCGCCGCGACCCGCCAGGCCATCGCCGCCGGCGTGCCGGGCGTGCTCGGCATCCATCTGGAAGGGCCGTACCTGGCGCCGGCGCGCAAGGGCACCCACAACGTGGACAAGTTCCGCGTGCCCGATGCCGCCGAACTGGCGCTGGCCACCTCGCTGGACAACGGCGTCACCCTGATCACGCTGGCGCCGGAACGGCTGCCGGTCGACAGCATCCGCACCCTGGCCAGCGCCGGCGCGCGCGTGTTCGCCGGCCACACCGCCGGCAGCTACGACGAGATCCGCGCCGGACTGGACGCGGGCGTGTGCGGCTTCACCCATCTGTACAACGCGATGTCGCCGCTGCAGGGACGCGATCCCGGCGCGGTCGGCGCCGCGCTGGAAGACCGCCACGCCTGGTGCGGGCTGATCGTCGACGGCGTGCACGTGCATCCGGCCAGCCTGCGCGTGGCGCTGGCGGCCAAGCCGCGCGGCACGCTGTTCCTGGTCACCGACGCGATGCCGATGGTCGGCGCCGACAGTCCCAGCTTCGACCTGTATGGCGAAACCATCACCGAGGTGGACGGCGTGGTACGCAACGCCGCCGGCGCCCTGGCCGGTTCGGCGCTGGACATGGCCAGCGCGGTCCGCAACAGCGTGCAGTGGCTGGGCGTGAGCCTGGACGAAGCCGCGCGCATGGCCTCGCTGTACCCGGCGCAATGCCTGGGCATTGACGACCGTTACGGACGTATCGCGCCCGGCTACCAGGCCGACCTGGTGCTGCTCGACGACGCGCTGCAGGTGCGGCGGACCTGGATCGCCGGGGCGATGGAGTAGCCGGGCAATCCGGCGTTCCTGATCCACGCTGTTTGCATCCGCCTGCAGCGACGTCGGGCTGCATTCGTTAGCGAAAGGCTGCGATCGCATCGTGGCCTGCACGCGCATTGCGGCGGTGCATTTCGACCCGGATGCGTCATGTGTCGAACCCAGAGCCGCTACTGCACGTTCGTCGTCCGTAATCGGACGAAAGAAAACGTGCTAGCGACGTTGTTAGAGACGTGCGCCGCGATGCCCGGCCGCGTCAGTTCGCGGGCGTGCCGCGCACCGCGGCGATCGCCTTGATCCGCGCCTTCGCCAGCGCCTCGCCGATCTGCGGGCCGCTCAGGCCCTGCGCGGCCAGGTCGCGCGCGTTGACCGCCAGCGCCGCGGCGTGCAGGCGCTGCAGGTCGCGGCCCTGCGGGTAGTCGGCGTCCTCGCTGCCGAGGCGGCCGCGCTTGTCGGCCTCGCATACCAGCGCCAGCTGCGCGATGCGTTCGGGCTTGCGGAAGCCGTCGCAGCGTTGCAGCAGTTCGTGCACGGTGCGGTCGCGCAGCTCGGCCAGGCGATGCACGTTCAAGTGTTCGCGGCAGGCGATCTCGGCCAGCTGGCGGTGCTCCTGCGGCAGCTTCAGCCGCTCGCACAGCGCGCGCAGCGGGGCCACGCCGCGCTGTTCGTGCATCACATGCTTCGGCCATTCCGCGGGCGGCGTCAGCGCCTTGCCCAGGTCGTGGGTCAGCGCGGCGAAGCCGATCAGCGCATCGCCCGGCGCCAGCCGCGCGGCCATGTCGCTGACCAGTTCCTGGTGGCGGCCGGTATCGATCTCGGGATGGTAGTCGGCGCGCTGCGGCACGCCGTACAGCGCGTCCAGTTCCGGCAGCACGCTGCGCAGCGCATCGGCGTCGTGCAGGGTGCGCAGGAACGCCGACGGTTGCGCCGAGGCCAGGCTGCGGCGCAGCTCCTGCCACACGCGCTCGGGCACCAGCGTGTCCAGTTCGCCGCTGGCCGCCATCTCGCGCATCAGCGCCAGGGTCTCTGGCGCGACGCTGAAACCGAGCGGGGCCAGTCGCGCCATGAAACGCGCCGCGCGCAGCACGCGCAACGGATCCTCGCCGAAGGCCGGGCCGATGTGGCACAGCACGCGCCGTTCGATGTCGCGCACGCCGCCGTAGGGATCCACCAGCGCGCCGCTGTCCTCGTCGCGGGCGATCGCGTTGATGGTGAAGTCGCGGCGCTGCAGGTCTTCTTCCAGCGTCACCGACGGGTCGGCGTCGACCACGAAGCCGTGGTAGCCGCGCCCGGATTTGCGCTCGGTGCGCGCGAGTGCGTATTCCTCGCTGCTGTGCGGATGCAGGAACACCGGGAAATCGCGGCCGACCTGTTTGTAGCCCAGGTCCAGCATCCGCTGCGGGGTGGCGCCGACCACGACCCAGTCGCGGTCGCCGGGCGGCTGCCCGAGCAGGCTGTCGCGGACGGCGCCGCCGACTAGGTAGATGTTCATTGGGGGCCGGGAATGGGGAGTCGGGAATCGGGAATGGGAAAAGCAGGTTCGCTCGGTCCGATGCCGCCGTGGTGTGCGGACGTCAGTTTCGGCGAGATCTCGCGCGGTGCGCCGTTGCGATTCCCCATTCCCTATTCCCGATTCCCGGCCGCGGCCCCAGCCGCGGCCACACACACGAACTTCTTGCGCGGCGCATCCAGCTTGCCGAGCATGCGCTCGCTGACCGGCAGCGCGTCGCCGTTGAGGCGCCAGTCGTAGATCACGCTGAAGGCGAGGATGCGCGCGACGTATTCGCGGGTTTCCTTGTAGCTGATCGTCTCGATCCAGAAGTCGGCGTCGTGGCCGGGGCGCTGGGTCTGCCAGCGCGCCGCCGGGCCGGGGCCGGCGTTGTAGGCGGCGATGGTCAGGTACGGCAGGCCGTAGGTGTTCAACAGTTGGCGCAGGTAGGCGGTGCCGATGGCGATGTTGGTGTCCGGATCGTACAGGCTGGCGGCGCCGCCGTAGCCGGCCAGGCCGAGGGTCCTGGCCACGCTGGCGCCGGTGGCCGGCAACACCTGCATCAGGCCCATCGCATTGGCCGGCGAACGCGCGTTCGGGTTGAAGATGCTCTCGGCGCGGATCTCGGCGGCGACCCAGGCCGGGTCGATCGCGTTCTTGCCCGCTTCGCGGCGAATGGTGGCGTCGTGGTGCAGCGGGAAGCGCAGCGCATACAGGCGCTGCTCGTCGGGCAGCTTGCCCAGCGCGAACACCGCGCGGTCGAACCAGCCGTTGTCGCGCGCCACTTCCACCGCGATGCGCCGCTGGGTGTCGTCGAAGCGGGTCAGCGCGTCGTTCCATTCGGCCACCGCCCAGGACGCGCGGTCGATCTTGAACAGCTCCAGCGCGCGCACCAGTGCCGGATCGCGGGCCACGGCGGCCTGCGCCTGCGCGCTGTCGTTGGGTTCCCACGGGCACAGTGCGTACGGCTGCTTGAGCCGGTCGGCGGCCATGAAACCGTGGAAGGTGGCGGACTTGGCGGCCTCGCGGTACAGCCGCTGCGCCTCGCCGGCATTGCCGGTCTTTTCCGCCAGCCGCGCTTCGAAATACTGCCAGCGCGAATCGTTGCGCTGCGCCGGCGCCATCTTGCGGATCGCGGCCAGCGCCGCCGACCAGTCGCCGCGCGCCATCGCCTCGCGCGTGCGCCATTCGTGCAGGCGTTCGTCGTAGGCGCTGTCGGGCACCGCGTTGAGCCGGCGCGCCGAATCCGGTCCGTACGAGGCCACCGTCCACAACGCGATCTGGTACAGCACCTCGCCGCGCTGCGCCTCGCTCAGCTGCAGCGCCTGGGCGAATTGCGGCAGCTGCCGCTCGGCCGCGTCCGGATCGGCCTTGGCCAGTTTTTCCAGGCCGTCCACCGCCACCTTGCGGCTGCGTTCGGTCTTCGGCCAGGTCAGCGCGCGTGTGTGCACCGCGTCCAGGAACGCCGCGTAGTCGTTGGCCAGGGCCAGCTCGGCGGCGGGCAGGCCGCGCGCCGCGCTGCGCATCACCGCCGGCTGCTGCGCATCGGCCGCCGCTTCCACCCGCGCCCAGCGCAGCGTATCGGTCATGCCGCCGCGCGCCTGCAGTACCGCGAACACCGCATCGCAGGCATCGGGCAGCGACTTGCCGCTGCTGCGCCACAGCGCCTGCGCCTCGTCGATCCATTGCGCGTCGGCACGGCCGGTGGCCTGGCGCGCGTTGAGCTGGGCGCAGCGCAGGCCGGTGTTGTCGGTGGGCTTCCAGTTGGCCAGCAGCGCCGGCCAGTCCTGGCGCCGCGCCAGCGCCGGCAGCCACAGCGTGCGGAAGCTCTCGGCCACCGGCTGCCCGGCGTAGCGCTTGAGGAAATCCTGCGCCTGCGCGTCGGAGACGCGGTCGATGGTGCGGCGCAGGTTGGCGTACTCGAGCCAGCCGTACAGCGGGTGCTGCTTGAACGCGGCCGCCTGCGCGGGATCGAACTGGCCGCGCTCGGCGGCGTCGATCGCCGCGCGCAGCGCAGGACGCTGGGCGTCCAGGGTCTGGGCGAGGGCAGGAGCGTTGCCGCACAGCGCGGCGACGAGCAGCAGGAGGGACGTGCGCAATTTCATGCGCGGGACTATACCGAACGCCGATGAATCGACGCGGCAAGGGCTTTGCGGCGTAGCGACGCGAGCGCAGCTGGCAAGGGCGTGGAGAGGGGATGCGTCGTGGTCCGCCGCAGCCGGCGCAGCGCTGTCTGGCGCGGCATGGGCGCTGGTTGGATCCGGTGCCAGCTGCGCTTGGCGTGACATGGTGCATTGGGCTGCCGCCATGCGCTTTGCGTGCCGCACGCTTGGCGCTGCATCGAGCCGTGTCCGCCCCGCGCGGTCGGAGGCCGCGATGCGGTGTCGCAACCGGGCGTAGCGGTGCGATGGGTGCAGCATGTCGCCGGCCGCGCCCGCGCCGGCAAGAACAGCGCGCACTTGGTTTCCCGTAGCTCGCCGAGCCGGCCGGCGCGATCGGCATGCGGTTGTCTTCGCCATGTCCCGGTATTCGCTTGCCTGGCGTGCACTGTCTTGCGGTGACCCGAATTGAGTCCGGGTGGACTGCGCCATGTCTACGAAATCGTCCAGTCGGTCCCGGACTGTCCGAATCGCGGTCCGATTGCTTGCTTAGGGTTTACGTTTTGTTTACAAGGTAGGCCACGCCGTCGCGGTGCAGGGGGTCGCAGCGGCCGACCCACATCCTTTCTGGAGAGAGAGACGGATGAATTGCCTGCACCGCCATCCTTTGGTTTTCGCGGTTTCCTTGTCCTTGCTGGCCGGCTCGCCCGCGCTGGCCATCGCCCAGCAGGCCGCACCCGCGGCCCCCGAGTCCGCCACCACCCTGGACAGCGTCCAGGTCACCGGCACGCGCATCCGCAAGGCCGAGCTGGAGGGGCAAGTGCCGGTGCAGACGCTGAGCCGCGCCGACATCGAACGCACCGGCCTGACCTCGATCGGCGACGTGCTGCAGGAACTGACCGCCTCCGGCTCGGCGTTGAACACCAAGTTCAACTCCTCCGGCAACTTCGGCTTCCCGCCCGACGGCAGCGGCGTCGGTGCCGGTTCGGCGCAGGTGGACCTGCGCCATCTCGGCGCCAAACGCGTGCTGGTGCTGGTCGACGGCATGCGCTGGGTCAACGAGTCCTCGGCGTCCGGCGTGGGCGCGGCCACCGACCTCAACACCATCCCGCTGGCCATCGTCGAGCGCATCGAGGTGCTGGAGGACGGCGCCTCCTCGCTGTACGGCTCCGACGCGATCGCCGGCGTGGTCAACATCATCACCCGGCGCAAGTTCGACGGCGGCCAGGTCACGCTGAACTACGGCCAGTACGACAAGGGCGACGGCGCCAGCAAGGGCGTGGACCTGGCCTGGGGCCACAGCACCGAGCGCACCAGCCTGTTCCTGGGCGCCAGCTACACCAAGCAGGATCCGATCTACGCGCGCGACCGCAAGCAGTCGCTGTATCCGGTGCCCGGCACCGGGCTCAGCTTCGGCAGCTCGGCCACGCCGGACGGCCGCTTCATCTTCGTCGATCCGGTCACCGGCGCCGAGCAGGACCTGACCCCGAACAGCGGCGCCGGCACGCCGAGCTACGACGGCAGCGCCGGCTGCACGCGCAGCGACGACTATCACTGCTTCGGCACCGCCGACCGCTACAACTTCGCCGCCTCCAACCTGTTGCTGACCCCGTCCGAGCGCAAGGGCGTGTTCGGCCAGTTCCGCTACTTCTTCAACGACGACGTGCAGTGGTACCTGAAGCTGCTCGGCAACCGCCGCGAGTCGACCAACCAGGCCGCGCCGGAGCCGATCTTCCTCGGCCCCGATGCCGGCACCGGCAATCCGCTGGCCGACAACATCGTCATTTCCGCGGCCAATCCGTACAACCCGTTCGGCTTCGACCTGGATTCGTCCAGCAACCTGATCATGATCGGGCGGCGGCCGGTGGAAGGCGGCGCGCGCGTGTTCGAGCAGCGCGTGGACACCCAGTACGTCGGCACCGGCTTCATCGGCAGTTTCGAGAGCGCCGACCGCACCTGGTTCTGGGACGTCAATGGCGCCTACAGCAAGAACAAGGCCGAGCAGACCAACTACGGCAGCTACAACCTCTACAACATCAACCTGGCGCTGGGCGACCCGGCCGCCTGCGCGGCGGTGGCCGGCTGCGTGCCGCTGGACATCTTCGGCGGCGCCGGCAGCATCACCCCGGAGATGCTGCGCTGGATCCAGCCGGTGGTGCACGACCGCAGCCAGAACGAGCTGACCCAGTTCACCGCCAACCTCAGCAGCGACCTGTTCACCCTGCCGGCCGGCGCGGTGTCCTTCGCCACCGGCGTGGAATTTCGCAAGTACGAGGGCTGGTACCACCCGGATCCGTTGACCGTGATCGGCCACTACAACGGCGTGCCGTCGTTGCCGACCGAAGGCAGCTACAACGTCAAGGAGGCCTACCTCGAACTGAGCGTGCCGATCTTCGCCGACTCGCCGCTGGGCGACAAACTGGACCTGAGCCTGGCCGGGCGCTATTCCGACTACTCCACCTTCGGCGGCGAGTTCACCCCGAAGTACGGCCTGCGCTGGCAGGTGTCGCCGGACTTCGTGCTGCGTACCAGCTACGCCGAAGGTTTCCGCGCCCCGACCATCGGCGAACTGTACGGCTCGGCCGCGCGCGCCGACCTGACCCTGTCCGATCCGTGCTCGATCGGCCTGGGCGGCACCGCGCCGCGCGGCAGCGCCGCCAACTGCGCCGCGCTCGGCGTGCCGGCCGGCTACCAGCAGGCCAACTCGCAGATCTCGGTGACCACCGGCGGCAACCGCGCGCTGGAGCCGGAGAAGGCGCGCAGCTTCAGCGCCGGCTTCGTATGGAGCCCGTGGTTCGCCAGCAACGTGCCGTGGTCGGACCGCTTCGATGTCGAGGTGACCTTCTACCGCCACGACATCGACGGCGCGATCCAGGCGATCAACGCGCAGACCCAGCTCGACCTGTGCGTGGACACGCTGGACGCGACCTACTGCGACGGCATCACCCGCGCCTCCACCGGCGGCATCAACGGCTTCAACAACCGCCTGACCAACCTCGGTTCGATCAAGACCGACGGCTGGGACGTGGACCTGTTCTGGACCTCGCCGGAAACCGCGGCCGGGCGCTTCAAGATCGGCTGGCAGAACACCTTCGTCACCCGCTATGTCGCCACCGGCGCCGCCGGCCAGGTGCAGCCGCAGGAACCGGGCGTGGAAGTGGTGGACAGCGCGATCCCGGAGTGGACCAGCAATTTGACCCTGGACTGGTCGTTGAACCGCTGGAACGCCTCGTGGACGGTGCGGCACATTTCCGAACTGACCGAGCAGTGCGGCGACGCGGTGGCGTTCCCGGTGTGCAGCAACCAGGCCGCCGGCACCAACACGCTGGACGCGATCACCTACCACGACGTGCAGCTGGGCTACCGCTTCGACTGGCTCAAGGGCCTGACCGTCAGCGGCGGCGTCAACAACGTGTTCGACAAGGATCCGCCGATCTGCCTGTCGTGCTCGCTCAACGGCTACGACGCGTCGACCTACGACATCCCGGGTGGCCGTTATCTGTACGTGCGTGCGGATCTGAAGTTCTAGGGCGCTTGCGCTTCGCCTGAGGCCGAATGTGGGAGCGACTTCAGTCGCGACGGGCGTCACCGATAAATCCCGTCGCGATCGAAGTCGCTTCCACCATGCCTTGCGAGCCGCCGCATTTCTGTAGGAGCGCAGCGGTACAGGGAAACAGCACAGGAAACGCAACCGCGCAGGAACGCAGCAGCCGAGCCGATGCAGCCCCTAGCGCAGCATCGCCTGCGGTACTTCGATCTCGGTCGCCACCGCCAGGTGGTCGGAGAACGCGGCGGGGAGCGCGCGTTGTTCGTTGCAGCGCAGGCCGTCGCTGACCAGGATGTGGTCGATCGCGCGCTGCGGGCGCCAGCTGGGGAAGGTCGGCACCACGCAGCCCGGCGGTTGCAGCCGGGTGCGCTTGTACAAAGCCTGCATCTCGGGCCGGTCGGCGACGCAGTTGAAGTCGCCCATCAGCACCACGTTGGGATGGTCGGACAGCAGTTCGGCGATGAACGCCAGCTGCGCTGCGCGCGAGTTGGCGCCCAGCGACAGGTGCGCCACCGCGATCGCCAGCCCTTCGGCGCCGTCGCCGAACTTGGCCAGCAGCACGCCGCGCCCGCCGAGCCGGCCGGGCAGGGGGTGGTCCTGGACCTCGACCGGTTCCAGCCGGCTGAGCAGGCCGTTGGCGCTGGAGGCCACGCCGCCCATGCGCCGGTTCGGCTGGTGGCTCCAGTAGTTGAAGCCGGCGCGCTCGGCCAGGTAGTGGGTCTGGTTGGTGAAGCCCGAGCGCAGGCTGCCCGGATCGCTTTCCTGCAGGCCGACGATGTCGTGCTCGCGAGCCAGTTGCGCGATCGCGTCCAGGCTGCTGCGCTTGCTTCCCGCCGGCAGCGCGTGCGACCAGCTGCGGGTCACGTAGTCGCTGTAGCGGCGCGTGCTGGAGCCGGCCTGGATATTGGCGGTGAGCACGCGCAGCGTGCGGGTGGCGGGGGCGGTCACGGCAGGGCGGCCTGGTGGGAGCGGGAGCTTACTTGGCCAGCGCCGCGCGCTCGCGCGCGATCAGGTGATCGGCGATGCGCAGGATGTCGTTGTAGTCCTTGCCCTTGACCAGGTACTTGCCGTTGACGATCAGCGATGGCGTGCCCTTGATGTCGCTGCGCGTGGCGAACTGCTTGGCGCGGTTGGTCTTGCTGCTGACCGCGAAGCTGCCCATGGTGTCGGCGAACTGCTTGGGATCCACGCCGTACTTGGCGTAGAAGCCGGCGATGTCCTGCACCGAATCGCGGCCGCGCTCGCCCTTCAGGGTCTCGTCGACGTGGATCGCCTTGTACAGCGCCTCGTGGGTCTTTTCCTGCACGCCCAGCGCCTCGGCGGCGTAGAACGCGCGGGCATAGTCGTCCCAGGGGCCGCCGAACATCGCCGGCACGTAGACGAAGTGCACATCCGACGGCAGGCCGGCCTTCCACGGGCCGATCAGCGGCTGGAAGCGCGCGCAGGCCGGGCACACGTAGCCGAACACCTCGGCCACCTCGATCTTGCCATTGGTCGGCTGGAACGGCTGGCCGCCCGGGATGTCGACGTAGTCGGTGCCGGCGACCGGTTCGGCCCCGCTCGGCGCACGCGCCGCGACCGCTGCGGCCGGCGCATCGGCGGCAGGCGGCGTGGCGCCGGCATCGGCGGTGGGGGCGCTGTCGGCTGCGGCGGGCGCCGCGGTCTCGCTCGCGCTGGTCGCGGGCGCCGCCGGCGCCGCGGCGGGCGCGTCGGTGGCGGCCGGGGCGACGGTGTCGGCAGTGCCGTCCTGGGCCTTGCATGCCACCAGGATCGGCAGCAGGGCCATCAGGGTCAGGGCGAAGCGGGTCTTCATCGGCGGCATCTCCAGCAGGATGGGGGGCGAAAACGCCTGCCGCGCCGAACAGCGCGGCAGGCAACCCCATCATGATGCCATGGCGCAGATGAAGCGCCGTGCTGCGGTTTCGGCTGCGCTTACTTGGCCGCGCGCTCGCGGGCGACCAGCGCATCGGTGATGCGCAGCATGTCCTGGAAGTTCTTGCCCTTGACCAGGTACTTGCCGTTGACCACCAGCGCCGGGGTGCCGGGGATATCGCTGCGCGCGGCGAAGTCGCGTGCGGCCTTGACCTGCGCGGCCACCTGCGGGCTGCTGTAGGTGGCGACGAAGTCCTGCGGCTTCACCCCGTACGCGGCGTAGAACGCGGCCAGTTCCTCCGGCGCCACGTTCTGTACCGGCACGCTGTGCTTGTCGTGGATCGCCTCGAACAGGTCGTGGTGGCTGCGGGTCTGCACGCCGAGCTTCTGCGCGGCATAGAAGGCGCTGGCGAAGCTGTCCCAGAAACCGCCGAACGCGGCCGGCACCAGGGTCACCCGCACATCCTTGCCCTGCTTGCGCGTCCACTCTTCCAGGATCGGCTCGAAGTGCGCGCAGTGCGGGCAGGTGTAGCCGAACACTTCCACCACCTCGATCTTGCCGGCCAGCGGCGCGAAGGGCTGCGGGTTGGGGATCAGCGCGTAGTCCTCGCCTTCGACCACGGCGGCGGTCCTGGGCTGCGCGCAGGCGCTCAGCGGCAACAGGGTGAGCAGGCATAGCAGCAGGCGGGGCAGACGGTTCATGCGATCTCCATGGCAAAAAACGAACGCCGGTCGTGACGACCGGCGCGAGGGGGAAGCGGTCCGGCGCCGCGACGGCGGCGCACGCTCAGGATTGTTGCGCAGGCGCGGCCTGTTGGGGCGAGGCCGATGCCGGCGCGGCCTGCGCCGCGGCCGCGTCGTCGGCGCGATCGTGCAGGCCCTGCAGGTAGCTGCCCAGCGCCTTCATCTCCTGCTCGGTCAAGGGCTTGGCCACCTGCGCCATGATCTTGAACAGGGTCGGGTCGCGTTCCTGGCTGGTGCCGGCCTGGTACTCCTGCAGGCGCCGCGCCACGTAGTCGGCATGCTGGCCGCCCAGGTGCGGATACGCGGGGCCGGGATTGCCGGCGCCGGTGGGGCCGTGGCACGCCATGCACGCCGGAATCCCGCGCGACGCATCGCCGCCGCGGTACAGCTGCTGCCCGACCTCGTAGAACTTCATGCCGGCGTACGGGCCTTCGCTGACCACCGCGTCGTCGGCGATGCCGGCACCGGCCTTCTGCGTGGCGAAGTAGGCGCCGATGTCGCGCATGTCCTGTGCGCTCAGCGGCTGCACGAACGGCACCATCGCCGCCACCGCGCCGGCGGTGCGCTCGCCGTGCGCGATCAAGGCCATCTGCCGCGCGCTGTAGCGTTCGCTCTGGCCGGCGATGCGCGGATACATCGCGATCGCCGGGTTGCCGTCGGCGCCATGGCAGGCGGCGCAGGCGGCGGCCTTGGCCTGGCCGGCCTTGGCATCGCCCCAGGCGACTTTGCCGACGTCGCCTTCCAGCGGCGCGGTGCGCACCGGCGCGTTGTCCGGAACGGGAACCACCGAGGTCTGCGCGAACGCGACCGCGGCGGCGATGGAAATTGCTAGACCGGCAAAGGCAAGAACGCGAGCGTGGCGCATTAGCTGGAGCTCCGTATGACCCGACCCGCGGCTGCCAGGCCGGCGACCGCACTCGCGCGATTATCCCCGCGCCGCGCCCTGCCGGTCAACGAACCCCGCCCGGAGCGGCGGACGTGCGATCCTAGCGCCATGTCGCTGCTCATCGAACGTGCCCACTACCTGCTTTCCGCCCACAATCCCCGGCAGCTGCCGGAGGACGGGGGCTGGGAGGTGGCCTTCGCCGGCCGCTCCAACGCCGGCAAATCCAGCGCGCTGAACGCGCTCACCCGGCAGAACGCGCTGGCCCGCGTGTCCAAGACCCCCGGCCGCACCCAGCAGCTGGTGTTCTTCCAGATCCAGCCCGAGCGCTATCTGGTGGACCTGCCCGGCTATGGCTACGCCAAGGTGCCGCTGGAGCTGCAGGCGCACTGGCAGTCGTTCATCGACAAGTATTTCCGCACCCGCGAGGCCCTGCGCGGCCTGGTGGTGGTGATGGACATCCGCCACCCGCTGAAGGACTACGACCGGCAGATGCTCGGTTACGCGGTGCAGCGCGGACTGCCGGCGCATGCGCTGCTGACCAAGGCCGACAAACTCGGCCGCGGCCAGCAGGCGCAGGCGCTGCAGCAGGTGCGCAAGGAGTTGTCCAGCTCGTTCGGCGACACGGTCAGCGTGCAGCTGTTTTCCGGCGAGACCCGCCAGGGCGTGGACGAGGCGCGTGCCATCGTCGGCGGCTGGCTGGGGCTGGACACGGAGCCGACCGCCACTGCGTGAGCGCGGCGGCGCCGGACCTCCGGCGTCTTCTGCGCAGGCGCTGCCTGCGATCGATCGCGAGCGGCGGACGCGGCGGTCCTGTCTGCGTTGGCTGCATCGCATGCGCGATGCCGGGCGCCCGCAGGGGTGGATGCCGGTACGGGCGCAGCCTCATGCATCCAAGCACCGCGAGACGCTTCGCGCCTGACCCTCACCCCAACCCCTCTCCCGGCGGGAGAGGGGCTAGCAGTTGTTCCCTTCTCCCACCGGGAGAAGGTGCCCCGCAGGGGCGGATGAGGGTACGTGCGCAGCCTCGTGCCCCCAAACGCCGCGAGTCGCTTCGCGCCGGACCCTCACCCCAACCCCTCTCCCGGTGGGAGAGGGGCTAGCAGCTGTTCCCTTCTCCCACCGGGAGAAGGTCGCACTCAAGGCGTGGCCGGCAACGGCGCGAACTCGGCCGGGACCCAGGCGAACGCGTCGCCGTCGCGGCGCACATGGCCCAGGCCCGGGAACGGCAGATGCGCGCCGGCCACCCACCAGCCGCCGTCGGCGGCCTGGGCCATGGTGCGCCTGCGCGCGGCGATCGCCGCCGTGCGGTCGCTGTCGGCTTCGTAGGAGGCCCGCGGCTGCGCGAACTGCACCGCGTGGTAGTGCACCAGGTCGCCCCACACCAACACCTGCTGGCCATCGCCGCCGTCGAACCGGTAGGACACATGGCCGGGCGTATGCCCGTGCGTATCCAGCGCCACCGCGGCGCCGGGCAACGCATCGCCGGGACGAAAGCGGCGCAGCCGGTCCTTGGCCTGGTACGGTGCGGCCGCCGCGCGCGCCAGCGGGAACGCGAACTTCAGCATCTGCGGTGCGCTTGCTTCGCTGGCCGGATCCAGCCAGTACGCGGCATCGGCCGCGCTCAGCCACACCGTGGCGTTGGGATAGGCCGCCTGTCCCTGCGCATCGAGCAGGCCGCACATGTGGTCCGGGTGCGCGTGGGTCAGCAGCACGTCGTCCACCTGCGCCGGCGCGTAGCCGGCCGCGCGCAGGTTCGCCAGCACCTGGCCCAGGCCGGGGCCGAAGCAGGTGGCGGTGCCGGTATCGACCAGGGTCAGGTGCGTGCCGTCCTGGATCAGGTAGGCGTTGACCGCGGTCTGCAGGCCCTTGGCGGTTTCCGGCACGTAGCGATGGTCGAGCAGGCGCGCGATCGCCTCCGGGGCGATGTTCGCCAGTTGCGCGCGCGGCAGCGCCACGGTGCCGTCGAACAGGGCGGTGACGCGCAACCGGCCGATTGCCTGGCGATAGACGCCTGGCACCTGCGTCTGGCTGCTGGCCGGCGCGGCGGCATGGGCGGGGGGCGGCAGCGTCAGCGCCGCGCTGGCACTCAGGGCCAGCGCGCACAGCGCGCGCAACGGGAACACGGACATGGGGACTTCCTGGCAGAGCGGCAGGCGCCGCGGTACCGGCATGCTGCGCCTGCGCCGCTGCGCGATTCGCTCATTCCGCTGCGCGCGGCGCTCAGCGCCGACGCGGCTCAGTTGCCGATGCTGGACGGGTCCAGGCCGTAGCGTTGCTGGAAGCGTTGGCTGAAGCTGCGCACCGAACGATAGCCGGCGTGCGCGGCGACCGTCTTCAGCGGCCAGCGCGTGGTGTAGAGCAGCTGCATCGCATGCGCCAGGCGCGCATCGGCGAGCAGTTCGCGCAAGGAGGTGCCTTCGCTGGCCAGGTGTCGGCGCAAGGTCGCGCCGCTGAGGCCCAGGCTGTCTTCGATGTCGCGCGAGCGCCAGGCGCGTTGCGGCTGCGCGACGATCAGGTCGCGCACCTGCGCGGCCACGCTCGGCGCCGGCGGCATCAACAGGCCGCCGTGGCCGCGCCGGCACAGTGCCACCACCAGGGCCGCCAGCGCCAACCGCGCCTCGGTGTAACGGCCGTCCTGCAGCGCCTGCCGCCATTGCAGCAGGGTGATGCCGAACTCCTCGGCGCGCAGCCGCGCCAGTTCCGCGCCGGCAGCGGGCAGCGGTTCGTTCCACAGCACGCGCGCCGCGCTCAGCGCTTCTTCGCACAGCGGCACCAGCACGCTCAGGTGCAGGCCGCTGTGCGGATCCGGGATGTTGACCACATCAATGCGGCAGCGCTGCGTCACCAGGAACAGGTCGCCCGGCACGAAGTCCAGGGTTTGTGTCGCGGTGCGCACCTGCTTGCGTCCCTGCACCAGGATCGCCAGGTGCGGCTGCGGGATATCCACCGAGCGCGCCCCGTGTTCGCGACGCGCGGTGATGCAGGCATAGCCCTCGGCCTGCGTGCAGTCGGCCAAGCTGGCCAGGCGCGCGAGCAGCAAGGCGTTGGAAGAAGTGGTGACGGCCATGGCCGCCGATGCTACCGCAGTGCACTGCGCGCGCGCTCAGAGTGAAGCGCCGGGCCGCTACATCGCAGCCGGCAGGACCACCACGACTGCGCTGGTGCCGGCCCCGCAAACTGCCGGTCTCGGCGCGCCACAGGCCGCTTCCCCGCGGGTTTGGCCGTTCGCGCCGCGGACAGCCGACGCATATCGCTTCAACGTGCATCACACACTTTAGCCAGCGGCGATCGAAAGAACCGGAGGGCCCCACACCATGCCGGATGAGACTTTAGCGTGGCTAACGAAACGTCGCGAGCGGTCGCCAGGCGGGCGCGGACGGCGCACAGAAACTGCAGTGCACAAGTGGTACATGAGGATTTCGAGCGCTGCACGCGCCCGCCTGGCGGCTGCGCAGTCGTTTTGTCAGCCGCTCTTACCTGGGAGGCTGCATGACCTCGATGGTGATCCCGTCGGGTCCGCTGACGTAGGCAACGACGGTTCCCGCGCGTGGCCCGGCCTCGATCGGTCGCGGAGATCCTTTCAAGTGCCATCCCTGCGCCTGGATCCTGGCGACAGCCACGTCGATATCCGTCACGGTGACGGCAAGATGGGCCGCGCCGATCGCGCCAGCGCTTGCGGGTGTCTTGCCCAACGTGCGGGCTGTCGAGTATTCCAGCAGTTCGATGGGAAAGCCGGCAGGCGATACCACCAGCGCCATGCGGCAACGAGGATCGTCGACGCCCGTCACCTCGCGCAGGAAATCGCCGCCCATTTCGCCTGTGCGGACAAGTTCGAAGCCCATGGCCTCAGTCCAGAACGCGATCGCCTCATCCAGCGATGAAACGGAAAATCCCATGTGGTCGACGACGAAGGTACCAGTGTTAATTTTCAGTACTCCAGTTCAGGTTCCGCTTTGAGCGATGGGCGTGCGGTCGCCTCGCACTTCGGGGAAACACGTGTCGGCCATGCCGGTGATGCTACCCAGTACGGTGCGCGTCCGCTCACACATGCACGCCGAACACGTGCCCGATCGCGCCGCTGGCGAGCATCGCCGCCGCGCCCCAGAACACCACACGCACCGCACCGCGCACGCCCGAAGCGCCGCCGGCGCGCGCGGCCAGCGCGCCGGTCAGCGACAGGCCGACCAGGGTCGCCGCGCCGGTCACCCACAGTTGCCGGCCGTCCGGCGCCAGCCACGCGGCCACGACCGGCAGCGCCGCGCCGGTGCAGAATGCTGCCGCCGACGCGGCCGCCGCCTGCAACGGCCGCGCGCGCAGGGTCTCGGTGATGCCGAGCTCGTCGCGCGCATGCGCGCCCAGCGCATCGTGCGCGGTCAACTGCTCGGCGACCTGGCGCGCCAGCGCCGCGTCCAGCCCGCGCTGGCGGTAGATGCCGGCCAGTTCTTCCAGCTCGCTGTGCGGGTCCTCGCGCAACTCGCGGCGCTCGATCGCCAGATCGGCGCGCTCGGTGTCCACCTGCGACTGCACCGACACGTATTCGCCGGCGGCCATCGACATCGCGCCGGCGACCAGGCCGGCGATGCCGGTCGCCAGGACCGCCGGCGCGGGCGCGCCGCTGCTGGCCACGCCGACCACCAGTCCGGCCACCGACAGGATGCCGTCGTTGGCGCCGAGCACCGCGGCGCGCAGCCAGCCGGCGCGATCGGCGCGATGCAGTTCGGAGTGGGCGGGGCGCATCGGCTGCCTGCAGGGCGGGGAACAGGCCAGCAGCCTAGCCGAGCGCGCTGCGGCCGGCGGTGCTGCGTCTCACTCTCGCCGGCGCCAACGGCGCGGATCGTGGAATGCTGCAGCACCGCCGGTAGCGATGTGGGCTTCGCGCCGGTCACGCTATAGTGCGGCCCTTGCGATGCTGGCGGGCCATCCCCACATCGCCTCATCTTCCGTGCGAGCCTGCCCTTGTCGAGCCCCAGCCACGTTGCCGAAACGCCGATCACCGACCGCAACGAGCTGGTCGAGGTGTTGGCCTCCGGAGAAAAGCCCGAAGCGCAGTGGCGCATCGGCACCGAACACGAGAAGTTCGGCTTCCGCCTGGACGACCTGCGCCCGCCGACCTTTGACGGTGAGCGCGGCATCGAGGCCCTGCTCACCGGCCTGACCCGCTTCGGCTGGGAGCCCGTGCAAGAAGGCGGGCACACCATCGCGCTGCTGCGCGACGGCGCCTCGGTGACGCTGGAACCGGCCGGGCAGCTGGAACTGTCGGGCGCGCCGCTGGAAACCATCCACGACACCTGCGTGGAGGTGGGCAGCCACCTCAACGAGGTCAAGCAGGTCGCCGACGAACTGCGCCTGGGTTTCCTCGGCATGGGCTTCCAGCCGAAGTGGCGCCGCGACGAGATGCCGTGGATGCCCAAGGGCCGCTACCAGATCATGAAGAACTACATGCCCAGGGTCGGCTCGCTCGGCCTGGACATGATGACCCGCACCTGCACGGTGCAGGTGAATCTGGATTACGCCAGCGAAGCGGACATGATCAAGAAGTTCCGCGTGTCGCTGGCGCTGCAACCGATCGCCACCGCGCTGTTCGCCGATTCGCCGTTCACCGAGGGCAAGCCCAACGGCTACCTCAGCTACCGCTCGCACATCTGGACCGATACCGACGCCGACCGCACCGGCATGCTCGACTTCGTGTTCGAGGACGGTTTCGGCTACGAGCGCTACGTCGATTACCTGCTCGACGTGCCGATGTACTTCTCCTACCGCGACGGCACCTACGTCGACGCCAGCGGGCAGAGCTTCCGCGATTTCATGCAGGGCAAGCTGCCGGCCCTGCCGGGCGCGCTGCCGACGCTGCGCGACTGGTCCGACCACATGACCACCGCGTTCCCGGAAGTGCGGCTGAAGAAATACCTGGAAATGCGCGGCGCCGACGCCGGTCCCTGGGGCCGGCTGTGCGCGCTGTCGGCGTACTGGGTCGGCCTGCTGTACGACGATGCCGCACTGGATGCGGCCTGGGACCTGGTCAAGGACTTCAGCCTGGTCGAACGCCACGCGCTGCGCGACGGCGTGCCCAGGCAGGCGCTGAAGCTGACGTTCCGCAACGGCACCGTGCAGGACCTGGCCGCCGAGTCGGTGAAGATCGCCCTGGACGGCCTGCGCCGCCGCGCGCGCCTGAACGGCGACGGCCAGGACGAATCGCGCTTCCTGGAACCGCTGGTGGAGATCCTGCACGCCGGCCAGACCGCGGCCGAACGCAAGCTGGCGCTGTACCACGGTGCGTGGCAGGGCGATATCGATCGGGTGTTCCGCGAGTTTGCCTACTGATACTGATTGGCGTGTGCCGGTCGCGTGCGATGCGGCTGGCTGTGCTGCGGAGCGAAGCCTTGGTCTGGGAGTGGCTACATTGCGACGCCGCAGCGCAACGCCACAGCCATTCCTGGATCGCGAATTCGTCCAACGGACCGCGTGCCACTGCTGGCCTCCCGCACCGCTGCGGAGATGCGCAGTTTCACGCCTGCATCGTCACGGGTATAACCCATGCGCCGGCGCTGGTCCTGGCGTTGCTGGGGGTGTTCGGGTTTGAAAGCGCAAGGGTCTGGAAAAGGATTGACTTTTCCGTGATGGATGGACCCCTTGAAAAGGGCTGCATCACCCATCCCAAGAATCGGCGGAGTCGGTTTGCTTGACCGAGAAGGGGTTTCGCTTGGCCAAACAGCTTGCCGAAAAGCATTTTGCGGTGCGCGATTGATGTGGGGCGACCTCAAGGAGCGTGCGCGCTAGCCATGCCGTGCCGCGTGCGCCGTAGTCTGGAGCGCTGATTGCTCGCCGGCACAGATCGGCACTCGAGGCCTGTGCGCTTCTACGGTTGAGGATCCGGCAAGCTCGCGCCATCGGTACCGACGCGTCGTCAGCCGCCGCTGCTGGCGGTGGTCCAGGCGCCCAGGGCGGGCCCGCCGCCACCGCCCGGCGGTGGCTGAAGGCGGCGATTGGTGGCGCAGGTGCCCGTGCGACAACCGGGTCGCCGCCGACCGATCTGTCCTGAAAGTGCGAGCGTTCAGCACTCGGCACCAAGGCGAAAAGCCTCGTGGTGCTTGGCGATGCGCGGCATGAGGCCGGGCATCGCCCCTGTGGCCTACACGATTTGTATACACCATATCACACATATTGTGTGACGATGGTCACGATTAATCGGTGACCCTGGAGTGGGTAGTGAAGGTTCTTTGCGTTTTTGGTACGCGCCCCGAGGCGATCAAGATGGGGCCGCTGGTCCGCGCGCTGCGCGTCGCGCCGGGGATCGACTCCCTGGTCTGCATCACCGGACAGCATCGGGCGATGCTGGATCAGGTGATGGCCTTGTTCGCGATCCAGCCGGATCACGACCTCGATGTGATGGTGGCCGACCAGACCCTCAACGGCCTGTGTTCGCGGTTGTTCGCCAGACTCGACGCGCTGTATGCGCAGGTGCGGCCGGACCGCGTGCTGGTGCACGGCGATACCAGTACCGCGATGACCGCCGCGCTGGCCGCCTTCCATCGGCGCATTCCGGTTGGCCATGTCGAAGCGGGCCTGCGCACCGGCAATCTGCAGCAGCCGTGGCCGGAAGAAATGAACCGGCGGGTGATCGACGTGGTCGCCGACCATCTGTTCGCGCCCACCGCCAGCGCGCGCGACAACCTGCAGCGCGAGCACCTGTCCGGCCGCATCAGCGTCACCGGCAACACCGTGATCGATGCGCTGCAACTGACCGTCGAGCGGCTCGAGCGCGATGCCGTGCTGCGCACCACGGTGGATGCGCAGTTCCCGTTCCTGGATCCGCAGCGCAAGCTGCTGCTGGTCACCGGGCATCGTCGCGAAAGCTTCGGCGACGGCTTCGCCAACATCTGCCGCGCGCTGGCCGAACTGGCGCAGCGCAAGGACCTGCAGATCGTCTACCCGGTGCATTTGAATCCGAACGTGCAGGGCCCGGTCCGCGCGCAGTTGGGCGGCCTGGACAACGTGCACCTGATCGCGCCGCAGGACTACCTCGCCTTCGTGCGGCTGATGCAGCACGCGCACGTGGTGCTGACCGATTCGGGCGGCGTGCAGGAAGAAGCGCCGGCGCTGGGCAAGCCGGTGCTGGTGATGCGCGACGTCACCGAACGCCCCGAGGCGGTCCAGGCCGGGGTGGTGACCCTGGTCGGCACCGATCCGGCGCGGATCGTGGCCGCGGTCGCGGCGGCCTGCGAGCTGCCGCCGCGGCCTGCGCGGTTCCTGCCCCACGCCAGCCCCTACGGCGATGGCCGCGCCTCGGCGCGGATCGTGGCCGCGCTGCGCGGCCGGTCCTTCGACAGTTTCGTGCCCGGCCGCGCCGCGGCGGTGTCCCACCTCCCTCTTTTTTCAGAATCCACGCCATGACCCAGCCCCGCCGTTCCACCGCCCGTTTCCCCCAGGGTCTGCCGCTGGCCTTGGTCCTGTCGACCGCGCTGACCCCTGCCGCTGCCGCCGATTCGGTCGCCGGCCAGTTCGGCGAGTGGGCCGGCGCCAGCACGGTCACCCGCTCGATGACCCTGCGCGAGCTGGGCTTCAAGCAGTCGCTGGTGCTCAGCGGCCAGGAAAGCCAGCGCGACATCTACCTGCCGGTGCCGGCCGGCGTGCCGACCCGCGATGCGCAGTTGCAGGTCGATGCGCGCTACGTGCGCGGGCATACCGGGCGCACCTCCAGCCTGCTGTCGATCGACGGCGACCCGGTGTCGGCGCGTTCGATCACCGATGCCCAGGGCGATGCCAGCCAGCTGATCGGCATCGACGGCTTCGCCCGCCGCAACGGCTTCGTGCGCTTCGGCGTGGGCTGGTGGTCGGTGGTCTCCGAGTACCAGTGCGCCGACCAGAGCGCGCCGGCCAACGTGCTGCGGCTGTCGCCGGAGTCGCGCTTCAGCTACCGCTTCGACGGCCGCGCGATCGACACCGTGGCCAAGGCCTGGGGCGCATTGCCGGCCACGGTGCGGCTGCTGGTGGAAGGGCGCGCCACCAGCGTGCAAAGTTACGACACCGCGTGGCGCGTGGGCACGGCGCTGGAGAACGGCGGCAAGCGCGTCGAGGTGGTCGCGCTGCCGGCGGTGGGCAGCAACGTGGATCTGCGCGGGCTGGCGATCCCGGCCAGCCTGGCCGGCATTCCCGCCTACGCGGCCTTGTCCGACGGCAGCGCCAGCCACCGCGTCGGCAGCCTGGCCGAAGTCGGCGCGCTGCTGTCGCTCGGCGATGGCGGTCCGCTCGCGGTCGACGTGGCGGTGCTGAGCGATCCGTTGCGCGCAGGCGTGCGCGCCGCGCTGGATGCGCTGGGCAGCGAGGTCGCCGGCGCCGCGCCGGACGCGGCCGGCGCGTTCGCCGCATGGCGCAAGGCCGACATGGCCGGGTTCGAACAGGCGGCCGGCACCGCGTCGGTGCAGGTGGCGCTGGTCGGCGGACATCCGACCCTGCTGGTCGCCAGCGGCGCCGGCGCCAAGGTCGCCGGCCTGCTGACCCAGCAATGGCGCGCCTATGCACAGGGCCGTGCGCTGCAGGTGAGCACGGCGCTGCTGCCGCCGGCCGACAAGGACGTGGTGCTGCTCGGCCGCCTCGGCGACATGGCCGGGACCCAGGACATCGTCTCGCGCGGCGACCGCACCGCGAACTTCGACCTGGGCGCGCTGTCCAGCGAAGGACGCCTGCCCAGCGAAGTGGTGGTCGACGTCAGCGCGGCGCCGAACCCGGCCGGGCAGGGCGCGGTCGCCTCGATCTTCTTCAACGACTACCTGCTGGGCGCCAAGGTGCTCGACGCCGACGGCAAGCCGCAGCGGCTGGTCGCCAAGGTGCCGAGCTTCGCGCTGGCCGCGCGCAACCAGGTGCGGATCAGTTTCCTGCGCCAGCCGGCGCGCCCGTACTGCCACGATCCGGCCACCGGCTATCCGGTGTCGGTGCTGCCCAGCAGCCACATCCGCCTGGCCGAGCGCAGCCTCGCCGCCGATTTCGTCGGCGCGGCCTCGCAGCTGGCAGGCGCGCACGAGGTATTCGTGCCCAGCGCCTGGCTGCAGGACGCGCCGGTCTCGCTGGCCAAGGTGATCCATCTCGCCGGCGCGACCGGCGCCTCGCCGATGCAGGCGGTGCTGAAGGTCGGCGCTGCCAACACCGCGATCGCGCCGACCGGTCCCTACCTCAGCTTCGTGCTGGCGCCGCAGGGGCTGGCGCAGAGCGGGGCGGTGCGCGACGGCAAGCTGGTGGTGTCCGGCCCGGGCAAGCAGGTGCTGCTGGACCTGGCCGGGCTCGACCGCGCCGCGCTGGTCGAAGTGGTCGGCAGCGGCGCCAACACCGGGGTGATCTACCGTGAGCTGGGGACGCAGGGGCCGCAGATCGCCGAACCGTTCCGGCTGATCCGCGGCAACCTGGCGCTGCTGGATGCCAACGGCGTGGTGCAGGACTTCGACGGGCAGGACCCGACCGGCGCGCGCATGGCCGAGCAGAGCAACCCGCAGCCGCTGTGGCAGCAGCACATGGTGTGGCTGGTGGTGCTGGTGGGGGTGATCGTGTTCATGCTGCTGGCCGCGCGCGTGGTGCAGGTGCGTCGCCGCCGCAAGTCCGCGCAGACCAACGGGCACTGATCGCCTGTGGACGGTCTGTACTGGAACATCTACCTGGCCAACTACTACGCCTTCCTGGAGGCGGCGGCCGTGGTGGTCGCGGTGGTGATCCTGATCTCCAGCCTCGACGACCTGTTCATCGACGCCTGGTACTGGACGCGCGAAATCTGGCGCAGCGTGATCCTCAAGCAGCGCAGCGAATACCGGCCGCTGACCCAGCAGGACCTGCTGCAGCGCCCGGAACAGACGCTGGCGATCATGGTGCCGGCCTGGGCCGAGTTCGACGTGATCGGGCAGATGGTCGAGAACATGATCGACGTGCTCGACTACCACGACTACATGGTCTTCGTCGGCACCTATCCCAACGACGCGCAGACCATCGCCGAAGTGGAACGCATGCGCCGCCGCTACAAGCGCATGCGCCGCATCGAGGTGCCGCACGACGGCCCGACCAGCAAGGCCGACTGCCTGAACTGGCTGGTCCTGGCGATCTTCGAGTACGAGAAGCAGAACGACATCGAGTTCGCCGGCGTGGTCCTGCACGACAGCGAAGACGTGCTGCACCCGCTGGAGCTGCGCTTCTTCAACTACCTGCTGCCGCGCAAGGACATGATCCAGTTGCCGGTGACCTCGCTGGACCGCGAGTGGTACGAGCTGGTGGCCGGCGTCTACATGGACGAATTCGCCGAATGGCACGCCAAGGACCTGGTGGTGCGCGAAAGCGTGTCCGGCATGGTGCCCTCGGCCGGCGTGGGTACCTGCTTCTCGCGCAAGGCGCTGCTGGCGCTGAGCGAGGTCAGCGACAACCAGCCGTTCAACACCGACAGCCTGACCGAGGACTACGATGTCGGCGCGCGGCTGGCGGCGATGGGCATGCACTCGATCTTCGCGCGCTTCCCGGTGCAGTTCCGCGTGCGCCGCCCATCGTGGTTCGGCTGGGGCCCGGTGCGCGAGCGCACCCTGGACATGGCGCTGTGCGTACGCGAATACTTTCCCGACAACTTCCGCGCCTCGTACCGGCAGAAGGCGCGCTGGGTGCTGGGCATCGGCCTGCAGAGCTGGGAAACGCTGGGCTGGCGCGGTTCGCTGGCGACCAAGTACCTGCTCGCGCGCGACCGCAAGGGCATCGTCACCTCGTTCGTCAGCGTCTTCGCCTATGTGATCTTCCTGCAGCTGCTGCTGTTCTGGCTGCTCAAGGTCGCCGGCGCGTGGGACACCCAGTTTCCGACCGTCTTCCAGAGCGGCACCTGGCAGATGAACGTGGCGCTGCTGACCACCGCCGCGCTGGCCACGCGCGTGGCGCAGCGCTTCTACTTCGTCAACCGCCTGTACGGCTGGGAACATGCGCTGATGTCGATCCCGCGCATGGTGGTCGGCAACATGATCAACTTCATGGCCACCGCGCGCGCCTGGCGGCTGTTCCTGCTGTACCTGCTGTTCGGCAAGCGCATGGTGTGGGACAAGACCATGCACGATTTCCCCAGCGCCGCGCAGCTGGTGCATACCCGCAGGCGCCTGGGCGAACTGCTGACAACCTGGGAGGCGGTCGAGCCCGAGCGCCTGGTGCAGGCGTTGCGCCAGCAGGAGGGCGGACGCCAGCAACCGCTGGGCCGGATCCTGGTGGCGCAGGGCTGGCTGGACGACGAAACCCTGGCCGAAGCCATCGCCTTCCAGGGCGATCTGCCGCGCGCGGCGATCGACGTGGCGTATCTGCAGGCCGGGCAGTTCCCGTTGTCGGTGCAGGCCTGCGTGCAATGGCGGCTGCTGCCGCTGCCGTCGGACGTGCCCGGCGAAGTGGCGGTCGCGGTCTCCAACGCGCTGTCCGAAGAGGAGCAGGCGCGGCTGCTGCACGACCTGGACGCGAGCGTGCTCAGGCAGGCGATCGCGCGCGAAAGCGAAATCAACGCCGGCCTGCGCCTGATCAGCGGCGAAAGCTACCGCGTCGACGCGGTGCCGTTGCTGGGCGATGTGCTGGTGGAACTGCGCCTGATCGCGCGCGACCAGTTCGAGCGGGTGCTGGACGAGTACAGGCCGCAACGCGACGGCCGCATCGGCGATCACCTGGTGAAGCAAGGCGTCGCTACCCAGGCGGCGATCGCCGCCGCCGTGCGCGAGCAGCATCGCCGCGCGGCCAATCCCCAGTACAGCGTTGGCGGAGAGCTGAGCGCATGAGAATCCGCCTGCTCTCCAGCATGATCGCCCTGAGTCTGCTCGGCCTGGGCAGCGCCACCGCGCACGCGCAGCAGCTGCCGTTGGCCGGCGCCGCCTACCGCATCGCCGAGGACGCCTATGCGTCCTACGCCCGCGGCGATTACCAGCAGGCCAACCGCCAGGCCGCCGAAGCGGCGCGGCTGCGCCCGGACGTGCTGCGTCTGCGCCTGTTGCAGATCTACGCGCTGCAGAAGCTGGGCCGCGGCGACGAAGCGCGCGCGCAGGCGCGCCGTGCGCGCGCCGACGGGCTGCAGGATCCGGCGCTGCAGCGCCTGGCCACAGCGCCGAGCGCGACACCCGCGACGGCCGCCCGTGCCGGCGGCGCCCCCGCGCCGCGCGTCACCACGCATCCCAGCGCCGCCGAGCAGGCCTATCGGCACGCCTTCGCGCTCGCCACCCAGGCCTACGACGCCTACAACGACGACCGCATGGCCGAGGCCGCCGACAAGGCCGAACAGGCCTTCCGCCAACAGCCGCAGCAGGGCGCGTGGGCGGTGCTGTGGGTGTCGGCGCTGGAAACCCAGCAACGCTTCGAACAAGCCGAGGCCGCGGTCGCCACGGCGATCCAGCTGGGCGCGCCGAATGTCGCCGATCTGCAGGCCAAGCGCGTGGCGCTGGGCCGCCAGCGCGCGATCAGGCCGGCGCAGCAGGGCTACCAGGCGTTGATCGAGCAGGAGTTCGGCGCGGCCGCCGGGTTCGCCCGGCAAGCGGTGGCGGATGCGCCGGACGTGGCCTCGCACCGTCTGCTGCTGATGACCGCGCAGTTGCTGGACGGGCAACTGGTCGCCGCCGAGGCCACCGCCGACGCGGCCCTGGACAGCGACAGCGACAATACCGTGGCACTGGTGATGCGTGCGTACCTGCGCCAGCGCCAATTGCATACCGCGCAGGCCAATGCCGATTTCGACGCGGCCCTGCAGCAGGACTGGCTGGATCCGCAGCAGCAGCGCAACGTGCGCCTGCTGGCGGTGGATGCGGCGATCGCCGCAGGCGACCGCGCGCGTGCCGCACGCCTGTTGCAGCCGCTACGGGCCGATCCGCTGGCCGACGAGCAGGAACCGGCGCGCAAGCAGATCGGCCAGGCCATCGCCCAGCGCGAGAAGGCACTGCGCGGCGCCCGCCCGACAGCGTCGCTGACCCTGGCGACGTACCCGGCACCGTTCCAGCAATGCCGCGATACGCCCTACGGCACCCAGTGCGAACTGACGCCGGCCGACCTGCAAGGCAACGGTGGCGCCGCGTCGCGCGCCTATGCCGCGTACGCGCGGCAGGATTACCAGGACGCCATCCGCGAAGCGCAGCAGGCGCTGCTGCAGAGTCCGGACGACGGCAGCCTGCAGAACCTGCTCACCACCTCGCTGGCCGCCGGCGACCGCGCGCAGCGCGCGCAGGCGCGGCAGCGCCTGGACCGCGCATTGCAGCAGCGTCCCGCCGACGCCGGCCTGCTGATGCAGCGCGGCTACCTGCAGCAGCGCGCCGGCCGACCGGCGCAGGCGCTCGACGATTTCCGCGCGGCCGAGGCCACCGGCAAGGCGCCGCCCAGCGTGGTGCTCGACCAGGCCTATGCCAGCGCCGCCAACGGCGACAACCCGCAGGCGGTGGCGCTGCTGCGCAGCGCGATCGACCGCGCCGACCAGGGCGCGCTGCCGCTGGACAAGGCGCAGCGCTACACCACGCGCAGTTCGATCGCCAACCTCGGGCGCGAGTGGGGCATCACCGCCGCGGCCGGCTACCGCGGTGCGCGCCAGGCCGCGAGCAACCTGGGCGGCACGGCGATCAGCACCCCGGGCGATTCGGTGTTCAGCACCCTGGAGGCGTTCTGGCGGCCCGAGGCGCTCAACAACCGCCATGGCACGCTGGAAGCATATGCGCGCGCGGCCAACACGCTGTACGACGAGGGCGGCACGTTCGAATCGGTGCTCGCCGTGGACCCGTGCACCGGCGAAGCCACCGAAGACGCACGCGCGCGTGCCGAGCGCTTGAGCCGCTCGCGTTCCAGCGCCGGCTGGCCGTCCACCATCGGCTCGTTCGGCGTGCGCTACGCGTTCGGCCGCACCGGCCTGAGCGCGGGCATCGAGCGCCGCCAGTTCCTCGGCAGCGGCACCCGCAACGGCGGCGTCTATCCGGACGCGGCCGCGATCCAGTGCCGCATCCAGCGCGACTCCAACCAGCCGCAGCAGATCAATACGCAGGCGCGCTATCGCCTGGACCGCGGTGCCGGCGGCTGGATGTCCTACCTGACCTACGGCTTCTACCACGGCACCGGCGTGCGCACCGACGTGAACCAGTGGTGGACGCTGAGCGGCTATGCGCAGGCCGGCTACAGCTGGGACGACAACCGCGCGCGCTTCAGCGTGGATCGGCTGGACAGCGGCGGCGCGCCGGTCGAAACCCTGCTCGCCTCCGATGGCCGCCTGCATCGCGCGCAATGGTTCGCCGCCGCGGAACTGCATGCCGGGCGCAGCTACCGCTTCGGCGCCGAGCAGACCCGCTGGGTGCTGACCCCGTCTCTGGTGGTGGCCGCGGACTGGCTCGACCAGCGCTCGCGGGTCAGCGGCATCGACTACCCGCTGATCGGCGAGCAGGCGTTCGCCCTGTCCGACACCGACCGCAGCTGGTCGCTCGGCGCCGGTCCCGGCGTCGGCGCGCGCTACTGGTTCCGCGAGGACCGCTACAACGCGGCGCGGTCCTACCTGGACCTGAGCGTGCAATACCGCTTCGCGATCGGCGGTGGCGATACCCAACGCGCCAAGGGCCTGTTCGCCACCGCCACCTTCTCCTACTGATGCCTGCCCAAACACCTGCCATGACCGATCCTGTCGCCCCGATTGTTCCCGTGCCTACCCGTGCGCTGTGGCTTGGCCTGCTGTGCGCCTTCGCCGCCGCGCCGGTGCTGGCGCAGGCGCCAACTGCCACAGCCAGCGCCAGCGCCAGCGCCAGCGCGGCGCAGGAGTCCTCGATCGTGATGGTCGGCAAGGACGGCTGGTTGTTCCCTGCATGGGGCAGCCTGAGCGAGGTCGATGGCGCCGCGATCGGGCGCAACACCGCGTTGATCGCCGAGGCGCGCGCGGCGCTGGCCGCGGCCGGGATCGCGCTGGAGGTCGTGGTGCTGCCGGACAAGGCGCTGTTCTACGAGGACAAGCTGCCCGACGGCAAGCGCATGAGCGATGCCGTACGCGGCCGCTATGCGCTGGTCCGCACCGGTCTGGTGACGGCGCAGGTGCCGGCGGTGGATGCGCTGCAGGTGCTGCGCCAGGTCAAGCAGGGCGGGCAGGACGTGTTCTACCGCAGCGACCAGCATTGGACCCAACCGGCCGCCGACGCGGTGGCGACGGCGGTCGCCGCGCAGATCCGCCAGCAGCTGCCGCACCTGCAGGGCCGGGACGGCACCGGCATGGCCCTGGGCAGCGAGATCAAGGAGCGCCGCTTCGGCGATCTGGCCGAACTGTTCCTGACCGATGCGCAGCGCAAGGCGGTCGGCCGCGACACCTTCAGCGTGCGCCGCCAGTCCGAGCAGCAGGCGCTGCTGGACGACGCGCCGGCACCGGTGCACGTCACCGGGCACAGCATGGTGCAGCCGTATTTCGGTTTTCCGCAGAAATTGTCCAACGCGCTCGATCGCCCGGTGTCGGTGAACTGGAAGCCCGGCAATGTCGGCCACTGGGCGACGCTGCTGGAGTATCTGGAATCGCCCGAGTTCCAGCAGCGCAAGCCGCAGGTGCTGGTGTGGCAGATGTTCGAGCCGACCTATGGGCAGGGCCCGGACGCGCGCGGCCAGTGGGACAACGCCTCGATCATGAGCGTGCAGCAGTGGCAGGCGCGCCTGCACAAGGCGCTGGGACAGTAAGCCGATGAGTGCACGTCCCGGCGCAGCTGCGCCCCTGCCCGCGGCCGCGCCGGCGCGGGCGCACATCGCCACGGCCGTGGTGTTGGCCGCATTGCTGGTCGCCGGCCTGCTGTGCGGAAGCCGGATGCTGGGCCACGCCCAACTGCCGGCGGCATCGCTGGCGCCTGCACGCTGGGCCGATGGCGAGGCCGGCCGCGCGATCAATGCGGCATTGAAGCCGCCGCTGCAGGCGCGTGCCGACCTGGTCGGCGCGGCGGTGCGCTATCGGCTGCTCGGCGATCCGGGGCCGCAGGTCGCGCTGGGTTGTCCGGACTGGTTGTTCTACCGCGATGGCCTGCGTCCGCCTGCGGGCGCAGGCGCGCCGGTGTTGGCCCAGCGCGTGCACCTGATGCGGCACTGGTCGCGGCAACTGCAGGCGCAGGGCGTGCACCTGCTGGTGGTGGTGGTGCCGGACAAATCGCGGATCGAGCAGGCGCATACCTGCGGCCTGCACCATTCGGCGCCGATGCGCGCGCGGCTGGGGCAGTGGCAACAGGCGCTGGCCGCCGCGGGCGTGGCCTCGACCGATCTGCTGCCGGTACTGCAGGCAGGGCAGGCGCCGGTGTTCTTCCGCACCGACGTGCACATGAACCGCATCGGCGCGCAGCGCGCCGCCGACGCGGTGGCCACCTCCGCGCTGCCGCTGCTCGGCGGGCGCGGCGGGCAGGCGTTCGCGGTCGGCGCGCCCGGTGCGCCGACGCCGCGGATGGGCGACCTGAT
The DNA here is from genome assembly GCA_025666215.1 of Xanthomonas campestris pv. phormiicola. Taxonomy (NCBI): domain Bacteria; kingdom Pseudomonadati; phylum Pseudomonadota; class Gammaproteobacteria; order Lysobacterales; family Lysobacteraceae; genus Xanthomonas; species Xanthomonas campestris. The sequence goes on along the minus strand of CP102593.1, from coordinate 4,304,710 downwards.
CGTGCTGGCCGGGCTGGAGCATGCGCCGCCGGCCTGGCGCCCGGCACTGGATCGCGAACCGCAGCAGACCATCGCACCGCTGCGCAGCGGCGGCTTGTTGGATGACACGCCGCCGGTGGAGGTATTGCTGCTGGGCAGCTCCAACGGACGCCGCAGCCTGTTCGCCGAGCGCCTGGGCAATGCCCTGGGCCGCGAAGTGTGGAACCAGAGCCTGGACGGCGGCCAGTTCTCCGGCGCGCTGCTGGCGGCCTGGCCGCAGCGCGCGCACTGGCCGCCGAGCCTGAAGCTGGTGATCTGGGAATTCTCCGAAATGGCCCTGTCCCTGCCGCTGACCGAGGGCGAGCAGGCGGCCTTGGCCGGGATCGACTGAGCGCCGACCGACGATGCTGTTCAATTCCTTCCTGTTCCTGCTGATGTTCCTGCCGATCGCGCTGGGCGTGCACTACCTGCTCGGTGCGCTGCAACCGCGCCTGGCCGCGCTGTGGCTGTGCGTGGCCTCGATCGTGTTCTACGGCTGGTGGAATCCGCAGTTCGTGGTGCTGTTGCTCGGCTCGATCGCGTTCAATTACCTGGTCAGCCTGCTCGTGCTGGCGCTGGGGACGCGGCCACGGCTGCAACTGCTGGTCGTCGCGCTGGGCGTGGCCGCCGACCTGGCGTTGCTGGTGCACTACAAGTACGTCGCGGCGATGGTCACCTTCGCCCACGACCTGGGGCTCAACGTCGGCCCGCTGGATGCGTTGATCCTGCCGCTGGGCATTTCCTTCTTCACCTTCACCCAGATCGGCTACCTGCTCGACTGCCGCGCCGGTCTGGTCAACGACCGCAGCCCGCTCAGCTACGTGTTGTTCGTGACCTTCTTCCCGCACCTGATCGCCGGCCCCATCCTCCACCACAAGGAAATGATGCCGCAGTTCAGCAGGCGCGAGACCTACCGTTTCCACGCCGACAACCTGTCGGTCGGCGGCATGCTGTTCGTGATCGGCCTGGCCAAGAAGGTGCTGCTGGCCGACAGCATCGCGCCGCACGCCGACGCCGGTTTCGCCAGCACCGGCGAGCTGCAGTTCTGGGGCGCATGGGCCACGGCGTTGAGCTACGCGCTGCAGCTGTATTTCGATTTTTCCGGCTACTCGGACATGGCGCTGGGGCTGGCGCGGATGTTCGGCATCCGCTTCCCGCTCAACTTCAACTCGCCGTACAAGGCGACCAGCGTGATCGATTTCTGGTCGCGCTGGCACATGACCCTGACCCGCTACATCACCGCCTACCTGTACTACCCGGTGGCGATGGCGGTGACGCGCTGGCGCAGCCGCCACGGGCGCGCCGGCGGCCCGGCCGCGGTGGCCTCGGCGGGCGGCTTCCTGTCGTTGATCGTGCTGCCCACGGTGTGGGCGATGGGCCTGGCCGGCATCTGGCATGGCGCCGGCCTGCAGTTCCTGATCTTCGGCCTGCTGCATGCCGCCTACCTGGCGATCAACCATGCCTGGCGCATCTTCGTCGTCGGCCGCACGCCGGCGGCGCTGCGCAGGTTCAATCCGCTGCAGCATGTCGGTTGCCTGTTGCTGACCTTCGCCGCGGTGCTGGTGGCGCAGGCGTTCTTCCGCGCCGACGGCGTGGGCGATGCATGGCGATTGGTGCAGGGCATGGCCGGCCTGCGCGGCGCGGAAAGCCTGCACGGCCTCGGCCCTGTCGCCGGCATGGGCCTGGGCGATGCCTGGCGCCTGCTGATCGGCCACCACGTGCAGTTGCTGTACATCGCGCTGCTGCTGGCGATCGTATGGCTGGCGCCGAACGCGCACCAGATCATGGGCGTGTATTCGCCCGCGCTGAGCAAGCCGAGCCCGGCGCCGCGCGCGTGGATGCGCTGGCAGCCGAACCTGCCGTGGTTGCTGGCGATGCTGTCGCTGCTCGCGCTGTGCCTGTCGAGCCTGCACAAGGCATCGCGTTTCCTCTATTTCCAGTTCTGACAAGGTGAATCCCATGGACATGCAGACCCTCCAGGCCCAGCTGGGCGACATCGTCGAGAGCGTGATCGGCACCCGCGTGCAGCCCGACGAATACATGGAATCGCTGTTCGATTCGATGTCCAAGGTGCAGCTGATGGTCGAGGTCAAGGACCGTCTCGGCGTGACCCTGCCGATCGACGAGATCGACACGCTGGTCGAATCGGTGCAGGTGCTGGCCGACTACGTCGCCGCGCACCGGCGCTGAGCGTGGACCGCGCCAGGAGCCGCATGCATGCGCTTTGATTTCGAGCGATGCCGTTTCGTCGAGTGCGAACGCGCCGCGCAGGCGCCCGCGCTGCGCGATGCCGATGGCGTGCTGGACTGGGCCGGGGTGTACCAGGCCACGCAGCACTGGGTCGCCCGCGCGCAGCAGGCCGGCGTGCAGCCAGGCCATGCGCTGGTGATCTGGGGCCACAAGCAGGCCGCCTTCGTGGTGGCCATGCTCGGCTGCCTGCAACTGGGCGTGACCTACGTGCCGGTGGACACCATCAATCCACCGGCGCGGCTGCAGCGCATCGTCGCGCTGGTGCATGCCGCCGCGGTCTACGACGCCGCCACCGATGCGTTCGGCGCTGGTGCCGACCACGCGCGCGCGCTGGCGGTGCCGGAGCTGGCCTACATCATGTTCACCTCCGGCAGCACCGGCGATCCCAAGGGCGTGCAGATCGGCCGCGACAGCGTGGCCCTGTTCGCCGGCTGGATCCGCGACTGCCTGGCGCTGGGGCCGGCGCCGGCGTTCCTCAACCAGATGCTGTTCAACTTCGATTTCTCGCTGTTCGACCTGTGCGGCGCGCTCGGCCTGGGCGGGTGCTGCGTGCTGTGCCCGCGCGAGGTGATCGCCGACAGCGACCGTTTCGTCGACCATCTGCGCCAGTCCGATGTGGCGGTGTGGGCGTCCACGCCCTCGTTCGTGCGCCAGCAGCTGCTCAATCCGCGCTTCAGCGCCGAGCGCCTGCCCGCGCTGCAGGTGTTCGTGTTCGGCGCCGAGTCGCTGACCCCGCGCGTGGCCGAAGAACTGTGGGCGCGCTTCCCGCAGGCGCGCATCGTCAACTCCTACGGCCCGACCGAAGCGACCTGTTCCACCACCTGGGTGGAGATCGATGCCGCACTGCGCGCGGCCGCACCCAACCCGTTCCCGATCGGCGTGGCCAAGCCGTATGCCGAGGTATTCCTCGACGCCGGCGAGATCTGCATGGCCGGCGATCACGTGATGCGCGGCTATCTGGACCGCCCCGACCTCGACCAGGGCGTGCTGTTCGAGCACGACGGCAAGCGCGCCTACCGCAGCGGCGACCTGGGCGAGGTCGATGCGCAGGGACGGTTCTACTTCCGCGGCCGCAGGGACGACCAGATCAAGCTCAACGGCTACCGCATCGAACTGGCCGAAGTGGATGCGGCGCTGTCGACCCTGGACGGCGTGGTCGCCGGTGCCGCCGTGGTGCTGCGCCGGCCCGATGGCAGCCTGGTGCGGATGATCGGCTTCGTCGAACTGTCGGTGCCGGGCGTCGGCGCGGTACGGCCGCTGCCGGATGCGCTGCGGGACTGGAAGCGGCAACTCGCTCGCCGCGTGCCGGCCTACATGATTCCCTCCGAACTGATCGCCGTGGACGCGTTGCCCACCGGCAACAGCGACAAGGTCGATCGCAAACAACTGGAGCAGCGCTATGCCATGGCGCGCATGCTCCGCAGCCAGGAAACGCCACGATGAAATGGATGCTCGCATTGCTTGCCGCCGCCGCGCTCGCGCCACTGGCCGCCACCGCCCAACAGGACGCCGCGGAAGGCCGCCTCGCGCAGCTGTACGCCGCGCGCCCGCCGGCCGGTTCGGCGTTCGTGCGCGTGCTCAACCCGGGCGATGCCGCGCTCGAGGTCGGCATCGGCAATGGCGCTGCACAGCGCATCGGCCCGGCCAGCCGCGCCACCCGCTACGCCATCGTCGAAGGCGGCAAGCCGTTCGCGCTGCGCGTGGCCGGCAAGGCGCGCGAGCAGGCGCAGGTCGCCGCCGGCAGCTTCACCACCCTGGTGCTGGACCCGGCCGCGCCGTCGCGACCGCTGGCGGTGCTGGCCGATGGCGGCGGCAGCAGCGATGCGCTCAAGGCCGAGATCCGCTTCTACAACCTGGCCGGCGGCTGCGGCCAGGCGCGGCTGGCGATCGCCGACGGCGGCGCGGTGGTGTTCCCGGCCGTCGCCGCGGGCGCCAGCAGCGCGCGCGCGATCAACCCGGTCAAGGCCCGCCTGGTCGCCACGTGCGGCAGCAAGGACAGCGCGCCGCTGGCGCTGCCGTCGCTGCAGCCCGGCGACCACTACAGCCTGTTCCTGAGCGGCAGCGGCAGCGCGCCGGTGCTGCAGGGCCAGCTCAGCGGCACCGATCCGGTCGGTCGCTGAGCCATGCGCGAGCGCCCCGTGTTCCGCGAAGACCACACCCTGTTCCGTGCGCAGGTGCGGCGTTTCATCGACAGCCAGATCGCCCCGCACTACGCGCAGTGGGAGCGCGACGGCATCACCCCGCGCGCGCTGTGGCGTGCGGCCGGCGCGGCCGGCCTGCTCAACTGCCAGCTGCCCGAGCCCTACGGCCTGGGCGGCGACGCCGTGCATGCCGCCTGCGTGATCGAGGAACTGGCGCGGGCGAATTTCCTCGGCATCGGCTTCTCGATCCATTCGGACATGGTCGCGCCGTACCTGATGCAGTACGGCAGCGACGCGGTGCGCACGGCATGGTTGCCGAAGATGGCGCGCGGCGAGGCGATCGGCGCGATCGCGATGACCGAGCCCGGCGCCGGCAGCGACCTCAAGGCGATCCGCACCCGCGCCGTGCGCCACGGCGAGCACTACCTGCTCAACGGCCAGAAGACCTGGATCAGCAACGGCAGCAACGCCGACGTGGCGGTGGTGGTGGCGACCGTGGCGCCGGAACTGGGCGCGCGCGGCTTGAGCCTGTTCTGCGTCGACACCGCACTGCCCGGCGTCGTCCGCGGCGCGCCGATGGCCAAGATCGGCCAGCACGCGCAGGACACCAGCGAGCTGTTCTTCCAGGACGTGGCGGTGCCGGTCTCGCACCTGCTCGGCGAAGAACAGCGCGGCTTCGATTACCTCGGCGAACAACTGGCCGCCGAACGCCTGGCGATCGCGCTGCGCGCGGCGGCCTCGGCCGAGGGCATGCTCGACCAGACCCTGGCCTACGTACGCCAGCGCAAGGCGTTCGGCCGCCACCTGATCGACCACCAGAACACCCGTTTCGTGCTCGCCGACGCGGCGGCGCGGCTGGCGATGCTGCGCAGTTTCCTCGACCAGTGCCTGGGCGCGCACATGCAGGGCCGGCTGCAGGCGACCACCGCGGCGATGGCCAAGCTCAACGCCACCGAGATCCAGGGCCAGGTGCTGGACGCGCTGCTGCAGCTGCACGGCGGGTACGGCTACAGCAGCGAGTACGGCATCGGCCGCGCCTGGGCCGATGCGCGCGCGCTGCGCATCTTCGGCGGCACCAGCGAGATCCTGCGCGACATCATCGGCCGCGCCCTGTAGGCGCGCGCCGGGCGGCTATGGGCGCCCGGCGCGCCACTGCCGGCGCAGCGCCTGCGCGCGCGGCGAGTCCTGCGACAGCCACGGGTCCAGCGCGAACGCGAAGATGCCGGCGGCGCCGCTGCGCTGCGCCCACGCCAGCTGTTTCTGGATGCGCGCGGCATCGGCGGTCTGCGCCTGGAAGTGGCTGCCGTCGGCCGCCGAGCTGGGCAGTTCCTCGAACAGTTCGACCACCACGTCGAAGGCGACCTGGCGCGCGCGCAGCGCCGCCAGCAGCGGATCCACGCCGTCCAGGTTGTCCAGCCCGGCCACGCCGACGCCGTCCTGCACCATCGGCCGCAGCGGCACCTGGTCGAGGATGCGGTTCCACAGCTGCGGCAGCGAACCGCTGGTCTGCAGCCGGCTGAAATACGTGGAGATCGCGGTGACCTTCCCGGTGCCGGCGCTGGCCGCAGCGCACAGCGCTGCCAGCCAGCTGCACAGGCGCTGCTGCCGCGCGTCCTGCGCCCAGTGGAACTGTTCCAGTTCGTACGGCAGGTACCAGCCGTCGAAGTTGGCCTGCCTGCGCCACGGCGCGGCCTGCAGATAGGCGCGCGCGTGCTCCAGGGTCAGCGCCAGGAACGCATCCAGCGTGGCCAGCTCCGGCGCCTGCAGCGCCTTCCACCAACCGCTGTGGTAGGGCAGGCCGACGCGCACCTGCAGGCCGGCGGCGGCCGCCGTGGAGAAGATCAGCTGCAGCGTGCTGTCCGGCAGGGTCCAGTCCGCGTCGCCGCCGCTGCCGTACAGCCCGGCCCACTGCACCACGATCTGCCGGCAGCCCAGGCGCTGGGCCAGCGCCATGTGCTGTTGCCAGTCCTGCGCGCCCAGGTCCAGGTGGCTGCGCCACGGCTGGATGAAGCTGCCGTCGAAACGTGGCGGATTCGAACAGCCCGGCAGCAGGCCCAGTCCGATCGCCGCCGGGGCCAGCACGGCCAGCCGCAGCAGGTCGCGCCGGCTCGGCGAGAAGAAAGAGGATCCAGGGCGATCGTTGTGCATTGCCTGCGCGCGGCGGAGTCCAGGTCGTTGTTCTACAGCATCGCCACGAAAAAGCGCGTCGCGCCGGGTGCGCGATGCGCCGCGTCGGTCGCCGCAAGTTGAAAGGCATGGGCTTCAGCCCCCACCGCACCCGCAGCCGCGCCACTCGCCGCCAGGTCGAGATGGCCAGGCTGCAAGCGCGCGCCAGTCGGCGGATAATCGGCGCGGCATTCGGCGACAGGAGCAGGGCATGATCCGCGACATCATCCGCATGGGCGACCAGCGCCTGCTGCGCATCGCGCAGCCGGTCGACAATTTCGGCAGCGCGGAGCTGCGCGCTTTGGTCGCCGACATGTTCGAGACCATGGACGCCGCGCGCGGCGTCGGCCTGGCCGCGCCGCAGATCGCGGTGGACCTGCAACTGATGGTGTTCGGCTTCGACAGCAATGGGCGCTATCCCGATGCGCCGCCGGTGCCGCGCACCGCGCTGGCCAACGTGCAGATCGAGCCGCTGTCCGACGAACTGGAGGACGGCTGGGAAGGCTGCCTGTCCATTCCCGGGCTGCGCGCGGTGATCCCGCGCTACCGGCAGATCCGCTACCGCGGCCTGGACCCGGACGGCAACGCGGTGGTGTGCGAGGCCGAAGGCTTCCATGCGCGGGTGGTGCAGCACGAGCACGACCACCTGATCGGGCGGCTGTACCCGTCGCGCATCCGCGACTTCGGCAAGTTCGGCTTCGAGGACGTGCTGTCCTACGAGCTGTAGCGCCGGATCGAATGCCAGGCGATGCCCTTTGTGGGAGCGACTTCAGTCGCGACGGGCGTTACCGGTAGTGCCCGTCGCGACTGAAGTCGCTCCCACAGGTGTCTAGCGCCCTGAGAGAGTCCGAGCCGCAGCAGCGCCCGAATGCACACGGCCCGCTGTGCGCGGGCCGTGGCAAGGTGCATCTGCGCGTTCCGCGCTCGCTTACTTCAGCGCCTTGAAGCGCAGCCGCTTCGGACCGGCGTCGTCGCCCATGCGGCGGCGCTTGTCGGCCTCGTACTCGCGGTAGTTGCCCTGGAAGAACTCCACGTGCGAGTCGCCTTCGAACGCCAGGATGTGGGTCGCGATGCGATCCAGGAACCAGCGGTCGTGCGAGATCACGAAGGTGTTGCCGGGGAACTCCAGCAGCGCGTCTTCCAGCGCGCGCAGCGTCTCGATGTCCAGATCGTTGGACGGTTCGTCGAGCAGCAGCACGTTGCCGCCCTGCAGCAGGGTCTTGGCCATGTGCAGGCGGCCGCGTTCGCCGCCGGACAGGCTGCCGACCAGCTTCTGCTGGTCCTGGCCCTTGAAGTTGAAGCGGCCCAGGTAGGCGCGCGACTGGATCTCCACGCCGTTGATGTTGAGGATGTCCAGGCCGCCGGAGACTTCCTGGAACACGTTGTGGTTGCCTTCCAGCTTGTCGCGGCTCTGGTCCACGTAGGCCAGCTTCACCGTCGGCCCGAGCACGATCTCGCCCGAGTCCGGCTTCTCCTTGCCGATGATCATCTTGAACAGCGTCGACTTGCCGGCGCCGTTGGGGCCGATGATGCCGACGATGGCGCCGGACGGCACCAGGAAGCTGAGGTCGTCGATCAGCAGGCGGTCGCCGAACTTCTTGGTGACGTGCTTGAACTCGAGCACCGCGTTGCCCAGGCGCTCGCCCGGCGGAATGAATATCTCGTTGGTCTCGTTGCGGCGCTGGTAATCGACCGACTGCAGTTCTTCCAGGCGCGCCAGACGCGCCTTGCCCTTGGTGCGGCCGCCCTTGGCGTTCTGCCGCGACCACTCCAGTTCCTTCTGGATCGCCTTCTGCCGCGACTTCTCCTGGTTGTCTTCCTGCTTCAGGCGCTCTTCCTTCTGCATCAGCCAGTCGGTGTAGTTGCCCTTCCACGGGATGCCGCGGCCGCGGTCCAGTTCCAGGATCCACTCGGCGGCGTTGTCGAGGAAGTAGCGGTCATGGGTCACCGCCACCACGGTGCCGGTGTAGCGCGCCAGGAACTGCTCCAGCCATTCCACGGACTCGGCGTCCAGGTGGTTGGTCGGTTCGTCGAGCAGCAGCATGTCCGGCTTCTGCAGCAGCAGCCGGCACAGCGCCACGCGGCGCTTCTCGCCGCCGGACAGCGGGCCGATCACCGCGTCCCACGGCGGCAGGCGCAGCGCGTCGGCGGCGATCTCCAATTGCTGCTCGACCATGTGCGCGTCGCCGGCGGCGAGGATCGCCTCCAGGCGCTGCTGCTCGGCGGCGAGCTTGTCGAAGTCGGCGCCTTCCTCGGCATAGGCCTCGTAGATCCTGTCCAGCGCGGCCTGCGCCTGCAGCACTTCGCCGACGCCTTCCTCGACCGCTTCGCGCACGGTCTTGGCCGGGTCCAGCTCCGGCTCCTGCGCCAGGTAGCCGACCTTGATGCCCGGCTGCGGGCGCGCTTCGCCGCTGAAATCGGTGTCCACGCCGGCCATGATCTTCAGCACCGTCGACTTGCCGGCGCCGTTGAGGCCGAGCAGGCCGATCTTGGCGCCCGGGAAGAACGACAGCGAGATGTCCTTGATGATCTGGCGCTTCGGCGGCACCGTCTTGCTGACGCCGTTCATGGTGTAGATGTATTGCGACATGGGGTCTCCGGAAGGCGCAGGACGCCCGCCGGCCGGGGCCGGAAGGCGACGAAATGAATGTCCTCGATTATAGCGGCACCCGCGCTGGCACGTCGGCTGCCGGCCTGCCTGCGCCGCAGCCGGGGCGGTGCCGCGAGCGGCCGGGTTCAGGTCGCCGCGGCTTGCACGGGGCGGCGCTGGCGCTGCCGGTAGACCAGGGTGCACGCCACCAGCAGCAGCATCGCCAGCCACTCACTGCCCAGGGCCGCCTGCATCGCCGCCAGGCTGCCGCCGCCGCGCGCGTGCGCGTAGACCGCGCCCAGCGCCGCCGGGCCCAGGCCCATCGCCGCCTGCAGGACGGTGGAGAGCATGGCGCTGCCCGCACCCGCATGCTCGGTCGGTACCTGCGACAGGCCGATGCGGTAGAAGCAGGCCACGATCCAGGCCTGTCCGGCGCCGATCAGCGCCGTCGCCGGCGCCAGCGCGCGCCAGCCGGGATGCGGCCACACCGTGTGCAAGGTCCACGCCAGCGCGAGCAGGCCCAGCATCTGCACCATGCAGCCCAG